>JBPCOE010000020.1:0-25735 GCA_051000605.1 Jatrophihabitans sp.
CGATATTCTTCACCACGAAGGTGCTCCTTGATCAACAGTCTCAGTGACTCGACATCCCTGATTCTCGTTGACTTGGAGCACTTTTCAGTTGATCACCACGCAGTCACGGTGAAAGCGGCAGGCTAAGGGTGCGAACGTGGAATGGCGTTTACTAGGACGTCCTAGTAAATTGATGGACGTAGGGCCGAACCTTCGGCGTCGTGCTCGACCTAAGGTCACATGAGCGAAGTAAGCGGTGCGGAACAGGAGACACGACATGGACGCAGAGCAGATCGCAGCAGGCCGCGCTCGGTGGCAGGAGCGGTACGACCAGGCGAGAAAGACCGACCGCGACTACACGACGCTGTCCGGCGACGACGTCGAGCCGGTGTACGGCCCGACCGAGGCCGACGAGCGGATGGACCGGATCGGGTGGCCGGGTGAGTTCCCGTTCACGCGCGGCATCCACCCCACCGGCTACCGGGGCAAGGCCTGGACGATCCGTCAGTTCGCCGGGTTCGGCAGCGCGCAGCAGACCAACGAGCGCTACAAGATGATCCTCGCCGAGGGCGGCGGTGGCCTGTCGGTCGCCTTCGACATGCCGACCCTGATGGGCCGCGACTCCGACGACCCGCGTTCGCTGGGCGAGGTCGGGCATTGCGGGGTCGCGATCGACTCCGCCGCCGACATGGAGATCCTGTTCGACGGCATCGACCTCGCCTCGACCACGACGTCGATGACGATCTCGGGGCCGGCCGTGCCTGCGTGGTGCATGTACGTCGTCGCCGCCGAACGACAGGGCGCCGACACCGCCAAGCTCAACGGCACGCTGCAGACCGACATCTTCAAGGAGTACATCGCGCAGAAGGAGTGGATCTACCCGCCCGAGCCGCACCTGAAGCTCATCGGCGACCTCATGGAGTACGTCGACGCGAACATCCCGGCCTACAAGCCGCTGTCGGTATCGGGCTATCACATCCGCGAGGCCGGCTCCACCGCCGCGCAGGAGCTCGCCTTCACGCTCGCCAACGGCTTCGGCTACGTCGAACTCGGCACATCGCGCGGCCTGGACGTCGACCGCTTCGCGCCCGGCCTGTCGTTCTTCTTCGACGCACACATCGACTTCTTCGAAGAGATCGCCAAGCTTCGGGCGGCCCGTCGCATCTGGGCGCGCTGGCTGCGTGACGTGTACGGCGCGAAGACGGACCGGGCCCAATGGCTGCGCTTCCACACGCAGACCGCAGGCGTGTCGTTGACCGCGCAGCAGCCGGACAACAACATCGTCCGCACGGCAGTGGAGGCCATGGCGGCGGTGCTGGCCGGCACGAACTCGCTGCACACCAACGCACTCGACGAGGTGCTCGCGCTCCCATCGCAGAAGGCGGCGCAGATCGCGCTACGCACCCAACAGGTGCTCGCGGAGGAGACCGGCGTGCTCAACGTCGCCGACCCGCTCGGCGGATCCTGGTACGTCGAGGCGCTCACCGACCGGATCGAGGCCGAGGCCGAGAAGATTTTCGAGCGGATCAGGGATCTCGGCGGCGATGGCACGATCACGTCCGGGCTCCTGCGTGGTATCGAAGACGGCTGGTTCATCACCGAGATCGCCGATTCGGCCTTCACCTACCAAGTTGCGCTCGAGAAGGGCGAGAAGCGCGTCGTAGGGGTCAACGTCCTGACGGGCGACGTCGGCGACGAGCTCGAGATCCTGCGCGTCTCGCACGAGATCGAGTTGGCACAACGCGAGGTCGTAGCCGGGCGGCGGGCGGCCCGCGACCAGGAAGCGGTCGATGACGCCATCGCGCGGATGGTCGCCGACGCGCAGGCCGAGCGGAACACGATCCCGGCGATGCTGGACGCGGCGCGCGCCGAAGCGACCCTGGGCGAGATCTGCAACGCGTTCAAGCCGATCTGGGGCGAGTACCGCGAGGCCGCGCGCTTCTGACCTACGACTTGACCTAGGACGGTGCCGGCGTGGAAACGCAGGACCGGTCGCACCGACCCCGTGCGGATCTGGGAAACTGGCGGGATGCGTCCAGGTGCACCACGAGGTGGTCCGTCCCGGGGAAAGCCGGCAGCCGATCCGAACAGCCAGGCGATGGTGGCGGCGATGTCCGGTGCCGTCGATCTCGCCGCGCTGAAGGCGCGGAACGAGGCTGCTGCCCGAGCCGCTGAGGCGCCGCCGCCCGGCGCCGGTCAATCCGTCGTCGACGTCACGGAGGCGGCCTTCCAGGCCGAGGTCCTCGACCGCTCGTTTCAGGTTCCGGTGCTGCTTGTCCTCATGTCCGCGCGGGCGCCGTCGAGCGACGAACTGGCCACCACCCTCGAGACGATCGTCACCCGGCACACGGGCGCGCTCGTTCTCGGCAAGGTGGACGTCGAAGCCAGCCCGCGCGTCGCCCAAGCACTGCAGGCGCAGGCGGTGCCCGCTGTCTTCGCCGTGATCGCCGGGCAGGTGGTGCCCGGCTTCCAGGGCGCGCTGCCCGAGGCGCAGGTGACGGAGTTCGTCAACGCGGTGCTGCAAGCCGCGACGGAAGCCGGCCTGCCCGGCGCCGGTGCCGGCGCGCCGCCCGCAGACGGCGTCGACGAGAGCGAGAGCCCCGCCCCGCCTGCGGAGGAGCCGGACGATCCGCGTTTCACCGCCGCCGAAGAGGCGCTCGACGCCGGCGAGTATGACTTGGCCGTGCAGCGTTACCAGGCAATCCTCGACCAGGAGCCTGCGAATTCCGACGCCCAACTGGCGCTCGGCCAGGTGCGCCTGATCCAGCGGCTCGACTCGATCGACCAGGCATCGACGCAACGCGCCGACGACGCTCCGGACGATGTCGACGCGCAGTTGGCAGCCGCTGATCTGTCGGTCGCCGGCAACGACGTCCCGGGCGCCCTCGACCGGCTTCTGCGCACGGTGTCCGTGGTCTCGGGTGACGAGCGCGACCGGGTCCGGCAGCGGCTGCTCGAGTTCTTCGATCTGCTCGGCCCGGACGACCCGCGGGTGCCTCCGGCGCGGCGCCGGCTGACCCGAGCGCTGTTCTGATGACCCGATCCCTTCCGCAGACGACGAGTCCGCGCAATCGATGAGGTAGTCGACTACGCCTGACCCACGGGCCGCCGCTACGGCTGATCGGACCGCGCCCGCCCGTCAAGGTACCTATATATTGGTTTGCGTTCACTCGCCGCGATCGTCTGTCGGCGCGAGCTGACGTCGGCGGAGGTGTCGCGCATGTCCTTGCTGGCACGCGTCCGGCCTCGGACAATCGCGGCGAACGTCGGTGGTGTGGTCTTGGTGCTCGTGATCTTGGCATTGCCATTCGGTGCCACCCGGGTTCGCGACTCGAAACATCTGCTCCCAGGGATCACCACCGCGGCTGACGTCCCCGGGACCTGCCACAACGACCAGGACTACTTCGAGGTCGAGCTCACCTCCGCAGAGCTGACCCCTGCGGTGCCGTGTACGAGCCGGCACACGAGTGAGGTCGTGTGGACCGTGGCGCTCACCGGCCAAGTAGCTGCGCAACATGATCGCCCGACGCCGGAGATGTTGTCGGGCCAGTACAGAAAATTGTGTCAGCAGCCGCGGCGCTTGTCGGCCTATGTCGGCGAGGATCCACGCGGTTTCTTGTACAACCTTGCTCTCGATATCCGCTATCCCTCCGCGCCGGAGTGGCGTGCCGGCGTGCGGATCGCCCGGTGCATTGCCGGCCCCTTCTATCACGCCGGGCTGACCCGCCCCACCGTCAACTTTGCGCTCGCGGGCAGCTGGGGTGGCGTCGAGAGCGGGGCAATTCGTCTGTGCGCCACCGACCCCAACGCGTACCTGCCCTGTGATCGCCCGCACACCCAGGAGGTTCTTGAGCCGATCAATGTGTTCCCGCGGACGCAGATCACTTTCCCGTCCCCGGACCTCTCGCGAAAACTCGGCCAGCTCCCGTGCACCAGACAGGCTCTCGACTTGCTGGGGCGTACCGCGCTACCCGCGAGCTTGAGCGTCATTGTCGAGCCGGCCGAACCGCAGAACTGGCCACGGCATCGTGACGTCGGGTGCCGCATCCAGTCAGCGCAGCGCACGGGCACGCTCGCCGCAGGGTTGACGTGACCAGGGCGATCTCGACCCGCCGATCCAGGATGTGGTCACGGGTCCGCCGGATCGCGGTGAGCCAGCCGTCTCGAGCCGTCCGGTATCTCGTCGGCATCGGGCTCGGCGCATTCTGGACCGCGTTCCTGTTGATCCGGTTACTCGTTCCGAGCACGGTCGGCCTCGCCGACGAGACCGACGGACACCGCTACATGTGCCAGCGTGGCCTGCAGGCTGTCCGTGGAACGGACTATCCCGCGCTGTACCTTCACGTGTTCACCACCTATCGAACGCATACGTGGTACGGCGAGACGTGTGGTACCTACCGTGGCGACGAGACGAAGTACGCGTCGTCGCACGAGGCGGTCATCTGGTTGGGCCAGCGCCTCAACGGCCTGTTCGGCATGCCTGGAGCATTGGATCTGCGCACGCTGGCCATCATTTACGCGAGCCTGATCGGCCTGGCCATCGGGCTCACGTTCGCCATGCTCCCGGGCAATCTGCTGACCCGACTCCTCACCACCGTCGGCATCGGGCTGGTGTACACCGAAGGCGTCATCGCGGTGTATTTCGTGAGTCCCTACGCCGAGCCGACGGTCTGGTGTGGATTCGCCCTGCTTCTTCCCGCGTTGCTCTGGTATTGGCGCGCGCCCAAGATCACCTGGCCACGCCTCGCAATCGTGGTGGGAATCAGTTTTGCGACGATCACGGCCAAGACCCAAGCAATCGGATATCTGCCGGCAATCCTGCTGGCGCTGCTCTGGACCCGCGGCTCGCCTGTGCCGCGGGCCGCGCGCCCGCGCACGACGTCGCGCTGGGCAGGGGTACGCGCGAGCGGCCGCAGCATCGCTGCATGCGTGCTGCTCCTGAGTGCCACGGGCGGTTACATTGCCACCGGTGGCAACCTGACCGTCTATTCGCAGCTCAATGCCTACGAGATGGTGTTCACCACGCTGCTACCGGCGGGCCATGACCCGGCGGGCGATCTGCGCTCGTTGGGCGCAGACCCGGCCTTGGCCTACGCCAGCGGAACCTCGGTGATAGATGCCAGCGGCGCAGCGGACGACCCTCGGCTCCTGAAGTTCTCGAAAGACGTCACGCAGGTCACCGTGCTGAAGTTCATCGCGACGCATCCACTGCGACTCGTCCCATTGACCGAGGACGGGTTGCGGGCTATGGGTCAATGGCGGCCTGCCTACCTCGGCAACTATACGAACACGCCGGACCACCCCGGCCTGCAGCGTGAATGTCGAGACTGCCTCTACTACTACCTGCTCACGCCGGCGCGCTCCGCACCGATTCTGTTCGGGTTCCTGCTCGCTCTTGCCCTCGCCGTCGGCTTGTGGATCCGCTACGTCGGATTCATTCCCGGTTCGCATCGCGTCATGGGCAAGGCCGTGGTGTTCATGGTGACGGCAACTTTCGGGGAGTTCTGGTCGATCCAACTCACCCAGGGAGTGGGCGACGACGTCAAGCATCATGTCTTTACGCTTCTGCCGCTGATGTTGTGCCTTCCGACGGCGTTGTCCTGCATCGCGCTGGGCCGTGCTTCAGGAACCGTGGAATTCGATGACCTCGACACCGATGATCAAGAAAATGCCGTGCCGGCGACAGCGGCGGTTGGGGTCGGTTCCTGACCATGTCCGGCCCGCTTACGCCCATTCCGGTGAATGCCCTCGGTCGTGCCCTCGCCATCGAACGCGACGACCTGCACGCAGCGGTCACTCGGGTCGTCGACAGCGGCTGGTACGTTCTCGGGCCGGAGACCGAGGCATTCGAGCAGGAATTTGCCGAGTTCGTCGGCGTGGCGCACTGTATCGGCGTGGGCAATGGAACCGACGCGCTGGAGATCGCGTTACTCGCCGTCGGTGTGCAACCTCTGGACACCGTCATCACCGTCGCCAACGGCGGAATGTACGCGACCTCTGCGATTCTGAAGATCGGAGCTCGGCCGCTGTTCGTCGATGTCGGGCGGACGGATCTGCTGATGACCGCAGCCACGCTCGCTGCGGCCCTAGACCAGCACGGCTCCTCGGTGTCGGCGGTTGTAGTGACTCACCTGTTCGGCCAGCTCGCCGACCTCACATCGCTGCTCGCGGTCTGTGAGCCGCTGGGCGTGCCCGTTGTCGAGGACTGCGCGCAGGCAGCCGGGGCCAGGCGAGGGTCCTCGCATGCTGGGTCGTCCGCGACCGTCGGCACGTTCTCGTTCTATCCCACGAAGAACCTCGCCGCCTTGGGCGACGGCGGCGCGTTGGTGACGGATGACGCCGACCTCGCCGTGCGGATTCGGCGGCTGAGGCAGTACGGATGGGACAGGAAATACCATGCGGTGGTGCCCGGCGGCCGGAACTCCCGGCTCGATGAGATGCAGGCGGCCGTGTTGCGCCGCAGACTGCCCGCCACGGCGGCCCACAATGCGACGCGTCGTTCGATAGTCGCCCGCTACCGCGACGCACTTGCCGGCAGTCGACGACTCGTCCTCAATGCATTGGACGAGTCGCACAGTGCGCACCTCGCCGTCCTGAGCACGCCGACACGGTCGGCCGATCGCGCCCACCTGGCCAACGCCGATATCGGCACCGACATTCACTATCCAATTCCTGATCATCGGCAGCCGGTGCTGGCCCAGGTGCACTCGGGGCCGCTGCCGGTCACCGAGGCCGCGGCCGGTGAGGTACTTACGCTGCCATGCTTTCCCCAGCTGCGCGAGGACGAGATCAGACGCGTGTGCGACGCACTTCGAGCGATGCCGTGACGGTACCCGTGACCGCGACAGCCGACGTCAGATACTCGGTCGTGGTGCCCGTCTATGGCAACCGCGACACCTTGCCCGCGCTCGTGTCGCGGTTCACGTCGATCCAAGAAAGGCTGGACGGAGAATTCGAAGCCGTCTTCGTCATCGACGGATCACCGGACGACTCTTACGCCGTACTACGAGACCTGCTCGACACCGGACCGCTCCGAGCGCAGCTGATCACGCATTCGCGCAACTTCGGCTCGTACGCGGCGATCCGTACCGGGCTCGGATCGGCGCGCGGAGACTACATCGCGATCATGGCCGCTGATCTGCAGGAGCCGCCCGAACTCACCCTTGATTTCTTCGCCTGGCTCTCCTCGGGTGAGTACGACGTCGGCGTCGGTGCGCGCGTCGGCCGGGACGACCCAGCGCGCAACTCGATCATGTCGCGGACGTTCTGGCGCGGCTACCGGCGCTTCGTGATGCCGGACATTCCCAACGGCGGCGTCGACATCTTCGCCTGCACCCGGCAGGTCGCCGCCCAGCTGACCGCGATGCACGAGTCGCACACCAGCATGGTGGCGCAGCTGTTCTGGCTGGGCTATCGACGGGTCGAGGTGCCCTACCAGCGATTGGCTCGTCCGTCCGGGCGCAGTGGCTGGTCGATGCGTCGCCGGGTCAAGTACATGCTCGACAGCATCTTCGCGTTCACGAACCTGCCGATCACGGTCCTGGTACTCATCGGCGCACTCGGCCTGCTCGGCAGCGCCGTCGCAGCGACGACCGTGTTCGTCATCTGGGCCACCGGCGGGATCAGCGTGCCCGGATACACGGCCCTCATGCTCGTCACGCTTCTGATCGGATCGAGCCTGCTGACCGGCCTCGGCGTCGTCGGCTCCTACGTGTGGCGTACTTACGAGAATTCCAAGGGACGACCCTTCGCAGTATCCCGCTCGCACGAGCTCTTTGCCGCGCCGGACTCGGCATGGCTTCGCGGCGACGGCCATGGGCCGCTGGAATAGCGGCCGCTCCGAAGGCGGCGCACTCCCTGAGGCCGACGTGCTCACGACCAGGCCGTTCGCAGCCGTCCGCCGGTTCGTCTTGCTCGGTGGCACGAACACCGTGCTGACGTTCGCGCTGTTCACTGCGCTGCAGCACGTAACCGAGGTCGCGGTGGCCTACACGGTGGCCTTTGCGGCCGGCCTGATCTTCGCGACGGCGCTCACTGCGCTGGTGGTCTTCGGAGTACGCACCACGTTACGTCGACGCTTGACGTTTGCGGGGTGCTACCTGGTGATCTACGGACTGGGCCTGCTCGTGTCGCAGCTACTGGCGCAGGGCCGGCCACCCTGGCTCGTGTCGGCGGGCACAATCGCGGTGACGGCTCCGTTGGGATTCCTTGCCGGACGGACGGTCTTCATCGCGCCGGCGACTGCACCTACGCCGCCGACGGGCCCATCGACGAAGCCGCAACCGCCGCGAGGAATTCGTCGTAGTCCCTGATGTAATCTCCGCCGTCGTAGGGATGCGAGGTCAGCACCAGCAGCTGCGCGTCGGGGGAATAGCGGTACTGCGTGCCCCAGGTCATCGGTGGCAGATACAGCGCCATCGACGGGTCGTCGAGGCTGAACTGCTCGCGCTCGATGCCGTCGTCGGCCACGCACACCATGCTGCCGGCAAGGCAGATCAACAGCTGGGCACAGACACGGTGCGCGTGCGTGCCGCGCACCTCGCGGTTGGGAACTCCGAAGACGGTGAAGATTCGGGCCGGCACGAACGGCACCTGCTCGGCGAAGCTGACGGCGACCAAGGACCCGCGCATGTCGTCCGCCCTCGTCATCCGGCTCAGCACGACACCGCGGACTCGGCTGCGGTAGGGCGTGACCTGACGGGCGACCTCGGGGGCCGGCGGAGCCGCGCTCGGGCCGCGCGTGGCTGATTCCTGATAACGCACGATGTGGGCCGGGTTGCCGACTACCACAGCGTTCGCAGGTACGTCGCGAGTGACCACTGCGCCCGCGCCCACCATGGCCGATCGGCCGATCGTGACGCCCGGCAGGATCGTCGCGTTGGCCCCAATCGAGGCGCCATCCTGGACCATCGTGCGGGCGAAGCGATCCGGCCGGTGACGGCTGCGCGGGAACGGATCGTTGCTGAACGTGGCGTTCGGCCCGATGAACACATCCGATCCGACCCGCAGACCGTCCCAAAGCTGCACGCCACACTTCACGGTCACACGGTCGCCGACGACCACGTCGTTTTCAACGAATACGTGATCGCAGATGTTGCAGTCGGCCCCGATCTGCGCACCCGGCAAGATGTGTGCGAACGCCCAGACCCGGGTGCCTATGCCGACGGTCGACGACTCGCAACGACCGTCGGCGTGGACGAAGTAGTCGCTCACCGCTCGAACGCTACCCGCCGGCGTAACGCAGCCACAGCGTGCCGAGCGGGGGTACCCGCACGCGTGCGGATGCCGGCTGGCCGTGCCGCATCTCGTCGCCCGCCTCGACCCCGCCGAAGTTCCCGACGCCCGAACCGAAGTAGACCTCCGCGTCGGTGTTGACGATCTCGTCCCAGCGGCCGGTGAACGGCAGGCCCAGCCGGTAGCCCTCGTGCGGCGTCGAGGAGAAGTTCGAGACGCACGCCAACACCGAACCCCCCCGGCCGGCTACGTCCTCACCTTCGGGGGAACCCCCACTGTCGCCGAAGCGCAGGAACGAGTAGACGTTGCCGGCGGCGTCGTTGGCGTCGATCCAGTGAAAGCCGTCCTCGGTGGTGTCGCGCGACCACAGCGCCGGAACGTCACGATACGTGCGGTTGAGATCGGTGATCAGCCGCCCGACGCCGCGATGGCCCGGGTCCTCGAGCAGTTCCCAGTCCAGCGAACGGCCCTCGGACCACTCGCGACTCTGGGCGAACTCCTGACCCATGAACAACAGTTGCTTGCCCGGGTGCGCCCACATGTAGGCGTACATCGCGCGCAGCGTCGCCATCTGCTGCCACCGGTCGCCGGAGATCTTGTTCAGCAGCGTTCCCTTGCCGTGCACGACCTCGTCGTGCGAGAGCGGCAGCACGAAGTTCTCCGAGTAGGCGTACATCATCGAGAACGTCAGCTCGTTGTGGTGGTACTGCCGGTGGATCGGGTCGTGGGCTAGGTAGCTCAACGTGTCGTGCATCCAGCCCATGTCCCACTTGAAGCCGAAGCCGAGGCCGCCGAGATGTGTAGGTCGGGTGACGCCCGGCCAGGACGTGGACTCCTCCGCGATCGTGACCGCGCCGGGGACGCGCTTGTAGACCGTCGCGTTCATCTCCTGCAGGAAAGCCACCGCCTCGAGGTTCTCGCGTCCGCCGTGGATGTTCGGCGCCCATTCGCCCTCGGCGCGCGAGTAGTCCAGATAGAGCATCGAGGCGACGGCGTCGACCCGCAGACCGTCGACGTGAAACTGCTCGAGCCAGTACAGCGCGTTGGCGACGAGGAAGTTGCGGACCTCGCGGCGGCCGAAGTCGAAGACGTACGTGCCCCAGTCCAGCTGCTCGCCGCGGCGTGGGTCGCCGTGCTCGTAGAGGGGCGTTCCGTCGAAGCGGCCGAGCGCGAATTCGTCCTTGGGGAAGTGCGCCGGCACCCAGTCGACGAGCACGCCGATGCCGGCGTTGTGCAGCCGGTCGACGAGGTAACGGAACTCGTCGGGAGAGCCGAAGCGCGCGGACGGCGCGTAGTAGGACGACACCTGGTAACCCCAGGACCCGCCGAACGGATGCTCGGCGACCGGGAGGAACTCGACATGCGTGAAACCGCTGCCGGCGACGTAGTCGACGAGCTGTTCGGCGAGTTCGCGGTAGGACAACCCGAAACGCCACGAGCCGAGATGCACCTCGTAGATCGACATCGGCGCCTTGTGCCACTCGGTCGTGCGGCGCTTCTCCAGCCATTCGGCGTCGGCCCAGTCGTAGTTCGTGGTGTGCACGACGGACGCCGTGGCGGGCGGGACCTCGGTGGCGAAGGCCATCGGGTCGGCCTTGTGCCGCCACTGCCCGTCCCCGCCGAGGATCTGGAACTTGTAGGGAGCGCCGTCGGTCACGCCGGGGACGAAGAGCTCCCAGACCCCGGAGGCCCCCATCGCACGCATGGGGGAGGCGGTGCCGATCCAGTAGTTGAACTCGCCGACCACGCGGACGCCCAGCGCATTCGGCGCCCACACGGCGAAGGACGTGCCGGTGACTGGCCCACCAGGTGTGTCGTAGGTGCGCACGTGCGCGCCCAGGACCTCCCAGAGGTTCTCGTGCCTGCCCTCGCCGATCAGGTGCAGGTCGACCTCGCCGAGGGTGGGCAGCCAGCGGTACGGGTCGTCGACGGTGTACGTGTCGTGACCGTAAGTAACAGCGATCCGGTAGTCGGCGGGCGCACCGTCGATCGTGGCTTCGAAGACGCCGCCGTCGTGTATCTGGGTCATCGGCACTGTCGCCGCGCCTAGCAGCACGGCAGCCGACGACGCGTCCGGGCGCAGCGTGCGGATCACCGTGCGCTTGCCGTCCGGCACCGGGTGCGCGCCCAGCAGCGCATGCGGATCGTGGTGGTTACCGCCGATGAGGCGGGTGAGTTCGTCGGGAGCGACGGTGGGTGCAGTCATGTCGAGTCTCCAGAAGTGGCGAGGCGCGTGAGCGACGCCAGCGGTATCGGCAACCAGGTGGGCCGGTTACGGGTCTCGTAGACCGCTTCGTAGACGGCTTTCTCCGCTTCGAGCGCGCGCAGCAGGACGGCGTGCTCGCGCGGGTCGGTGCCCGCCGCCTCGGCGTACCCGTCACAGAACGCGGCTCGGTTGCGCTCGGACCATTCCGCGGCCCGATAGGCGAGTTGCGGCGCGTTGCCGGCGTCGACGACCCGATGGTGCCCGGCGTACTCGAACGAGCGCAACATGCCGGCCACATCGCGCAGCGAGAGGTCGAACTCGCGGCGCGACCCGATCGCCGCCATCGGCTCACCCTCGAAGTCGATGAGCACCCATCGGGTGACGGTGCGCAGGGCCTGCCCGAGGTGCAGATCGCCGTGGATGCGTTGCGTGGTGACGGTGCCGGACAGTTCGGCGACGGCGGCGAAGGTCGCGTTGAGGCCGTCGGCGACCCCCTCGAGTTGGGGCACCACCGCGAGCGCGTGCTCCAGGCGCTCGTGCATCGCGCGGGCGCGGGCCTTCATCTCGTCCGCGGTCGCCTCGCGGGTGCCGAAGGCCCGTGCGAGATCGGCGTGGACGTGGGCGACGGCGGCGCCCAGGCGTTCGGCTTCACCCGCGAAATCGCCGCCGGCCTCGTCGGCGTGCAGGTCCGCTTCGGCCATCAGGTCGCGCACGCTGGTGGTGGCGAGCACCCAGCCGTCGGTGGCGGTGCTCAGGTACTCCTGCACCATCGCCAGCGACGTCGCCTCGCCCTCGACGTCGGCCTCGATGGAGCCGAACAGCTGAGCGACGTTCGCGGCCGCCAGCCGGCTGAGTTCGCCCTGCACCTCGATGTCGGGGTTGACGCCGGGCTGAAGGCGCCGGAACACCTTCATGATCGCGACGTCGCCGAAGATCAACGAGGTGTTGGATTGCTCGCCGGACATCACCAGGCTCGGCGCGTCGACCGGGATGGACTCGGCGTTGGTGTAGCGGGTGAACCGGACGAGACCGTCGGCGTCCTCGTCGCGGATGCCCTTGAGCCACGCATGCGTGACGTCCTTGTCGTGCAACGCGTCATAGATCCAGCGTGGGCCGGTGTCGGTGTCCACCGTGCCCAGCAGCACGTGGTCCAGCGTGCCGACCGGTTCGGACCGCGCCACCAGCGGCAGCTGGTACGTCTCGACCTCGCCGTGACCGTAATCGGCGCGGGCCGTCCACAGCGTGACCTGCGGCGAGGAGAGCAGCTCGGCCAGCCTGTGGACGGTGACGTCGAATTCGCGACCCTTCCCGGCGAACCAACGCTGGGTCGGCAGCCAGGCCGAGATCAGTTGCCGGACGGAATCGGTGGAGGTCATATTCCGCCACCTTCCTCAGAGTCGGGCTCGAGCGCGGCGGGCTCGCCGGACGGCTGCGGCACCTTGGGGATCCGCAGCCAGTAGAAGCCGTGCCCGGCGAGCGTCAGCAGGTAGGGCAGCTGGCCGATCTGTGGGAACTGCGCCCCGCCCATCAGCTCGATCGGCGCCGCGCCCTCCCACCGGCGCAGATCCAGCTCGGCCGCCTGCGCGAAGCGCGAGAGGTTGTTGACGCACAGCACGATGTCGTCGCCGAACTCGCGCACGAAGCCGAGCACGGACGGGTTGCTGCCGCCGAGGTCGATGAAGCTCCCGCGGCCGAACGCGGGATTGGCCTTGCGCACCTGGATCATGCGCCGTGTCCAGTGCAGCAACGAGGACGTGTTGCGGGTCTGCGACTCGACGTTGGTGACCTGGTAGCCGTAGATCGAGTCCTGATTCGTCGGCAGGTAGAGCCGGCTCGGCTCGCAGGTCGAGAAGCCGGCGTTGCGGTCGGGCGTCCACTGCATCGGCGTGCGCACACCGTCGCGGTCACCGAGCCAGATATTGTCGCCCATGCCGATCTCGTCCCCGTAATACAGCACGGGCGAACCGGGTAGGGCGAGCAACAGCGCGGTGAACAGCTCGATCTGGTTGATGTCGTTCTCGAGCAGGGGTGCGAGGCGGCGCCGGATGCCGATGTTGGCCTTCATCCGCGGGTCCTTGGCGTACTCGTTCCACATGTAGTCACGTTCGTCGTCGGTGACCATCTCGAGGGTTAGCTCGTCGTGGTTGCGCAAGAAGATGCCCCACTGGCAGTTGGCCGGGATCTCGGGCGTCTGGGCCATGATCTCGGACACCGGGTAGCGGCTCTCGCGGCGCACGGCCATGAAGATGCGCGGCATGACGGGGAAGTGAAACGCCATGTGGCACTCGTCGCCGCCTACCGCCGGGTCGCCGAAGTACTCGACGACGTCGGCGGGCCACTGGTTCGCCTCGCACAGCAGGACGCGGTCGGGGTAGTCGCGGTCGACCTCTTTGCGCACCCGTTTGAGGAAATGGTGCGTCTCGGGCAGGTTCTCGCCGTTGGTGCCGTCGCGGACGTAGAGGTAGGGCACGGCGTCCAGACGGAAGCCGTCGATGCCGAGATCGAGCCAGAACCGCAGCGCGTCCAGAATCGCCTCCTGAACTGCCCGCGAGTCGAAGTTCAGGTCCGGCTGGTGGCTGAAGAACCGATGCCAGAAATACTGCTTGCGCACCGGGTCGAAGGTCCAGTTCGACGGCTCGGTGTCGACGAAGATGATCCGCGCTTCCGGGTAGCGGGTGTCGTCGTCGCCCCAGATGTAAAAGTCGCCGAACGGGCCGTGCGGGTCGTTGCGGCTGGCCTGGAACCACGGGTGCTGATCGGACGTGTGGTTCATGACGAAGTCGATGATCACGCGGATGCCGCGTTCGTGGGCGGCATCCAGGAAGCGCTTGAAGTCCTCGATCGTCCCGAACTCGGGCAGCACGCCGGTGTAGTCGCTGACGTCGTAGCCGCCGTCGCGCAGCGGTGAGGTGAAGAACGGCGGGAGCCAAAGGCAGTCCACGCCCAGCCATTGCAGGTAGTCGAGCTTGTCGGTCAGGCCCCGCAGATCGCCGGTGCCGTCGCCGTTGGAGTCGGCGAAGCCGCGGACGAGGACCTCGTAGAACACAGCATGCTTGAACCAGTCAGGTTCCCTGCGTTCGGTCGTGTCGGACGGTTCGGGCAACGGCCGTTCGTCGATCGCGGTCATCAGTCCTTCCTAGCAGTTGGCGTCAGCGCGCTTCGGCGTGCGTCGCTCGTACTGGCCTACCCGACGGCGCGCGTTCACGGCCCGGCCGCGTCGTCGGTCACTGGCACGCGTGGCGTTGCGGACGAAGGGATCAGGTGTTGCGCACGATCTCGAAGACGTGGGCGGAACGCGCGTACGGGTCGAGCCGGACGTAGTTGCGCTCGCCCCAGTGGTACTCCTGGCCGTCGAGCAGGTCGCGGACGGTGAAGCCCGTGTCCCAGTCCATGCCGAGGGCCGCGAGGTCAAGCGTGACGGTACCCTCGCGCCATTCGTGCGGGTTCACGGTGCACGCGACGATGATCGTGTCGCCGGTGGCGTGGTCGCGCTTGCTGTAGACGGTGATATCGGGGTTGTTGACGTCGTGAAACGTGACGTTGCGCAGCTGCTGCAGGGCCGGATGGTCGTGACGGATGCGGTTGAGCGTCCGGATGAACGGCGCGAGCGACCGGCCGTCCGCGATCGCGGCGGCGAAGTCGCGGGGGCGCAGCTGGTATTTCTCCGAATCCAGGTACTCCTCGCTACCCGGTCTGGCCGGCAGATGCTCGTACAGCTCGTAGCCGGAGTACACCCCCCAGGTCGGCGACAGGGTCGCGGCGAGCACGGCGCGGATCGCGAACGCGGCCGGGCCGCCCGTCTGGAGGTAGCCGTGCAGGATGTCCGGGGTGTTGACGAAGAAATTCGGCCGCATGTAGTGCGCGGCCTCGCTGAGTTCGGTGACGTAGTCCTCGAGTTCCTCCTTCGCGGTCCGCCACGTGTAGTACGTGTAGCTCTGGTGGAAGCCGATCTTGCCCAGCTCGTGCATTATCGCCGGACGGGTGAACGCCTCGGCCAGGAAAAGGACGTCGGGATCGCTCGCGCGCACCTCGGCGATCAGCCACTGCCAGAAGTTGATCGGCTTGGTGTGCGGGTTGTCGACGCGGAAGATCCGCACGTCGGCGTCGATCCAATGCCGCACGACCCGCAGGCACTCCGCGTACAGGCCCTTCGGGTCGTTGTCGAAGTTGAGGGGATAGATGTCCTGGTACTTCTTGGGCGGGTTCTCGGCATAGGCGATCGTGCCGTCGGGTTTTGTGGTGAACCACTCGGGGTGCTCGGTGACCCACGGGTGGTCGGGCGCGCACTGCAGCGCGAGGTCGATCGCGACCTCCATGTCCAGTTCGCGAGCGCGCCGCACGAAGGTGGTGAAGTCGGCCATGGTACCGAGGTCGGGGTGCAGGGCGTCGTGGCCGCCGTCCTTCGACCCGATCGCCCAGGGCGAGCCGACGTCCCAACTCGCAGCGACGAGCGTGTTGTTCGGGCCCTTGCGGTTGATCTCTCCGATGGGGTGAATCGGAGGCAGGTAGACGACGTCGAAGCCGAGCGACGCAACGTAGTCGAGGTGCTCGGTCGAGTCCTTGAGCGTCCCGTGCCGCGCGGGCCGGGCTGGCGCCACGGGGTCTCCGGCCAGCTCCGCGCCGATCGAGCGCGGGAAGAACTCGTACCAGGAGCCGAACAGGGCGCGGGCCCGATCGATCCACAGCGGGTAGTGCGGGGACGAGGTGACGTACTCGCGCACCGGGTAGATGTGAACCAGGCCCTGAAGGTACTCGTCCAGGCCCGGGCCGACGCGGTGCTCGACGTCCAGCGAGGTGTCGCGCAGCGCGAGGGCGGCAGCGACCGCGCGGGGTCGTTCGGGCTTCGGCAGCAGCTTGGCGAGCTGGTCGAACAGCCGAGCGCCGGCCTCGAAGTCGTTCGCCAGATCGACGCTGCCTTGGCCGGCTTCGATCTTGACGGTGACCGCGTGATGCCACGTCGCGAACGGATCGCTCCAGGCCTCGATCGCGAACGAGAACGCGCCGGGCTCGTCGATCACGACGTCGGCGTGCCACCGGTCGGTGCCCGGCGCGCCCGGTTCCATGCGGATCGCGGCGATCTTTCGGCCGGCGGCATCGCGGACGACGACGCTGGCGCCGACGGCGTCGTGCCCCTCCCGGAACACGACCCCCGAGATCGGCAACGGCTCGCCGAGGGCGGCGCGGGCGGGGAACTCGCCCGAGACGGTGGAACCCACCACGGGCCTGATATCGGTTAGTCCGAAGCGTCCTACCACTCGAAACACGCTACCGAAGAAAAGTGGACTGCTAGCGTCCGAGATCGTGAAAGCTCTCCGTCGCCTCACCGTCCGCGCTGCCTATCCGCCGGAACTGGCCAGGCTCGGTTCGCTCGTGGCCAATCTGCGTTGGTCCTGGCATGCGGAGTCCCTCGACCTGTTCCAGTCCGTCGACCCCGAGCTGTGGTTGTCCTGCGGCCAGGACCCGGGCCGGATGCTCGGCGAGGTCACGGCCGAACGCTTCGCACATCTCGCCCGCGACCGCAGGTTTCTGAGACGTCTCGAGGACGTCAGCGACGACCTCACCGACTATCTCGAGCAGCCGCGCTGGTACCAGAAACAACAACAACTGCGCCAGCAAACTGTGCCTGATGGTCAGGTTGCAAGCTCCTCTGCCGGGCCTGATGGTCAGGTCGCAAGCTCCCTTCCTTCCTCCGTCGCCTACTTCTCGCCCGAGTTCGGGATCGCCGAGGTGCTGCCGCAGTACTCCGGAGGCCTCGGCATCCTGGCCGGCGATCACCTCAAGGCGGCCAGCGACCTCGGCGTGCCGATCATCGGGGTCGGCCTGCTGTACGGCGCGGGCTACTTTCGCCAATCTCTGTCTCGGGACGGGTGGCAGCTGGAGCAGTACCCGTCCCTGGATCCGCAAGGTCTCCCGATCATCGCCCTGCAGGACGCAGACGGGACCCCTACTCGTATCGCCATCGCGCTGCCCGAATCGCGCACCTTGCACGCACAGGTCTGGGTGGCGCAGATCGGACGGGTGCCGCTCCTTCTGCTCGACAGCAACATCGAGGAGAACGACGCGGACGCACGGCAGGTGACCGACCGGCTCTACGGCGGCGGCGCAGAGCACCGGCTGGAGCAGGAACTGCTGCTCGGGGTGGGCGGGGTGCGAGCGATTCGCGCGTACTGCGCCGCCACCGGCGCCCCGGCGCCCGAGGTGTTCCACACCAACGAGGGCCATGCCGGCTTCCTCGGCGTCGAACGCATCCGCGAATTGGTCGAGGGGAACCGCCTCGGCTTCGATGCGGCGTTGCAGGCAGTGCGCGCGGGCACGGTGTTCACGACGCACACGCCGGTGCCTGCCGGCATCGACCGCTTCCCGCGCGACCTCGTCAGCGCGCACCTGACGGGTCTGGCGGCCACCGGCGCGCTGCCGTCCGAACGCATTCTCGAACTAGGGGCAGAAGAGGATCCGGCCATCTTCAACATGGCGCACATGGGCCTGCGCCTGGGCCAGCGTGCCAACGGGGTCTCGCTGCTGCACGGCGAGGTCAGCCGCGGCATGTTCGCCGAGCTCTGGCCGGGCTTCGATCGGGCGGACGTGCCGATCGCGTCCGTCACCAACGGTGTGCACGCGCCGACATGGATGTCACGCGACATCCTCGAGATCGCCGAGCGCGAGGTCGGCGCGTCCGTCCTCGACGCCGGCGGCGGCTGGGACGCGATCGACAAGGTCGGCGACCTCGAGCTGTGGAAGGTCCGCAACACGCTGCGCGCGCGCCTCGTCACCGAGATCCGCCGTCGCCTCCACGCGTCGAACCTGCAACGCGGGATGAGCGAGAGCGAGCTGGGGTGGACGGCCACCGTCTTCGACCCGGACGTGCTGACCATCGGGTTCGCGCGACGGGTTCCTTCCTACAAGCGGTTGACGCTGATGCTGCGCGACCCCGAGCGCCTGCGCGCGCTGCTGCTCGACCCGCAGCGACCGGTGCAGATCGTGATCGCCGGCAAGAGCCATCCGGCAGACGACGGCGGCAAGCAGTTGATCGCGCAGATGGTGCGCTTCGCCGACGATCCAGCCGTGCGGCACCGCATCACGTTCCTGCCCGACTACGACATCGGCATGGCCCGCTACCTGTACTGGGGGGTCGATGTTTGGCTGAACAACCCGCTGCGCCCGCTCGAGGCGTGCGGCACGTCGGGTATGAAGGCCGCACTAAACGGCGCGCTCAACCTCTCGGTCCTGGACGGGTGGTGGGAGGAATGGTTCGACGGCGAGAACGGCTGGGCCATCCCGTCGGCCGACGGCCTGGCCGACCCGGACCGGCGTGACGACCTCGAAGCGCATGCGCTCTACGACCTCATCCAGAACAGTGTCGCGCCGCGGTTCTACGACCGGACCGGCACGGTGCCGGTGCGGTGGGTGCAGATGGTGCGGCACACCCTCAAGTCGCTCGGGCCCAAGGTGCTCGCGAGCCGGATGGTGAGCGAGTACGTGCGGCGGCTGTATGCGCCGGCCGCCGCGTCGTCCGTCCGGATGCAGGCCGACGACTTCGCCGCTGCGAGATCGTTGGCGTCCTGGCGGGCGAACGTCATCACCAGCTGGCCGGCCGTGTCGGTGCTGCACGTCGAGTCGCAGCTGTCCGGTTCGGGTGATGCCCAGCTCGGCGAGTCGCTGACCCTGCGCGCCGAGGTCGCGCTCGGCGGCCTGTCCGTGGACGACGTGATGGTCGAGGCGGTCTACGGCGCTGTTGATGCCGAGGACCGCCTCACCGACCTCTCGACGATCCCGTTGCGCGTGGTCGAGCAGACCGACGGCAACACCCGCTACGAGGGCGAGGTGCCGCTCGAGCGGACCGGCGCATTCGGCTACACGGTGCGCGTCCTGCCGCACAACGAGCTCCTCGCCTCCGCCGCCGAGCTGGGCGTGGTCGCCAACGCCTGACTTCGGCAGAGCGGGGCGTTTGTCGGTTCGAGGCGACCTCGTCGATGATTCACGCTTCGTCACGCCCGTGACCGCGTGCGCAGGAAATCGGGTCCTATTTCGGCAATCGAGCTCACCCCGCACAGAGCCATCGTGAGATCGAGCTCGAGGATCACCGTCGGCGCGGCGCCGATCGCGTCGCGGATGCCCCGTAGCGCCGAGGAACGTCTCGACTGCCGCTCGCGGGATCGGTGAGCGCAGATTGTCGATCAACGCGCCTGGGTGCCGACGCGAGATGCTGAGCAGCGTCTTGATCGCCGCCATGGTGGGTCGCCGCTCAGGCTTGGAGACGCCGCGGGCCACGTTCTCCTGCACCAGCTCGAGGAAGCGGGGATCGGAGGTATACTGGGCGATGCCGATGCCCTGGCTGAACGGCAGGCTGCCCAGGTTGAGGTCCCGAGGTCGCCATCCCAGCAGCGTGGTGTCCAGCGTGACCACCAGGGCGCCGGCGCTGATCGCTTCCGCGGGTGGTCATTGCGGCCATCACCGAATACAGGGTGCTCAGCGCACTCAGCGCAGTGGCGCGAGTGTCTGCAGCGCCGCGTTGGTTTGCTGCAGCTGTTCCTGGGTCCGCGCGCGCAGCTGCTCGGCCTGATCTGGGCGCAGCACGTCGCAGACCCAGTCCCAGTGCATCGCGACGGTGCCGCCCGGCTCGGGGGAGGTGCCCGTCCCCAGCAGTGACACCCCCTCGTGCGACAGGGCGGCCGACTGGTCGACGGGCGCGCCGAGCGCCAGACGTCCGTCGTCCAGCGTGAGCGGCTGCACCCGCACGTGTACGCGGTCAGCGTCCACGGCGAGGACCTCGCCCCACCTGATCCGGCAGCTGTCCAGGATCCCGAGGGCCGGGGTGGTGCGCCCGGTGCGCGCGAGCAGGCCTACCCAGGGATAGACCGCGAACACGTGATAACCGTGATGCGCGTGACCCGGCACCCAGGTGGCGCCGGGCTGCTCGGGCAGCCGATCGCGCAGCAGTTCGGCCAGGCGGTCCGCGTCGAGCAGGTCGAGCAACTCGTTACCCAGCCAGTAGGCCTCCACGACGCGCTCGTCGAGCGGATCGTCGATGTTGGCGGCGGCCGAGATCAGTTGCAGGTAGGCCCACGCGCCCTCGAACTGCCGGGCGTGGCCGGCGACAGCGCCGTCGACCGCTGCGCCAGGGCGAACCAGTACCGACGCATCGGCCGGGCCGCAGTACCCCAACGCGTTGGGCGGGTAGGCGTAGCGCGCGAACATGTCGGCGCCGGACGTGCTCAACGCTGCGAATCCATGGCGGCTGCCTCGTCGCGTGAGCGGCCCATCATCTCCAACCCGGTCATCGCGCGCTCTGCCCCGGCTTCATCGACGACCTCGACAACGAAGCCCATGTGGATCAGCACGCAATCGCCGGGCGCCAGCGCGGCCTGGACGTCGTCGTCGAGCATGCCGATGTTGATCTGCCGTGCCTGGCCGAGGACGTCGACCATCACCAGCATGTCGCCGTAGCCCTCGACGCGCGAGACGACTCGGCCGGGGATCCCCAGGCACATTTCAGCGCACCGCCGTGGACGGGGTCGACGCGCCGACGAGCTCGCCGACGAGATCGAGCACCGCTTCGGCCGCGGGACCCACGGCCTGCTCGACCGGCGTGCTCAGGCCCATGCCGTCCCCGATCTCTGCCGGCACGCAGCCGACCAGGTAGGTCGACGGGAGTGCGGCGCCCAACGAGCCGAGTCCGGCGAGCACGGCTGTGGCCGACATGCCGTGCGCGTCGACGGACCCCCCGCCGACGTCGTCTGCCCCGATCTGCATGCTGACGACCGTGCCCGGCGCAGCATCGCCGGTGCCGATCGAGGGCGGCACGGCGTCGACGAGGACCAGGGCATCGACGCCGTCGAGCAGGTCGTAGCGCAGATGGACGCCGCGGATGCCGTAGTCGACGACGCGCACGCCGTCCGGCAGCGGCACGGACTGCAGTCGTGCCGCGACCGCGCAACCGAACCCGTCGTCGCTGAAGAAGATGTTCCCGATCCCCGCGACCAGTATGTTGCTGCCAGGCACGTCCACCACTACGACGACAGGTCCTCACCGCGCGGGGTGCCCGGCTCGTGCGAAGCGCGGCTGGTGGTGGCCTCTTCACTCTCGCCGTCGGGGTTGTCCGCGGCCGGCGATTCGCTGGCCGGGCTGGCGGTGGCGCCCCCCGGGGTGTCGTCCGGATTCGGACGCTTCATGTCCGGATCGGTCGTCGGCGCGCTAGCTCCCCCCGTGCGCACGCCCTGCTTGTAGGTCTCGTCGTCGGAGTCCGCAGTTTCCTTGCGTCCCTCGTACGGCGGGATGGCCGGGTCGGCGTCTTGTGGTGGGTTCGTCATGGCTGGCTCTTTCCGGTGCTCGGTGCTGCTGCGGTTACGGCGACTGCAGGTGCGGCGCGTCGGGGTCGGACGGCTGAGGCGCGATGCTGGTGTCCGATTCCTCGTCCGACTTCCCCGCTGGACGGCCCGACGGACCGGCATTGGGCTCGTCCGAGCCGGTGTCGCGGGAGCCCGATGCGCCGCGCTCGTCCTGCGGCTCCTCGTCGAGGTGGTCACCTGGTGTCTCGGTCATTTCTGGCTCCTTACATGCTTCGCATCTTGAGGTAACGCTTGATGTCCGGGATCGATCGAACGCCCATCACGAGCGCTCCGGTGACAACCACCGCCATCACCGCGGTGGCGGCCTTTCCTACTGATTCCATGATCGGGTTTCCTCTCGGCCTTGCGGTTCGGACGTCGGCGGGCTCGCCGACACCGGTTCGATCTCGTCCGGGGCGAAGTGCAGGAAACGTCCGTACCACTCGTGCATATCGGCGGCCGGGTCGTCGACGAGCACGACGGCCACGTGCGTCTGGCCGTCGACGTCGGTGTGGATGGCGGTGACGCGCCCCGTCTGCCCGGCGAAGAAGATGTCCTGGGCGTCGGAACGTCGCCACGGGTTGAGACGCACGATGCTGCCGGCGGCCACCCGTACGCCGTTGATTACTACCGAATCGGTGGACGGGTCGACGCTGCCGTCCACAGCCGGATCCCACCACGGGACGTCGTCGCCGAAACCCAGCGTGCTCGTGAGGTCGTTGCCGAACGCGTCGGGCGGACCGGGCAGGAAGGGATCGTCGGGGGCGACCTCACCGGCGTGCGGGTTCCGCAGGACGCCGTGCAGTGCCTGCATCGCGTCAGGCGACATCGCGTCGCAGCGGTCGATGATCTCGGCAGCCTTGGCGTCGGTGGCGCGTGCGGTGGCCTTCTCCTCGTCGGTCATCGTCATCACCCGCAGAGTCAGGATCTCGTCGATCTCGGTGGAGTCGAAAAGCGAACCCGCGCTCTGCTCTGCGATCTCGGGATGGTCGTAGAGGATGATCGGCGAAACCAGCATGAGCGAGCGGTCGCCGTCCGGTCCGGCGAGCACCGGCCAGCAGCGGTGCTGCGAGCAGGCGGCGGCCGCGGCCGTCGTGTCGGGCGCCGGATCGGTCATCGACACGAACTCACCGCCGGTCACCGACACGAGCACGTGCGCGCCGATCAGTGAGTGTGCCACCGCGCTCGCCGGGTCGCCCGCGACGCCGGCCGCGGTGTTCTCGACGCTCACCGACAGCCGGATGAGCCCGTCCCCAGCCGGTACGGCCGCTGCCCGTACGAGGGCCTGCAGGGGGCGCCGGCTGCGGACCAGCCGTGCCCCGTCGCCGACGTCCTCGATGTGCTCGCCGCCCGGCACGTCCAAGACGTGCTGCTCGCCGTCGAGCAGCTGCTCCACACGCCAGCTGGTCGGCGCCGGTTCCTGTTCCACGGCTTCGTCGAAGCGCAACCAGCTTTGTGTGCCCACGCTCAGCTCGTCCACGTCGATGAAGTTGCCGTTCTCGGTGCGCTGTTGCGGTACGCGGGCCTGCAGCTGCAAGAACCGCGGCCGGATCGCGACGGTGGTGTCGGGACCATCGGTACGCAGCAGCAGCTGGGCGGACATCGCGGCGTCCTCGCCGTAGCCGCCCTCGGCCGCACCCGGCGGCCCGAGCACGCCGAACTGCCAGCGCGACTGGTTCTTGCTCGACGTCGCGCGGTAGGGATAGAGCAGGTAGCCCTCGTACAGCACAGCGTCCGCGACGGCCCGGGCGTGCTCGAGTGCGGGTTGCGCCCCAGCGTCGCTCATGACGAAGCCCGATCGGGTGCGGGTAGCAGATCGAGCAGCGTCTCGTCCCACGTGGTGAAGCCGTGATCGGCCTTGTGCGCCGCGAGACGGCCGATGAGTTCGTGCCCGATTCGGATCCAGCCCGTGCCGGGGTAGTGGTGATCGACGAGTTCGCGCCACACCGCGACGGGCAGGTCGTAGCGGGCTTCGCGATCCCAGGGCACCTGCTCGACGCCGAAGCCGCGCTCGCCGCGGACGAACACGGTGCCCGAGAACATGAAGCTGACGCTCAGGCTGCCAGCGCGCAGGGCGTGCAGGTACTTCGAGGCCGCGACCTCGAAGTCGTAGGTGCACGGTAGCGTCAGGTCGGTCTCGGTGACCCCGGTGAAGCCCTGCACCATCGCACTGGTCTGCATCCACATGAACGGTTTGAGCGTGTCGTACCAGCGTTCGCGCGGGCCGAACAGGTCGCTGACCTCCCGTTCCTCGTCGGGGGTGTACGCGCGGCGCTGCGGTTCGATGCGCACCTGCGCGCGCAGGGCGATGGCGTGGATGACGGCGCCGGTGGATTCTTCGACCCGCAGGCGAGCGGTCAGCTGCGGCACGGCGGCGTACCGCTCGGCGAAGACGTCGGCGACGGTGAAGGTCAACTCGCTCATGACGCTGCCTCCTCCGGGGCGCGGACGGGCTTGCTGCGCTGATCGAGGCGGGCGAAGAACGCCCCGAGCAGCGCCCGGGCCTCGCCGCCGCCGTCGAAACCGCGCCACACCGAACGCAGCTGGCCGACCAATTCGTAGCATGCGTCGATCGGGACGAGATAGCAGCTCACGTCGCCGCTGCCGCGTTCGGGCGTGCGCAGGAGCAACGCCTCGACGTCGGGCATAAGTGTGGCCAGCTCGGGGTGCTCGCCGGTGACGGACTGCCACGCCTCCAGCGGCAACTCCGACTCGGTCGCACCGGCCGGACCGGGGTAGAACGCGACCGTGCGGTCCTGCGTCGAGTTGGTGAAGAAGAACGCGAGCCCGACCGGGATCTCGAACTGGTCCCACTGCCCGAGGCCGAGTTCGAAGTCCGGGAATACGAGGTAGCGGTCGGGGACCGCGCGGTACCGCAACTGCGCGTCCTGCGCAGTGAACAGCAGGTAGCAGGGCCGGCACGCGCACATGAGCGAGCGGTTGGCAATGTCCACGACGTGCTGATGCTCGTCAGCGATGGGTTTGGTGCACATCTCGCACAGCTCGCCGGCCGGCGGTGGCGGTGGACGGGACGCGATCCGGCGCAGCACGAATAGCGGGTCTTCACTCATGTGACAGCGGCCGGGACAGCAACGCAGGTCGTGCCGTCGCGGACGAGCACCGGCAGCGGCTCCAGGTGTTCGGCAGGGTCGTCGAGCCCGGCACCGGCGCGGCGCACGTCGAAGTGGGCGCGGCAGTGTGGACAGCGCAGGACCGCCGCCGAATCGCCGAGGCGACGTTCTACGACGCCACCGGCGAGGTCTTCACCGCAATGTGCGCAATGGTCACGGAAGCAGAAGACGTCCGAACCGATCCGGCAGGCGGCTACTCGTAGCTCGTCCACGACGAACCCGGCCAGCATCCCTTCGGCGACCGTCAACATATCGGGCACCGCCACCCACGTCCCGGCACCGGCCGGTTCGGCGGGACGGTCGATGCGGGTGCGAAGCGAGTCCAGTGAGATGACTCCGCCGGCTTTCGCTGTCGTCGGGGCAGGGGTGCTCGTGCGGACCTCGATGCGCGTGAGTTCCGGCGCGGCCGTGCGCACAGCCCCCTCGACCGCGAGTTCGAGGGTGACCGCGGAGGACGGGCAGCCGTCGCAGCTGCCGAGCAACTGCAGCGTGAGCACGCCGTCGTCGTCGATGCCGATCAGCTCGACGTCGCCACCGTGCGAGCCGAGGTAGGGCCGCACGTTGTCGAGCGCTCGCTGCACCCGCTCGTCGACGTCATAGGGATGCAGGTCGTGCACGAGCAGCAGGCCGGACACCAGCTCATCGTCGGCAATGGCATCGAAGACCGCTGGCCCGAGCACGCCGGACTCGTCGAGGATCTCGAGCAGCCGGTTCATGCCGGCGCCGTAGAGCCCGGACACGCACCCGACCAGATCCTCGGCACGAGCCTGAGCCGCCAGGCCACCAGCAGCGCTCCCCCCGAGAAATGACCCGACCCCCACCACCATCCGGTGCCTCCGATCCGCCGAAGCAACCCCCCC
>JBPCOE010000021.1:0-36170 GCA_051000605.1 Jatrophihabitans sp.
CTCGAGCGCTGCCCGCACGCCCCCGCCGACGGCACCGGATGGATCGAGGACTGGCGACTCACCTGCGGTGCCGAGGACATCGGGTGGGAAGGTGCCCTGGCTACTCTGGTCGAGGAGCCCGGTTGCCGGGTTTTCGTCGCGCTGTACGACATCACGGCCTACGACGAGGGTCGGCTGGACACCTGGGAAGGAGCCGACACCGGGCTGTACCGCAAGATCCGGCTGCGGGTGGAATGTCTGGAGGGCGAGCGGCTGGCCTGGGTGTACGTGCTGGACGGCTACGAGGGCGGCCTGCCCTCGGCCCGCTACCTGGGGCTGATCGCGGAGGCGGCGCAGGCCGCGGGAGCTCCGGACGAGTACGTCGCGGAGCTACGGTCCCGCCCGTGCCGCTCGCTCGGCGAGTGATCATTTGCCCATGCGAGACCGCATGCGCTTCGCCTGATCATGCTCAGTGGGCGGCGGAATCTGCGGGCGTCTGCAGCGCGGCGCGGGCCAGCGCGACGGTGTAGCGCACCCCGACGTCGAGCGCCGCCTCGTCGATGTCGAATGTGCCCTGGTGCAGGTCGAACGGCGCGACCCCCGGCGCCCGGACGCCCAGGCGGGCCAGCGCCCCCGGAATCGACTCCAGGTACCACGCGAAGTCCTCGCCGCCCATGCTTTGCGCCGTGTCGGCAAGCGCATCCGGGCCGAGGGCCGAGACGATCGCCGCGCGCTGCAGGGCGACCGCGTCGGCGTCGTTCACGACCGGCGGCACACCGCGCACGTAGGACGTCTCGGGACGCGCGCCGGTGGGCGCGACGATCTGCTCGACCAGGCGGCGCACCAGCGGCTCGGCGCCGTCCCAGGCCTCGCGGTCGAAGGCCCGCAGCGTGCCGTGCAGGCGTCCGGAGGTCGGGATCGCGTTCGCGGCCCGGCCCGCGTCCACCGCCCCCCACACCAGCGACAGCGCGGCGCGCGGGTCGACGCGGCGCGAGAGCAGCCCGGGCAGCTCGGTGATCACCGCGCCGAGGGCGTAGACGACGTCGGCGCTCAGGTGCGGACGGGCGGTGTGCCCGCCCGGTCCGCTGAGCCTGACCTCGACCTGGTCGCACGCCGCCGTGATCGGCCCGACCCGCACCCCCACCTGCCCGGTCTCCAGCCGCGGGTCGCAGTGCAGCGCGAAGATCCGCTGCACCCCGTCGAGCACTCCCGAGGACAGCACCGACAGCGCGCCGCCGGGCAGGGTCTCCTCGGCGGGCTGGAAGATCAGCCTGGTCCGGCCGGCCTGCTCGTCGCGCGCGAGCTCGGCCGCGGCGCCGAGCAGGATCGCGGTGTGCGCGTCGTGCCCCCCGCCGTGGCACGCCCCGTCGACGGTCGAGCGGTACGGGACGTCCTTGAGATCGGCGATGGGCAGGGCGTCGATATCGGCGCGCAGCGCCAGCGCCGCCACAGCACCGTCGCCGACGTCGCACAACACCCCCGTCCCCCCCGGCAGCACGCTCGGCGCGAGACCGAGCGCGCGCAACTGCTCGACGATCACCTCCGTGGTGCGCTTCTCCGCGAAGGCCAGCTCCGGGTGGGCATGCAGATCCCGGCGCAGCCCGACGACGTCGATCACAGGTGCAGACCGTCGCGCATCTCGCCGAGCAGCAGGTCGACGACCGGGACCAGCTCGCCGCCGCTGGCCGCCGCGGTCGCGCGCTGGCGCTGGTAGCTCGCGCCGCGCGCCATGAGCCGCGGGATCGACTCCAGTTCCGCGGCACAGTCCAGGCGCCGCGCGACCGGCAGCAGGTCGTCGATCAGATCGGTGATGGCGTCCTTGACCGGCTGTACCCGGCCACTGTTGTCGATCACGATCTCGGCGTCGAGCCCGTAGCGCGCGGCCCGCCACTTGTTCTCGCGCACCAGCCACGGGCGCGGCTCCGGCAGCGTGTACCCTCCCCCGCCGAAAAGGCTCCTCACGGCGGGGGGACCCCCACTGTCGAGCTGGCGGTCGAAGGCGTCGACGAGGCACTGCGCCAGCGCGGCGACGCAGCCGATCTCGTCGAGGGTCGGCATGCCGTCGCAGATGCGCAGCTCGACGGTGCCGAAGTTCGGATGCGGGCGGATGTCCCACCACACCTCGCGGATCGACTCGATGGCGTGCGAGGAGATCAGCGCGTCCAGGTACTTCTCGAACGCGTCCCAACCGGAGAGCTGATAGGGCAGGCCGGCCGTCGGCAGCGCCTCGAACACCTTGGACCGGTAGGACGCCAGGCCGGTGTCCGCGCCGATCCAGTACGGCGAGGAGGCCGACAGCGCCAGGAAGTGCGGCAGGTAGGCCAGCAGCGCGTTCACGATCGGGATCGCCTTGTCCGGCGCGCGGACCCCGCAGTGCACGTGCACGCCGAAGATCTGCAGCTGGCGCGCCATCCACTGGTTTCGTTCCATGAGCGACAGGTAGCGCGGCTCGTCGGTCACCCGTTGCGTGGCCCAGTCGGTGAACGGGTGGGTGCCGCTGCAGATCAGGCCCACGTTGCGCTCGGCGGCGACCGGAGCGATCTCGGCCACCGTCGAGGCCAGATCCGCCTTCGCCTCGGCCACCGTCTGGCAGATGCCGGTGATCACCTCGATGCAGGACTGCAGCAACTCATGCTTGGCCTTGGGATGCTCGGCCCCCGCGCCGTCCGGCGAGATCGCGGTCAGGATCGCGTCCGACACGCCCGTCAGCTCGCGGGTTTCGAGGTCGACGAGCTCGAGTTCCCATTCCACGCCGAGGCTGGTTCGCTGGGACGGCGTGAAGTCGATGCGCACCCTCCGCAGCGTAGTGGGGTGTGCGTGGCCGGCGGCTCCCCACCACCGGGGAATGCCGCGATCTGCATGTCCCGCTGTGGTACCCGGGTGATTCCTCGCTAGATTGGGCACCCGATGAAGGACGTCGAGCCGTTCGCGATCGTCGTCGCTGTCGCCGCGCTGGCGCTGCTGGCGGCGGTCGGGTCCAACCGGCTCAGCGAGCGCGTCGGCATCCCGAGCCCGGCGATCTTCCTGATCGCGGCCGCGGTGGCCTCGGACCTGGTGCCGGCGCTGGGCGGCGTCAGCATCGAGATCGACCAGCGCATCGTCACCGTGGCCCTGGTCCTGATCCTGTTCGACGGCGGCATGCACATCGGCTGGGCGCGCTTCCGCTCGATCGCCGGCGGCATCGCCTGGCTGGGCGTCACCGGCACGCTGGTCACCGCCGGCGCGCTCGCCCTCGCCGCCCACTCCCTGTTCGATTTCAGCTGGCGTACCGCGTTGTTGCTCGGCACGGCGCTGGCGCCGACCGATCCGGCGGTCGTGTTCTCGGTGCTGGGCAGGCGCGAGATCCGGGGCCGTTCCGGCACTCTGCTCGAAGGCGAGTCCGGCGCGAACGACCCGGTCGGCATCGCGCTGATGATCAGCATCCTCGGGGCGAGCGGCGGCGGCTTCGGCGCCGTCGCCGGCGGCGCCGGGCAGTTCGCACTGCAGATGGCGCTCGGCGCGGTGTTCGGGCTGGCCGGCGGCAAGGCGCTGCTGGTGATCATGCGGCGGGTGCCGCTGCCGAACGAGGCGCTCTACCCGCTGCAGACGATCGCCGTCAGCCTGCTGGTCTACGGCGTCACCACCGCCTGCCACGGCTCGGGCTTCCTCGCGGTGTTCCTCGCCGGCATCGTGGTCGGCGACGCGCGCGCACCGTACAAGCGCGAGATCGAGCGCTTCGCGTCCGCGCTCGGCAACCTCGGCGAGATCGTCGCGTTCGTGGTGCTGGGACTCAGCGTGTCGCTGCGTGACGTGTTCAGCGGCGGACGCGTCGCGACCGGCGTCGGGCTCGCGGCGCTGCTGATCCTGGTGGTGCGTCCCGTTCTCGTCGGCCTCGTCCTGCTGCCGGTCCGCCTGAGCCGCGGCGAGCGCGGCTTCGTGCTGTGGGCGGGGCTGAAGGGCGCTGTCCCCATTCTGCTGGGCACCTACGTCCTCGCCGAGGGCGTCCCCGGTTCGCACCGGATCTATGACGTGATCTTCGTGGTGGTGACGATTTCGGTCGTGGTGCAGGGCGGCCTGGTGCCCGTCCTCGCGCGTGTGCTGCACGTGCCGATGAGGGCGGTCGAGCCCGAGCCGTGGGCGCTGGGCATGCGCTTTCGCGACGAGCCGCAAGGACTGCACCGCTACGTCGTGGCCGCCGCGTCCCGGGCCGACGGCTGCGCCATCGCCGAACTGCCCCTCGGCGAGAACGTGTGGATCAGCATGGTGAGCCGGGCGGGACGCCTCGTGCAGGTGCGCGGCGGCACCGTGCTGCAGGCCGGCGACGAGGTGCTGGCGCTCGCCGACGAGTCAACCGACGTCGGCGCGCTGTTCGGGCCCTGATCGCTCACGCTCGGCGGCCGCCACGATCCGCGACGCCGCCTGATCCGGTGTCGCCTCGCCGGCCAGCACCTCGGCCTCCGCGGCGTGCGCCGCCTCGCGGACCGACGGCTCGTCCAAGCGCGCCAGCAGCCGGTCGCGGACCATGGCCCGCGTCCACTGCACCAGTTGCGCCCGGCGTTTGGACTGCAGGCCGCCGTGAGCCGCGAGCCACTCCTGATGGCGCATCACGTGCTTCCACACGCGCTCGAGGTTGACGTCGTGCAGCCCGCTGCAGGTGAGCACGGGCGGCTGCCACGCTCCGCCGCCGTCGTCGGAGCCGCCGCCGCTGCGCAGGAACCGCAGCGCTGCAGACAGTTCCCGTGCCGCGCGCGCCGACTCGTCCTCGTGGTGTTCGTCGGCCTTGTTCACCGCGATCACGTCGGCGAGTTCCAGGATGCCGCGCTTCATGCCCTGCAACTGGTCCCCGGTGCGCGCCAGGGTGAGCAGCAGGAAGGTGTCGACCATCTCGGCGACCACGTATTCCGACTGCCCGACCCCGACCGTCTCCACGAGCACCACGTCGAAGCCGGCCGCCTCCATCACCAGCATCGTCTCGCGGGCCGCCTTCGCCACGCCGCCGAGCGTGCCGGCCGACGGGGACGGTCGGACGAAGGCGTTCTCGTCCACGCCGAGGCGCGTCATCCGGGTCCGGTCGCCCAGGATCGAGCCGCCGGTGCGCGAGGAGGACGGGTCGACGGCCAGGACGGCGACGCGGTGCCCGGCGGAGATCAGGTTGCAGCCGAGCTGATCGATGAACGTCGACTTGCCCACGCCGGGCAGGCCGCTGATCCCGACGCGCTGCGCCGAGCCGGTGTGCGGCAGCAACTCGACGAGCAGCCGCTGCGCCTGCTCGCGGTGATCGGCCCGGCGCGACTCGACGAGCGTGATCGCTCGTGCGATCGCGGCCCGCTCCCCCGCCCGCACTCCCCGCACCAGCCCGACTTCGACCCCGCAACTGTCGCTGGCGGCGCTCATTCGCGACGATTCCGGGGTCAAAGTCGGGACTGCCGGGCGGTGAGGGTGCGCAGCAGGTCCAGCGCGGCGTCTGCGATCACGGTCCCGGGCGGGAAGATCGCCGCAGCACCCGCCGCTCGCAGCTCCTCGAAGTCCTGCGGCGGGATGACGCCGCCCACCACGATCAGGATGTCCGCACGCCCTTGTTCGGCAAGGGCATCACGCAACGCCGGCACCAGGGTGAGGTGCCCGGCGGCGAGGGAGTTGACGCCGACGACGTGCACGTCCGCCTCGACCGCCTGCCGCGCGACCTCGGCGGGGGTCTGGAACAGCGGGCCGACGTCGACGTCGAAACCCAGATCCGCAAAGGCCGTCGCGATCACCTTCTGGCCGCGGTCGTGCCCGTCCTGACCGATCTTCGCGACCAGGATGCGGGGGCGCCGGCCCTGCTCCCGCTCGAAGTCCGCGGTGGCTGCCCGAGCCTGCTCGATCGCGCTCACCGCACCAGCCTCCTCCCGGTACACCCCGGAGATGGTGCGGATGGTTGCGGCGTGGCGCCCGTACACCTTCTCCAGCGCGTCGGAGATCTCCCCGACCGTCGCCTTGGCGCGCGCGGCGTCGATCGCCAGCGCGAGCAGGTTCTGCTGCAGCCCGCCCGATCGGGCGCCGTGGTCGGGGGACGCGGCAGCCGCGGCGCTCAGCGCGGCCAGCGCCTCGTCGGTCGCCGCGGCGTCGCGCTCCTCGCGCAGGCGCCGCAGCTTGTCGGCCTGCTCACGGCGCACCGCGGTGTTGTCGACCTTGCGGATGTCCAGCGCGTCGGCGTCCTCGAGCTGGTACTTGTTCACGCCGATGACGGGCTGGCGTCCGGAATCGATGCGGGCCTGGGTGCGCGCCGCGGCCTCCTCGATGCGCAGCTTCGGCAACCCGGCGTCGATCGCCTTGGCCATGCCGCCGGCCGCCTCGACCTCGGCGATGTGCGCCCACGCCCGCCGGGCCAGGTCGTAAGTCAGCTTCTCGACGTAGTACGAGCCGCCCCACGGGTCGATGACGCGCGTCGTGCCGGACTCCTGCTGCAGCACCAGCTGCGTGTTGCGGGCGATCCGGGCGGAGAAGTCGGTGGGCAGCGCCAGCGCCTCGTCCAGCGCGTTCGTGTGCAGCGACTGGGTGTGCCCCTGTGTCGCGGCCATCGCCTCGACGCAGGTGCGGATCACGTTGTTGAACGGGTCCTGAGCGGTGAGCGACCAGCCGGACGTCTGGCAGTGCGTGCGCAGCGACAGCGACCGGTCGTTGGCAGGTTCGAACTGCTTGACCAGCTTCGCCCACAGCAGCCGTGCGGCGCGAAGCTTGGCGAGCTCCATGAAGAAGTTCATGCCGATGCCGAAGAAGAACGACAGCCGCGGCGCGAACGCGTCGATGTCCAGGCCCGCGGCGAGACCGGCCCGGAGGTACTCGACGCCGTCGGCGAGGGTGTACGCGAGCTCGAGGTCGGCGGTCGCCCCGGCTTCCTGGATGTGGTAGCCCGAGATCGAGATCGAATTGAACTTCGGCATCCGCTGCGAGGTGAACTCGAAGATGTCGCTGATGATGCGCATCGACGGCAGCGGCGGGTAGATGTAGGTGTTGCGGACCATGAACTCCTTGAGAATGTCGTTCTGGATGGTCCCGGTGAGTTGCTCCGGCGCGACGCCCTGCTCCTCGGCTGCGACGACGTAGAGCGCGAGGACGGGCAGCACCGCGCCGTTCATCGTCATCGACACGCTCATGCGCTCGAGCGGGATGCCGTCGAAGAGCTGGCGCATGTCGTAGATCGAGTCGATGGCCACCCCAGCCATGCCGACGTCCCCCACCACCCGCTCGTTGTCGCTGTCGTAGCCGCGGTGGGTGGGCAGGTCGAACGCGATCGACAGGCCCTTCTGCCCCGCCGCGAGGTGTAGGAGAAGATGTCGGAGATGATCCGCATCGACGGCTGCGGCGGGTAGATGTAGGTGTTGCGGACCATGAACTCCTTGAGGATGTCGTTCTGGATCGTCCCGGTGAGTTGCTCCGCCTTCACCCCCTGCTCCTCGGCCGCCACGACGTAGAGCGCGAGCACGGGCAGCACGGCGCCGTTCATCGTCATCGACACCGACATCTTGTCCAGCGGGATGCCGTCGAAGAGCTGACGCATGTCATAGATCGAGTCGATCGCGACGCCGGCCATGCCGACGTCGCCGGTCACGCGCGGGTTGTCGCTGTCGTAGCCGCGGTGGGTGGGCAGGTCGAACGCGATCGAGAGGCCCTTCTGCCCCATCGCCAGGTTGCGGCGGTAGAACACGTTCGACTCGGCCGCGGTCGAGAAGCCGGCGTACTGGCGGATCGTCCACGGCTGGTTGACGTACATGGTCGGGTACGGCCCGCGCAGGTAGGGCTTGATGCCCGGGTACGTCCCAAGAGTGTCGAGGTCGGTGAGATCGGCCGGCGTGAACAGCGGCGGCACGTCGATGCCCTCCGGAGTCTCCCACGGCTGGACGTCGGTGGTGCTGTCGTCGTCGAGTGTGTGGCCACCCTGCGAGCGATCACTCGGCGCGTCGCCCCGCTCGGTCGCCACACGCGAGCCGGCGAGAGCCGCGTCGCGGAAGTCGGGGATCATTGCGCCACTCCTAGCGTGTCGAACGTCGTTCTCAGGACGTCCAGTGCGTCGCAGCCGGCGAACAGCGTGCCGTCGACGCCGTCGACCTTGGCCTGGCCTGCGAGCCAGATCCGCGCCGCACCGGCGTCGCGCAGGGCCTGCGCCGCCGCTGCCGCGTGCTCGGCGTAGACCTTGTCCGACGAGCAGAGGCAGGCCACCGTCGTACCGTCCTTCTCGAACGCGGCGACGATCTGCGCGAGCTCACCGTCGGCGGTGACGCAGTCGAGACCGCCGGACTGGAAGAGGTTCGCGGCGAACCCGGCGCGCGCGCTGTGCGCGGCCACCGACCCGAGCCCGGCGAGGAACACGCGCGGACGCTGCGGCGCAGCGTCCGCGCGGTCGCGAAGCGTCTCGAAGGCCTCGGCGTAGCGGATGCGCGGCAGCACACCGTCCGGGGCGGTCGGCAGCGGCGCGCGCTCGACCGCCGGCTCGCCCACGAAGGCGAACTCGCTGACCCCGGTGATCGGCCTGCGGCGGTGCGCGATGTCGTCGTCGCGTGCCGCCCGGGTGGCGGCCAGGAACGTCTCGACCGTCCCGTCCTCGAGACGAGCAAGCGGGCCACCGGCCTTCTCGATGTCGACGAAGACCTCCCACGCCTTCTCGGCCAACCGATCGGTCAGCGCCTCGACGAACCACGATCCGCCGGCGGCATCGATGACCCGGCCGAGGCTGGACTCGTCGTGCAGCACGGCCTGCGTATTGCGGGCGATGCGACGCGCGAAGTCGTCCGGCAACCCGATCGCCGCGTCGAACGGCAGGACGGTGATGGCGTCGGCACCGCCAACCGCAGCGGCGAAGCAGGCGATCGTCGTCCGCAACATGTTCACCCACGGGTCGCGGCGGGTCAGCATGGCCGCGGACGTGACCGCGTGCTGATACTGGCCGCGCCGCTCGTCGGACGCGCCGCTCAGTTCGGCGACGCGATCCCAGATCCGCCGGGCGGCCCGCAGCTTGGCGATGGACGGGAACTGCTCGGCGGTGACGGCCCAGCGGAACTCCAGCGCGTTCAACGCGGCGTCGATCGACAACCCCGCGTCGGTGAGCGCACGCAGGTATGCGACGCCGACCGCCGTGGCGATACCCAGCTCCTGCGCGTCGCTCGCGCCGGCGTCGTGATAGACCGTGCCGTCGGCGGTGGCCACCCGCAGCTTCGGGTAGACGTCGACGTGCTCGGCGAGCTCGCGAAGGATCCCGAGGTCGACGGTGGCCCCGGTACGGGCGCGCGTGCCGATTGGATCTGCCCCGAACGAGACGCTCAGCTCACCGGGCGAGACCTGGCGGGCTGTGGCCAGTGCCAGCAGGGCCTGCGCCGCCTGCGGTGTCTGCGCACCGGCGTCGAGGATGATCGGCGCGAGGTCGAGGTAGACGTGCTCGAGCGCGGCGGGCAGGTCCTCGATCGAGATACCGGCGTCGCCGAGCTCCAACCACAGCGACGACGCGCCGGTCTCCAGGTCGTTGAGCACGGCACGGTTCGTGGCGGCGGCGTCCGGGTCGGCGTGCCGGGTGCGGACGTCCCAGCCCGAGGTCGTCGCGCCGTTTTGCGTCGCGCCTCGTACGAATGGGGGGTGCCCGGGCAGTCCGTCCCCTCCCAAGCCTCCGGCGTCGGCGGCGTCATCTGCCGTGTAGAGCGGTTTGACGGTGATGCCGTCGTAGGTGGTGTAGGACAACTCGTCCTCGGGGTCCGCGTCCGGCGCGAGCCCCGATTTCGCAAGCACCGCGCTGACGAGGTTGCGCCATTCGTCGCGGGTCGGCGTGGGGAAGTCGGCAGCCAGCGCGAGCGAGGGCAGCTCGGTGGGCGGCTCCGACGGTGGCTGTTCGGTGGGCATCCATCGGATGTTAGGTGCCGGAGACGTTCCCGCCACCGGCGAGGTGGCCGATATCTCGCGTTCCCAGGACAACGAGCGCTAGGACAACAGCAGCACGGCGAAGGCGGCGAGCCAGTGCTCGACCATCCAGTCGCTGCCCGTGATCGCCGCCAGCGACGCGAGGGCGTGCCGGTCCCGCGAGCCGCGCAGGACCTGCGCTCGTGGATCGTCGGGACCGAACCGGTCGGCGAGCAGACCGAACCCGTGGGCCCGGTGCAGGTTCAGCCCGTGCAGGTGCGCGATCTGGCCGTCCGCAGCATCGGACACCATCACCGGAACGAACAACGATTCGGGCCGCTCGTCGCCCAGATGCGGCAGGAATCGGTCCAGCCAAAGAGGGAACTCCTCCGCCGGCTGGGCCAGCACCGCGACGAGCTCAGCCTCGGCGAGCGCCGGGGAGAGGAAGTCCGTGCCGGACGGCTCCCACGCGGCGGGATAGTCGAGATCGCTGGCGAACCAGCGCACCGCGGCGTCCGCGATCGCGGTCAGCAGCTCACCCTTGCCACGCGCGGCGCGGGCACGGGCATGCGGCAGGGCGCGCGTCAGGGCGAACGCGCTGTTCGCGTGCGCACCGCTGCGATCGGGGTACGTGGCCCGCGCCAGCCAGTCGACGAACGCCTCGGACACGACGTCACCCAGCGAGCTCAGGTCGGCTGCCCACCGCACGGCGTCCGGGTCGGCGGTCTCGGCCGCCCATGCCTGCACCTCGGCGACCAACGTCAGCGCCCACCCCCACCCGTACGGACGCTCCCAGCCCGGGTGGGCCCGCAGGTACTCGGCCTCGACCTGCAGGGCCTCGCCGGTGAGATGTTCTGAAAGCACCGAGCGGATGGCGCTCGCCGGAACCGCCACCGGGACCGTGCGCAGCATGCGGACCAGCGCCCAGTGCATCTCGACGGCGGAGTGCCAGTCGAAGCAGCCGTAGAACGCCGGGTGCGCCTGGCGAGGCGTCGGGTTGTCGTCCGGCCCGCTCAGGACGTGACGGGGATGGTTCGGGTACTCGCGGCGGACGGCTTCGAGGATGGTGTCGGCGTAGGCGCGCGCGACGTCGGCCAGCTCGGGAAGGGACACTCGGAAAAACTATAGGAATCCGGCCGGCTATGAACCGGCGATGGACGCAGCCGGTCGGGAACCGCCGATCGTTGTCCCCCGTTCCACAAGCATGCGGGCGGACGCCGGGGTCGAGCTCACCATGCGGGGGCGCGCCGCGCGCCGGCACACCATCCGCGTCAGTACAGCGGCGGCGTTGCTCGCGTGCCTCGTAGCTTTCACTTTCGCGCCGACGGCCCGCCGGACGATTCGCCACCGGCACGTCACCCATGCCGCGGCCGTCCTCACCCTCGCGAGCGGCGACAGCCTGCACTGGTCGGGGGGCGCCGACCAGCACCCCGATGCGGCACCGGCAACCGCCGCGGCACCGGGCGGTCTGCCCGTCGGCGCCGCCACTGGCGCAACCTCACGATGGACGCAGTCGCACACCACGCACTCGACGCGGGCTCGCGGACCGCCATGGCGGCCTTCCGCTTGACGCCGGTTCCGGGACGCCCGATCAGGTCGGGCGGGGCCGGGGCGCGCCCGAGGCGGACCGATCCGATCCCTTGTCCAGACCCGAGGAGTCCCAATGAGCACCTACGCCCCGACCCGCAACGAACCGCTCACCAGCAACGAGCAGGCCGCGCTGCGCGGCAAGCTCGAGCAACAACGCGCGTTCCGCATCGAACAGTTGACACAGTTGTCCAGCCCCACCCGGCTCAGTCTGTTGAACCGCCCGCTGAGCAGCACCGATCACGAGGTCTTCACGTCGCTCGCCGCCGGTGCCCGGGCCGCGCTGCGAGACGTCCAGGAGGCGCTCTGGCGCATCGACGAAGGCCGCTACGGCCGGTGCACATCCTGCGCCGAGCCGCTCGGCATCGAGCGACTGGAGATCCTGCCGCAGTCCGCGCTGTGCATGCAGTGTCAGCAAACCGCGACGCTGCGTAAGCCGTCGGGGTAAGCCGCTGCGCCTACCGGGACGGGCCTGCTGAGGTCCGTGCCCGGTAGGGTCGGCGGGCGTGACCGCAGCGTCGTCGAAGTCAGCGTCCACCGATGCCGTCGGCGTGGCGCACCAAGCGGCGGCTGCGCTGGCCGAGCGCACCGGCGTGCCCCGGCACGACGTCGCGATCGTGCTCGGCTCCGGCTGGGTGCCGGCGATCGACGCCCTCGGGACGGCCACCACGGGCTTCCCCGTCACCGACCTGCCCGGGTTCCTACCGCCGGCCGTCGAGGGTCACGCCGGACTGATCCGATCACTCGACGTCGCCGGTCGCCGCGTCCTCGCCTTCCTGGGCCGCATCCACCTCTACGAGGGCCGCGGCGTCGATCCGGTCGTACATGCCGTGCGCGTCGCGGCCGCGGCCGGGTGCCGGGTCGTCGTGCTGACCAATGCCTGCGGTGGCCTGCGTGCCGATCTGACGGTGGGCGATCCCGTCCTGATCAGCGACCACCTCAACCTGACCTGGCGCACACCGTTGGTCGGGCCGCGCTTCGTCGACCTGTCCGACGTCTACTCGGCCCGGTTGCGGGCTCTCGTGCACGAGGTCGAGCCCGACATCGCCGAGGGGGTCTACGCGCAGTTCCCCGGCCCGCAGTACGAGACGCCGGCCGAGGTGCGCATGGCCGGCGTGCTGGGCGCCGACCTCGTCGGCATGTCGACCGCGCTCGAGGCCGTCGCCGCACACGCCGAGGGCTGCGAGATCCTCGGCATCTCCCTGGTCACGAACCTGGCCGCCGGGCTCGGCGAGTCGCTCGATCACGACGAGGTCCTCGCGGTGGGCCGAGCGTCCGCGATGCGCATGGGCACGCTGCTGCGCGAGGTGATCCCGCGGCTATGAGCGTCGTGCTGTTGACGGGGGCGGCCGGCGCGATCGGGACGGCGCTTCGCGAGCGCCTGCCCGCACTCGGCTGGGACGTCCGCAGCTTCGACCGCGAGGCCACGCCTGGTGGCGTCGTCGGCGACATCACGAACCGTGCCGATCTAGACGCGGCGATGGCCGGGGTAAGCGCAGTCGTCCATCTCGCTGGCGTTCCGACGGAGGCGCCGTGGCCGCAGCTGCGCGACGCCAACGTCGACGGCCTGGTCGAGCTCTTCGAGGCGGCACGGCGCGCCGGCGTCGAGCGGGTGGTGTGGGCGTCCTCGAACCACGCCGTCGGGTTCACCCCGGTGGCCGACGACCTGCCGGCCGATCTCACGCCGCGCCCGGACACGCTCTACGGCGTCACGAAGGTCTTCGGCGAAGCGCTCGGCCGGTACTACCACGACCGCTACGGACTCCGCGTCGCGTGCCTGCGGATCGGCACCTTCACCGACCGTCCCCGCGACGTCCGCACGCTGGCGACCTGGCTGTCGCCCGACGACTGCGTCCGGCTCGTCGACAGTTGCCTGCGCAGCCCCGATCTCCAGTTCTCGATTGTTTGGGGCGTCTCGGCCAACACCCGTCGGACGTGGAGCCTGGACTCGGCGCGCGCGCTCGGCTACGAGCCGCGTGACGACGCCGAGGCCTACGTCACCGACCTGCCCTCGCTCGAACCGCATCCCTCGGACGGCTACGTCGGTGGCGGCTTCACCTCGCCCGGGTTTGGCATCGACGAGGTCGCGAGTCGATCATGAAGCAGAGCGACGAGGTCGCGAGTCGATCATGAAGCACAGCGACGAGGTAGCGAGTCGATCATGAAGCACAGCGACGAACTACTACCTCGATCGTGAGGCGTCGATCGTGACGTTGCGCGACGACGTGTTGGCCTGGATCGCCGACGAGGTCGACCAGCGGGCGGCCGGCGAACTGCAAGCGCTGCTGGACGCCGGGGACGACGCGGAGCTGGCCGAGCGCTTCGCCGGCACGTTGACCTTCGGCACGGCCGGGCTGCGCGGACCACTGCGGGCCGGGCCGAACGGAATGAATCGCGCCGTGGTCCGACGGGCTGCAGCCGGCCTCACGGCGTGGTTGACCGCCCAGGGCAACGCGGGCGAGATCGTCGTGGTCGGCTTCGATGCACGCCACGGATCGCTCGAGTTCGCCCGGGACTCCGCCGCTGTGCTCGCAGCGGCCGGGTTTGACGCCCGGCTGATGCCGCGGGTGCTGCCGACGCCCGTCCTGGCCTTTTCGGTGCAGCATCTCGGTGCCGCGGCCGGGGTCATGGTCACGGCGTCGCACAACCCGCCGCAGGACAACGGCTACAAGGTCTACGAGCGGGATGGCGCGCAGGTCGTCCCACCGACCGATACCGAGATCGAGGCGGCGATCCAGGCCGTCGGGTCGTCCCGGGCCATCCAGCTGTCCGACGACGTAACCGTGCTGGACGACGAGATCGTCGACAGCTACGTTGCGGCGGTCGCCGCCCTGATCGAGCCCGGCCCCCGGGCGCTGCGGATCGTCCACACGGCGATGCACGGTGTCGGTACGCAGACGTTGCGCGCGGTCTTCGACCGAGCCGGCTTCGTCGACGTGCTCCCGGTGCCGCAGCAGGAGCAGCCGGACCCCGACTTCCCGACCGTCGCCTTCCCGAACCCGGAGGAGCCGGGGGCACTCGATCTGGCGTTCGCGCTGGCCCGTGCGCACGATGCCGACATCGTCATTGCGAACGATCCGGATGCTGATCGGTGCGCGGTCGCCGTTCCCGTCCCCGGCGGTGATTGGCGCATGCTGCGCGGCGACGAGGTCGGCGTCCTGCTCGCCGATTCGTTGTTGCACCGTGGCGTCCGCGGTACCTATGCGACGACGATCGTGTCGTCGTCGATGCTGGCGGCGCTCGCCGCTGCGCACGGTGTGGGTTACGCCGAGACGCTGACCGGCTTCAAGTGGATCGCCCGGGCGGCGCCCGATCTGGTATTCGGCTACGAGGAGGCGCTCGGCTACGCGGTTGCCCCGGAGGTGGTCCGCGACAAGGACGGCGTCAGCGCGGCGCTGCGAGTGGCCGAGCTGGCCGCGGAACTGAAGCAGTGCGGTCGCTCGTTGCTCGACCGGCTGGACGACCTGGCCGCCGAGTACGGGCGCTACGTCACCGACCAAATCTCGATCCGGGTTGACGAGCGGTCGGTCATCGGCGCCACGACGCAGCGGCTACGCGCCACGCCGCCCACGAGCCTGCTCGGGCAGCCGGTCAGCGTCGAGGATCTGCTCCCCGACGCCGACGTGCTGCGGTGGCGCTTCCCGAACGGGCGCGTGGTGGTGCGCCCATCCGGGACCGAACCGAAGCTCAAGGCCTATCTCGAGATCGTTGTTCCGAGCGGATCGGCCGAGCGTGCGGGCGCGACGCTGCGTGACCTGCGCGCCGAGGTCGCGCGCCTGCTCGCCTGATCTCAGTGGGTAGGCACGAGCCCGCCGGTCAGCCACTGCGTCCAGGGCACGTTCCAGTCGCCATAGCCGGCGGGCATCGTCATAGCCGGTCCGCTGGTCTTGTCGAACGTCACGACGTCACCGATGCGTAGCAGTTTGTACAGCGCGGCGGCGTCGGCCGGCCGCAGGTTCGTGCTGCCGGACGTCGAATCGATCCCGGCGACGATGTCCTTCGTGTTCCAAGGCGCCCCGCAGAGGTATTCGCCGCCGTAGGTCAGGCGCTGGGCGAACGGCAGGACCGGGTGTTCGACGCTCTGGCGGGTGACGCTCTGCTGCTTCTCCATGATCACCTTGACCCCCGGGCGGGTGGCGGACTTGGTGGCGCCGAGCGAGACCGGGTAGGTGCCGTAGTGCTTGTCGTCGACCTGCAGCGACAGCGAATGCCGATCGCCGGAGACCGTCGCCACGTGCTTCGCGCCGGTGGTGAAGTCGATCGTCAGGTTGTTGTCGAAACTCAACCCGCCGCCGGCCGGCAGGCCCTTGATCGGCATCGAGATGTGAATCTTGCTGGACGCCGGCCAGAAGCCCTTGAGGCGGTAGTGCGCCTCTACCGGGCCGTTGCCTGCCTCGGATCGCTCGAAGTACCAGGCGCCGTCGGCCCGGGCCGTGGCGGCCGAGGCCTTCGGGGCCGCGGTACGCACCGTGGCGACCGTCGCCCGCTGCAGAGCCCGGCCGTCGGTGATGCGCTGGGAGAAGTAGGCGACCACCGGCATGCCGACGCCGTAGGTGGCGTCGTCGTCGTTGAGCAGCTTCACGTGCACCACTGGCTGCTGGTTCAGGTGGGACGCGGCCCGGTTCGGCGGCCGATCCGCCGCGCCGTGTTCGTGACCGGTACCGGATGAGGCGACGGTGACGACGCCGACCACCACGCCGACGACTGCGGCGGCTGCGGCGAACGGGGCCGCCCAGCGGCCCGCCCGGCGAGCCAAGCTCTGGCGGGGCTGCACCACATCGTCCAACGCAGCTGGATCGGCGAATCGGGGCGGCATCGGCGTGGCGTGATCGCCGACCGCCGCGCGGGCGTGGGCGTCGAAGGCGCCCTGGAGCAGTTCTTCGAGCTCGACGTCACGCATCGCGTCCAGCCCCGAGCGTCTTCTGCAGCGTGGACATGCCCCGGCTGGCGGCGGACTTCACCGAGCCCGCGGAGATACCGAGCGTCTCGGCGATCTCGCGCTCGGACAGTCCGGACCAGTAACGCAAGATCAATACCTCTCGTTGGTGCCGCGGCAGTGCACGGACCGCAACGAGAGCGGCACGGTGCTCGTCGCGGATCAATACGTCGTGGTCGGCCGGGGCGGTCGCCTCGGGCTCGGCCACCTTCAGGTGCTTGCGCGCCGTGTGACGACGCCGCAGCACCGAACGGGACAGGTTCATCACCGACGTGCGCAAGTAAGCCAGAGCGGCGTCGGGGTCGCGCAGGGACTGCGAGCGACGGTGCAGGGCGACGAACGCGTCCTGTACGACGTCCTCGGCGCTCGCGGTGTCGTCGACCATGAGGGCGGCCAGCCGCACGAGGTAGCGCCAGTGTGCGTTGTAGAGGGCGTCGATATCGATCTCGCGGGGGACGATCTCGGGTGGCACGTCAGCCGCGTCCGCGGAGCTCGACGCCGGGTGGCCGGTCAGCCCCTGGGACTGCTCGTCGGCCTCCACAGCCGTAAACGTTGCCACATGGTAAGGACGTCCTGCGTGTCGTGCAGGTTGCGGAACGCGACGTGCGGAGTTCAACCACGCCAGATGGTGGCGACGCGAACCGTGCGCAGGACCGTCCCGCCGGGGCGCCCGACGCGGGCGTCGATGATGTGCGCGCGGGGGTTCGGGACAGTCGCGGCCGTCCCGTCCTGGCAGGAGTAGTCGAGTGAAACCCCGGCGATCATCGGCACGGTGCCGGTCAACGCCACGCAACGCGCCCCGTCGGCGAGAACCAGCGCCCAGGGCCGAACACTTGCGCCCATCGATGCGTCGGGCGGCAGGGGCGCGGTGACTCGCAGCACCGTCACGGGCGTCCACGGATCTTGCGCACAGGCCAGGGTGGTCGCCGTGCTGGTGTGGCCGAAACAGGGGTCGAGGATCTCGTTCCCGGCCTGGCACCGGAACGCGGTAGGGGCCGCCGCCGCAATGCTGGTCGTCCAGCACGTGCCCGACGTGTGGCGAGCGACCGGGGCGACCAGTCTCCCGGTCACGTCGTACGGGTGGAACGTGCGCAGGACCGTGGCGTCGGACGTTCGGGTGGGGCTGGTGGCGCGATGCCGGGCCGGTTGACTCGACTTGGCAGCAGAACTGGCACAGGACGCGCAGACCAGCGCCATCACGACGAGCAGGATCGCGACGACAACCGGTCTCGGCTTCACACTCCTAGAGACGCCTCGGCCCGCGCCGATGTTGCCTTCGCGCGCAGAGCGGACGTAACGATGTGGTCACGCCCGCTATCGCGGTCCGCTGCGCCTTCCGTTCGGACCGCTATCGCGGTCCGCTGCGCCTTTCGTTCGGACCGCTATCGCGGTCCGAACTGCCGATCGCCGGCGTCGCCGAGGCCGGGGACGATGTACGCGTTCTCGTCGAGGCGTTCGTCGATGCTCGCGGTGAACAGCCGGATCGGCAGACCGGACGCGGCGAGGGCCGCGTGCCCCTCCGGCGCCACCAGCGCGCAGATGACGGTGAGGTCGGTCGCCCGCCGCTCGGACAGCAACCGCAGGCAGTGCAGCAACGACCCGCCGGTCGCGAGCATGGGGTCGAGGACGAGGACGGGACGGCCGGCCAGCGAGTCGGGAAGCGACGCCATGTACGGGATCGGCTCGTGCGTCCTCTCGTCGCGGGCGAGCCCGACGAAGCCCATCTGCGACTCGGGCAGCAGGTTGAACGCGGCCTCGGCCATGCCAAGGCCCGCGCGCAGGACGGGCACAAGCAACGGCGGGTTGACGATGGCCGTCCCGTTCGTGGTCGCGACCGGGGTCGTGATCGGTGCGTCGGCCCGTTCGAGATCCCTTGTCGCCTCGTAGACGAGCAGCGTCGCGAGTTCGCGCAACGCGGCGCGGAACTCGGCGTTGCTGCTTCGCTCGTCGCGCATCACCGTGAGCCGGGCCTGCACGATCGGATGCTCGATCACGGTCGTCTGCAGCGAGCTCACCCGATCGACCCTACGGTGGCCCGCGGGACCGGGCCGGCGAGTCCGGCCGTCGCGAGCGTGCCCCGCACGGGCGCGTCAGCTCGGATCAGGCACGTCCACGAGATGACGTCCAACGATGTCTCCGCGCGTGCGGTGCCGCGCGCGCACCCTTACCGGCCCTTCGGAATACCGTGGAGGCCTGCCCGCACGGATGCATCGCCGGACGGTTCGCCGCCGGGTAAGTTTCGGCGTATGACGACCTCCGCCGCGGCCATCGTCCCGATCACGCTCACGGTCAACGACCGCACCGGACTCACCCTGTGGGCCCCGCCATGGGAGGACGAGGACGGCGAGCAGTGGCAGGGGTTCCTGGGTGACGGACAGAAGATCCTGCTGTACCCGAACAGTGCCGAACTCGCGGCGTTCATCGCCTCCGGCGCGGAGAACGACCTGTCCGATCACCCGGGCTGGGGCCAGGTTCTCAAGTCGACGCCCGAGCAGCTCAAGCCGGGCAGCGAAGACCATTACGACCTGGACGCGGCGTACGAGTGGGCCGGTGGCGAGCCCGATCCTGTGCACGTCTCGGCGCTGGCCGACGTGGTCGACATCGTGGGCAAGATCGCCGACTGCTGTGACGACGGCAAGCTGCGCCGGCTCGTCGAGGGCACGCCTGCCTTCGCCGAACTCGTCGACGAGGAGATCAGCTACCAGGGTAAGGACGGTCGTAAGCGCTGGAACGAACTCGGCGACACAATCGCCGACTCGTGGGAGCGTGCGCTCAAGCGCGTCGAGGAATGGCTGTCCTGGCAGGGCGATTTCAGTGCGAGCGAGTTCGCCGGCGACGAGGAGTCGATCTGGTCGCGGGTGGGTGCCGACCCGATCGAATTACGCTTCACCGACGCCACGTACCTCACTGTGCGCGGGGACGTCCTCGCCGACGTCGAGGGAGACGAAACCGAACCCGCCTTTCTCGGCGAGGACGGCGCGGTCGTCGTGTTCACCGACGTCGCTGAACTCGCCCAGTACTGCCGCAAGGCCAAGGAACACCGGCTCGTCAAACTCGAATGGTGGTCCGAACTCGCCGACGTCGACGACGATGCCGTGTTCGCACCGACCGCCGACGCCCGCCACGACCTGCGAAAGCCATCCGAGTCCGGCGCCGAGCTCGTCCGCGAGCTCGCGACCTTCTGTGGCCTCGCAGCCGACACCGACGTACTCGACGGCCCGGCGATCAACAAGGACGACTGGACCGAGCTGATCACCGAGCTGCGCACCTGCCTGCGCGAGGGTTGAGCCTCAGACCGGCACGTTCGCGCGCAGGAACCGCCTGGCCTCGGGCGCAGCGAGCCGGACCTGGTCGGCCGCCGCGTCCTCGAGATGCGATTGGGACTCCCGTTCGGCTTCCACCCGCGCGATGTAGTCGGCTACCTCGCTCGCGCGCAGCCCGTCGTCCCAGCCCAGGATGTCGCCCACCAGTTCGGCGACGGCCGCCGCCGACTCGACCCCGCGGTGCGGGTACTCGATCGAGATCCGAGTGCGCCGGGTGAGGACGTCCTCGAGGTGCAGCGCGCCCTCGTGGGTGACGGCGTAGCGGATCTCGGCCAGCAGGTAGTCCGGCGCGCCGGGCACCGTCTCGAGCAGCCGCAGATCGGCGAGACCGGGCTTGAGAACGTCGCGGATCATCGAGCCGTAGCGATCCAGCACGTGCCGCACGCGGTAGGGGTGCAGGCCGTACTCTCTGGCCAGCTTCTCGATCTGGTTCTCCATCGCGAAGTAGCCGTCCGCGCCCAGCAGCGGTACGCGGTCGGTGATCGACGGGGCGACGCGTTTGAGCAGGTCTTCGGCGCCGGTGTCGACGGCGTCGGCGGCCATCACACGGTACGTCGTGTACTTGCCGCCGGCGATCGACACGAGACCGGGCACGACGCGGGCGACGGCATGCTCACGCGACAGCGCCGACGTCTCCTCCGACTCGCCGGCGAGCAACGGCCGCAGCCCTGCGTACACGCCCTGGATATCGTCCTGGGTCAGCGGCGAGACGAGCACGGTGTTGACCTGCTCGAGCAGATAGTCGATGTCCTTCTTCGTCGCTGCGGGGTGAGCGAGGTCGAGGTTCCAGTCGGTGTCGGTCGTCCCGATCAGCCAGTGGTTCTTCCACGGGATCACGAAGAGCACAGACGTCTCGGTCCGCAGGATCAGCCCCGCGTCACCGGTGATCTTCTCACGCGGAACCACGATGTGGACGCCCTTGGACGCGCGCACCCGGAACCGTCCGCGCCCGCCGGACAGGGCCTGGATCTCGTCGGTCCAGACCCCGGTGCAGTTCAGGACCACCCCGGCGCGGGCGCTGGTCTCCCGGCCGTCCTCGGCATCACGCAACTCGACGCCGACTACGCGATCCGACTCGCGCAGAAAGCCGATCGCCTGCGTGGACGAACGCACGACCGCGCCGTAACGCGCGGCCGTGCGCGCCACGGTGAGGGTGTGACGGGCGTCGTCGGCCTGCGCGTCGTAGTAGCGGACAGCGCCGACGAAGGCGTCGTCCTTGAGGCCCGGGAACATCCGCAGCGCGGCCCGGCGCGACAGGTGCTTCTGCCCGGGCAGGTGGCTCTGGCCGCCGATGGTGTCGTAGAGCGCGAGGCCGGCCGCGACGTAGGGCCGTTCCCACCCACGGTGCGTGATCGGGTAGAGGAACGGAACGGGTTTGACGAGATGCGGCGCGAGCCGGGTGGTCATCAACTCGCGTTCGCGCAACGCCTCGCGGACGAGCCCGAACTCGAGCTGCTCGAGGTAACGCAGACCTCCGTGGAACAGTTTCGACGACCGGCTCGAGGTGCCCGCCGCCCAGTCCCGGGCCTCGACGAGCGCGACGGACAGCCCGCGGGTGGCCGCGTCGAGGGCCGCGCCCGCGCCGGTAACACCGCCGCCGATCACCACCACGTCGAATTCGTCGTCGGTGAGGCGCGACCAGGCGGCCTCGCGGTAGGCCGCATCCAGCATGACGTCGACGCTACTGGAACAGCACGGGTCCCTATGACGTTCTGGACGGCATGGCTGCTCTGGATGGTAGCGACAGGCTCGCCCCGCTCCCCCTGTCCGTCCTCGATCTCGCCCCCGTCGGCGAGGGCGTCAGCCCTACGGAGGCCCTGCGCTCGACCATCGCCCTCGCGCAGCGCGCGGACGCGCTCGGATACACCCGGTTCTGGGTCGCCGAGCACCACAGCATGCCGGGCATCGCGAGCTCGGCACCGGCTGTGCTCATCGGCGCGATCGCCGGTGCCACCGAGCGCATTCGGGTGGGTTCCGGCGGCGTGATGCTCCCGAATCACGCGCCGCTGGTCGTCGCCGAGCAGTTCGGCACGCTCGCTGCGCTGTATCCCGGTCGGATCGACCTCGGGCTCGGTCGCGCGCCGGGCAGCGACCAGCTGACGGCCGCGGCGTTGCGACGCACCAACGCCCTCGGGGCCGACGACTTTCCCGAGCAGCTGGGCGAGCTCGCGTGCTTCCTGTCGGGCGCCTTCCCTCCGGGGCATCCGTACGCCGGTCGCGTCATCGCCGTTCCCGCCGGTGAGCTGCAGCCGCCGTTGTGGCTGCTCGGGTCCAGCCTGTTCAGCGCGGAGCTGGCCGGCCTGCTGGGCCTGCCGTTCGGGTTCGCGCACCACTTCAGCGGCACGCACACGCTGCCAGCGCTCGCGCGGTATCGAGAATCGTTCCGTGAGGGCGGTCTGCTGACCAAGCCGTACGCGATGGTCACTGTCAACGTGGTCTGCGCGCCTACCGACGCCGAGGCCGACGGCATCGCGCTACCGGCTGCGCTTTCGTTCCTGCGCCTACGTCAGGGCCATCCCGGTCGGCTGCCCACTCCTGAGCAGGCCGCGGCTCACCCGTGGACGCCCGGCGAGCAGGAGTTCGTCCTGCAGCGCCGCGCCGGGCAGGCCATCGGCTCGCCGTCGACGGTGCGCACATCGCTCGCACGGCTGGTCGAGCAGACCGATGCCGACGAGCTGATGATCACGACGCAGGTGCACTCCGCGGCCGACCGCGTCCGCTCGCTCGAACTCACCAGCGACCTGTTCGAGGGCGCGTCGTTGGGGTTGCAGCAGGGATGATCAGACGCGGACGGTCGTAACCGACCGAGCCCGATGTCCATATTGCGTCGGCGTGGAAGACTGGCCAGGCGTGCTTGCCGCGCCGGTATCGAAGACGGCGCCGGTCACGCGGCCGAACCGGAGAGCAGACGACGCGCCTCGGCCCGTTCCGCCGGTTGGCGGACCGCCGGTTGGCGACCGATGTGGCAGGCTCGGCGCGTGTCAGATGCGCCGTCCGTCGTCGCCGCGATCGACCAGGGGACGACATCCACCCGATGCATGCTCTTCGACCACGACGCGAACGTCGTCGCGCTCGAACAGCTGGAGCACCGCCAAGGCCTGCCCCGGCGCGGCTGCGTGGAGCACGACGCCACCGAGATCTGGTCCAACACCCGCACCGTCATGGGCGGCGCGCTGGCGAAGGCCGAGCTGACCAGCGGCGACGTCGCGGCCATCGGAATCACCAACCAACGCGAGACGACGGTCGTCTGGGACCGCGCGACCGGAGAACCCGTCGCGCCCGCGATCGTCTGGCAGGACACCCGCACCCAGCAGCTCTGCGACGAACTCGCCGGCGATGTCGGCATCGATCGCTACCGCGACCGTGTCGGCCTGCCGCTGGCCACGTACTTCGCCGGACCGAAGGCACGGTGGCTCCTGGACAACATCGACGGCGCGCGGGCGCGGGCCGAGCAGGGCGAGCTCGCGTTCGGGACGATGGACACCTGGCTGCTGTGGAACCTGACCGGCGGCACCAACGGCGGCGTCCACGCGACCGACCCGACCAATGCGTCCCGCACGATGCTGATGGACCTCGACACCTGCGAATGGATCCCCGAGATCGCCGACGAGATCGGCGTCCCGATGGCGATGCTGCCCGAGATCCGCTCGTCCGCCGAGGAGTACGGGACGGTCCGGGCCCGCGGCCCGCTCGCCGGAGTGCCGATCGCCGGCATCCTGGGCGACCAGCAGGCGGCGACGTTCGGGCAAGCCTGCCTCCGAAAGGGCGAGGCCAAGAACACCTACGGCACCGGCAACTTCCTGCTCCTGAACACCGGCACGGACAAGGTGCGCAGCGACAACGGCCTGCTGACGACGATCTGCTACGCGCTGCCCGACCAGCAGCCCGTCTACGCCCTCGAGGGCTCGATCGCGGTCACCGGCTCATTGGTGCAATGGCTGCGGGACAACCTCGGGCTCATTTCGTCCGCGGACGAAATCGAGGCGCTTGCGCGCACCGTCGACGACAACGGCGGCGCGTACTTCGTCCCAGCCTTCTCCGGGCTGTTCGCGCCCTACTGGCGTCCGGACGCGCGCGGCGTGCTCGTCGGCCTCACCCGCTTCGTCGACCGCGGCCACATCGCCCGCGCGGCCCTGGAGGCCACAGCGTTCCAGACTCGGGACGTGGTGGAGGCAATGAACGCCGACTCGTCTGTTGCTCTCGCATCGTTGAAGGTCGACGGCGGCATGGTCGGCAACGAGCTGCTCATGCAGTTCCAGGCCGACATCCTCGACGTGCCGGTGGTGCGCCCGGTCGTGGCCGAGACGACGGCGCTGGGCGCCGCTTACGCCGCCGGCCTCGCCGTCGGCTTCTGGTCCTCGACCGACGAGATCCGAGCCAACTGGTCGGCCGATCGCGAATGGCAGCCGACGATGCCCGCCGACACCCGCGACGAGCTGTACGCGGACTGGAAGAAAGCGGTCACGCGCACCTTCGACTGGGCCTGACCGGTCGCGCGACCGTCGCTTTGTCACGCGCCCGCGCCCTCAGAGCCCCACGGGCGCAGGACAGATGGTGCAGCGCACTACTCTCTGCCCATGCGACGTGTACCCGCCGCGACTGTCCTGGCCGTCTCGCTCCTCGCCTGCCTCGCCGCGTGCTCGTCCTCCGGTACGGGCGGGTCCCGGCCCTCGTCCGCCCCGTTGTCGGGTACTCCCGCGACCAGCACGTCAGCCCCGAGCCGGATCGTCGCGCCGACGACGTCCGCGGTGCGATCCAGGTCCGCACCCGCGCCGACGTCCGCCGCCGTCGCCGCACTCGCGTCGATGAGCGAGCGCGAGCGGGTCGGGCAGCTGCTAATGGTCGTCTGCTCGAGAGACGGCGTGCCCGACGCGACTCGCGCCGCCGTCGCCGACTACCACGTCGGATCCGTGATCCTTCTCGGCGGATCGGAAGGCGTGAGCATGCAAGGGATCCAGCGTGTGTCCTCGACTTTGCGCAATCTCGCGCCAAGTGTCGCTGGTTTGTTCATCGCGACCGACCAGGAGGGCGGCCTCGTCCAGCGTCTGCAGGGTCCCGGCTTCGACCGCATCCCCAGCGCCGTGAGCCAGGGCGGCATGTCCAGCGACACTCTTCGCCGTGACGCCGAGCGGTGGGGCACCCAACTGCGTGCCGCGGGCATCAACCTCAACCTCGCGCCGGTGCTCGACGTCGTCCCGCCCGGCGGCAGATCGAATCCGCCGATCGGCGACCTGAACCGGCAGTACGGCTCGACGCCCGCGACGGTGACCTCGCACGGGCTCGCCTTCGAGCAGGGCATGACCGAGGCCGGCATCGACGTCACCGTCAAACACTTTCCCGGACTCGGGCGGGTGAGCGGCAACACCGATACCACCAGCGGCGTCACAGACTCCGTGACCACCGCCGACGATCCGAACCTCGCTCCGTTCCGCGCGGCGATCGGCAAGCGCGTACCGTTCGTGATGATGTCGACGGCGATCTACAGCCGCATCGACCCGGGTAGTCCTGCCGCGTTCTCCAAGCAGATCGTCACCGATCTGCTGCGCGATCGGCTCGGGTTCGGTGGCGTGGTCATCAGCGACGACGTCGGTGCCGCGGCCCAGGTGAGCAACTACTCCCCGGGCGAGCGCGCGGTTCGCTTCGTCGCCGCGGGGGGCGACATGGTGCTGACCGTCGTCGCCTCGCAGGCGCAGGCGATGACCTCGGCGCTGGTCTCCCGCGCGCAGTCGGACCCGGCGTTCAAGCAGAAGATCGACAGGGCGGCTCTGCGTGTCCTGCAGGCGAAGCAGGCGCGGGGACTACTGCATTGACGCTCGCCGCGGCTTCATCAGCGAAGCACGGCCCCGGCGCAGAACCTGTGGGCGATCATGCGATTCGGTTCGGCGGCCCGCCTTTGTGATGTTGACGTAAGGTTCCGTCACATCACATGGGGTCGTCGGCAACACCGTCACCGGCAAGATCACGTCAGTCGCCAACAGCGGTGCCGGGCCCCTCCCCGGCGAGGCCACGCCGATCGTGGGACCGAATTCCTGACCCCTGAACAGCCCCCCGATTCAGGCGCGCGTCCCCCCGGTCATACCGCAAGCGCGGCGTAGCCGGGCTTGATCAGCGAGTTGATGATCGCCAGCCGCTCGTCGAAGCCGATGAACGCGCTCTTCATGGCGTTGATCGTGAACCACTGCAGATCCGTCCACCGGTAGTCGAACGCCTCGGCCAGCAGCGTCATCTCGCGGCTCATCGACGTCCCGCTCATGAGCCGGTTGTCGGTGTTGATCGTGACCCGGAACTGCAGTCGTCGCAGCAGCCCGATCGGGTGTTCGGCGATCGACTTGGCCGCCCCGGTCTGGACGTTCGAGGACGGGCACATCTCGAGCGGGATCCGCTTGTCACGGACGTACTGGGCGAGCAGCCCGAGCCGTCCGCCGGCGGTGATGTCATCGACGATGCGGACGCCGTGGCCGAGGCGGTCGGTGCCGCACCACTGGATCGCCTCCCAGATCGAGGGCAGCCCGAACGCCTCGCCGGCGTGGATCGTGAAGTGGTAGTTCTCGCCACGCAGGTACTCGAAGGCGTCGAGATGCCGGCTCGGCGGGAAGCCGGCTTCGGCACCGGCGATGTCGAAACCGACCACGCCGTCGTCGCGGTACTTGACGGCCAGTTCGGCGATCTCGCGCGAGCGGGCGGCGTGCCGCATCGCGGTGGCGATGGCGCCGACGCGGATCGAGTGACCGCTGGCCGCCGCGATCGCCTCGCCTTCGCGGAAGCCGGTCAGCACGGCCTGGACGACCTGATCGAGGCCCAGCCCGGCCTCCGTGTGCTGCTCGGGTGCCCAGCGGACCTCGGCGTACACGACGCCGTCGGCTGCGAGGTCTTCGACGCACTCGCGGGCGACCCGGGTGAGCCCGCCGACGGTCTGCATGACCGCCACGGTGTGGGCGAAGGTCTCAAGATAGCGCTCGAGCGAACCGGAGCCGGCCGCCTCGCGAAACCATGCCGCCAGCTCGGCGACGTCCTTGCTCGGGAGTGCCTCATAGCCGTTGGCGCGAGCCAGATCGATGATCGTCGACGGTCGCAGCCCGCCGTCCAGATGGTCGTGCAGCAGGACCTTCGGAGCCCTTCGGATGGATTCGGGGTCGAGCGGGGTAGGCATCCGTCCACGCTATCGTCGTCGACATCATTCGCGCGGACCGCGAAAGCCGTCGACGGTACGACGCGACCTACGTCACGCTGGGGAGTCTCTCGACCCGGTCTTGGTCACCTCGGACGCCAAGCTGGACACTCCGACGATCCGCCGGTTGATCGAGGTTGAGGTCATCCGCTGATCAGGCGAGCCGGTCGAGCACCAGCGGCGTGGCTGCGAACGACGAACCGATCTCGTAGCTCCCGTCCAGCGCCGCTAGCGCGCGCTCGAAGCGGGACGCGTCGTCGGCGTGCAGCTCCAGCAGCGGTTGCCCTTCGGTAACCCGGTCGCCGGGCTTGGCCAGCATGACCACTCCGGCGCCAGCCGAGACCGGGTCCTCCTTGCGCGCGCGGCCGGCACCGAGCCGCCAGGCCGCGACGCCGACGGCGAGTGCGTCGAGCCGGGTCAGCACTCCGGAGGCCGGCGCCGTGACCACGTGCTTCTCCGCCGCCACCGGCAAGGCGGCGTCCGGGTCGCCGCCCTGCGCGGCGATCATCGAACGCCAGACGTCCATCGCCCGGCCGTCGCGCAGCGCGTCGGCGGGGTCCAGGTCGCCGACGCCCGCGCAGCTCAACATCTCGCGAGCCAGAGCGAGGGTCAGCTCGACGACGTCGGCCGGCCCGCCGCCGGCGAGCACCTCGAGCGATTCGCCCACCTCGAGCGCGTTACCCGCGGTGCGTCCGAGCGGAATCGACATCCCGGTCAGCAAGGCCACGGTGCGCACGCCGGCTGCAGTACCCAGCGACACCATCGTGCGCGCGAGTTCGGTCGCGTCCTCGATCGACTTCATGAACGCGCCGGTGCCGACCTTGACGTCCAGCACGAGGGCAGCCGATCCCTCGGCGATCTTCTTGCTCATGATCGACGACGCGATGAGCGGGATCGCCTCGACGGTGCCGGTGACGTCGCGCAGCGCGTAGAGCTTGCGGTCGGCCGGCGCGAGTTCGGCGCCAGCCGCGCAGATCACCGCGCCCACCGACGACAGCTGCGCGAGGAGCTCGGCGTTCGACAACGAAGCGCGCCAACCCGGGATCGACTCGAGCTTGTCGAGCGTCCCGCCCGTGTGCCCGAGCCCGCGGCCGGATAGCTGCGGCACCGCTGCTCCGCACGCCGCCACCAGCGGCGCCAGCGGCAGCGTGATCTTGTCACCCACGCCGCCGGTCGAGTGCTTGTCGACGGTAGGACGCCGGACCGCCGACAGGTCGAGCCGCTCGCCGCTCGCGATCATGGCGTGCGTCCACCGGGCGATCTCGGGCGCCGTCATCCCCCGCAGCAGTATCGCCATGGCCAACGCCGACATCTGCTCGTCGGCCACGGCCCCGCGGGTGTACGCATCGATGATCCAGTCGATCTGGTCGTCGCGGAGCCGTCCACCGTCGCGCTTCGTCGTGATGATCTCGACCGCACCAAACGAGCTCACTGGCTCTTCGCGCCAGCGCTCATCGCTGTGTTCGCCCCGCTCCTCACTCGCTTCGCTCCCTACGATGCTCACTCACATCACCCAAGATTTTCACGACCGAACGCCAGCGGCAGCACCTCGATCATCTGCTTGACGCCCTCGGGGGTGTCGATCAGCAGGTCGGGGCCGCCGTGTTCCCAGAGCAGCTGCCGGCAGCGTCCGCACGGCATCAGGACGTCCCCGCGCGAGTCGACGCAGGCGAACGCCACGAGCGACCCGCCGCCGCTGCCGTGCAACGCCGATACGAGGCCGCACTCGGCGCAGAGGCTGACGCCGTAGGACGCGTTCTCGACGTTGCAGCCGGTGACGATACGCCCGTCGTCTACGAACGCCGCGGCGCCGACCGGGAACTGCGAGTACGGCGCGTAGGCGTTGCCCATGGCCTCGAGCGCGGCCCGGCGCAGGGCCGGCCAGTCGATGTCGTTCATGTCTGTCCTCCGTGGATAATTACGGGAAGGGATTGCGCCCCGCGGAACGCGGGCGACTTGGCCGTCGGTAGCGCGGCGCCTAGGGCACCAACCGGCGAACATCGTGTGCGACGAACTGCACGAAGTCCTCGAGCTCAGGGGCGCCGTTCATCGCGTGCAGCATGACGTGCGTGGCGCCCGCGGCGGCGAGTTCGGCTACTTTCGCGGCGACATCGGCGGCGACCGGATCGCCCTCGACGACCTGAAACACCACGACGTCGAAGTTGCGGTGCCGATGCCCCTCGCCGCGCCCAGCAGCCACGCACGGCATCGCCGCCCGCAGTGACTCGACGGTGGTCGCGCCGGTCAGGATCACGCCGTCGCCGACTCGGCCGGCAAGTTCCAACGTCTTCTCGCGCACCGCGCCGACGAGCAGCGGCGGCGCGCTCTTCGGCGGCCAGTCGAGCGCAACCGAGTCCAGCTGGACGTAACGCCCGTGCGCCGACACCGTCTCGCCGTGCAGCAGCGCCCGCAACGCGGTCGCATACTCGCGGAGCAGCGTCATCGGCGATTCGGCCCGGGCCCCGACCTGGCCCATCCAGTCGAGCACGCCGTGCCCAACACCGGGCACGAGCCGGCCCGGGAAGAGACGCTCGATGGTCGCGATTTCCATCGCCGTCAGCGCGACGTTGCGCAGCGGCACCGGTAGCAGGCCGATACCGACGACGAGCCGCTCCGTCCACCCCAGCACCGCGGCCGCGGCGGCGATACCGCTTTCATAGAAGCAGTCCTCCCATACCCACAATTGCTCGAGCCCGGCCGCCTCGGCCGCCTCTGCGACGGGACGCAGTCGCTCGGGCGGCAGGTCGGGCGAGAAGATGGCGCCAAGAGTCGTCATGCCGACATCCTGGCCCTCGGGTACGACGGCGCCCATCAGGTGACGGCCTGTCGCAGCAGTGGCGATCGGCGCACCGCCTATTCTTCTTCGAATGCGACTCCGCGCGACCTCCGCCGTACTGGCCGCGCTGATCGTAGGTTTCGCAGGCTCGGCGAGCGCGACCGCGCACCAGGTGCCGCCGCCCGCACCGGCCCCCACCGACAGCGGCAACTCCCCCGCCGCGCCCGACCCGCACCCGCCGCGCGGCGGTCTCGACCCGCGGGGCCTGCCGGTCGGCGGCGAACGGTTGCTGAGCCGCACGCTCGTGGCGCCCAAGGGTGCCCCCTCGCTCCCCACGGACCTCACCGCGCGAGCCTGGACGGTGTTCGACCTCGACACCGGCGCCGTCATCGCCGCACGCGACCCGCACGGGCGCTACCAGCCCGCGAGCATCCAGAAGATCCTCACGACGGTGGCACTCCTGCCGATCCTGCCGGGCACGAGGCACGTCGTCGTCTCCAAGAACGCGGCCGAGACCGAGGGCTCGCACGCCGGACTCGTCGGCGGCGGCACGTACACCATCGATCAGCTGTTCGAGGGCCTACTGCTCGTCTCGGGCAACGACTGCGCCGAGGCGCTGGCCGAGGCCGCCGGCGGCCGCGTGGCCACCGTCACCCTCATGAATCGCACCGCGCTCGAGCTCGGCGCCGCCGACACGTACATCCAGACCCCGTCCGGCCTGGACGGGTGGCAGCAGCTCACCAGCGCCTACGACATGTCACTGTTCCTGCGCGCCGCGCTCCAACAGCCCCGTTTCGCGCGATACGACACCATCGCCAAGGGCACGCTCCCGGCCCAGCCGGCTCACGGTGTCGGTACTGTCGCGCTCTACAACCAGAACAAGCAATTCCTCACAACGGTCAAGGGCGCCCTCGCGGCCAAGACCGGCTTCACCGACGCCGCGCAGCACACCTTCGCCGGCGCGATCACCCGAAACGGTCACCGCTACGGCGTCATTCTGATGCGCGCGCAGCGCTACCCGGACGACCAATGGGTTCAGGCGGCCGAGCTCGTCAGGTGGGCCGCGGCATTACCGCCCGGTACGGCTCCGGTCGGGCACCTAGACACGCAGCCGGTGCTACCGAAGTCGTCCAACGCCGCCAGGCTCGCGCAACAGCAGGCAACGGCCGCGCGGTCCGCGCAGAGCAGCGGGTTCCCGCTGTGGGCCTGGCTCTGGATCGGCGTGCTGGTCGTCGTCGGCCTGGCGGTCGCGCGGATCACCGTCCGCCGGCGGGTCTAGCCCTCGTCGTGCCTGATCCACAGCATCTGATCCACAGCATCTGATCCACAGCGCCTAGTCCACAGCGTCGTGCGGGCGCGTCGCGACCCACGTCGCGACCGCACCGGCGATGGCTCCGGCCCCGACGAGGGTCGCGCCGACGGTGGCCGGACGCACGCCCCGCATCGGCTCGGGCGCCTCGTCGGCCGCCGCGATCGGCATGGTGGGGATGCTGTTGGCCTGCCGGTTCGCCGAGTTCACGGTCGCGATCCACGCGCAGGAGAACAGCATCCCGCGCGACACCAACTGGATCCACACCAGCACCGCGATGACGCCCGCGAACGGGCCCGCGGTCGGGCTGCGCGTGGTGTGCGCGATCGTGTACGTCCCGACGATCTTGAGGATCTCGAAGCCGACCGACGCGAGCAGCGTGCCCTTCAGCGCGATCCGGCGGTCGACCTCGACGTCCGGCAGCTTCACCAGCAGCCACCAGAAGATGATCATGTCACCGCCGACGGCGATCGCGATGCCGAGGACCTTGAGCAAGATGGCGGAGCCGGGTAGCGCGTCCAGTCCGACGGCCTTGAGGATCTGATCGGTGAGCGACGTCCCGACCACGGTCAGGCCCAGCGACACGGCGATGCCCAGTCCGAGGCCGGCCAGCACGAGCAGGTTGTTCACCCGGGACCCGATGAAGCCGCGAGCCTTCGGCGGGATACCCCAGACGCCGTCGATCGCCTCGCGCAGGTTGGCGATCCAGCCCAGGCCGGTCAGCAGGACGCCGGCGAGCCCGACGACGCCGACGCCGGTGCGCTTGTCGATGGCGGTGTGCAGCGAAGATTTCAGCGTGGTCCCGAATTGTCCGGGCACTTTTTGCGTGATGTGCGCGAACAGGTCCTGTTCGGTGCCGGGATGCGAGTGCAGGACGAAGCCGGTGACCGACACCGCGAGCAGGAGCAGCGGGAACAACGCCAGGAAACTGAAGTACGTGATCGCGCCCGCGTACTGGTTGCCGTGGTTGCGGGTCAGCAGCGCCCATGCGTCGAGCACGTGCCGCAGCCACAGCCAGCGGTCCTTCGCAGCCTGCCAGCGGGCGGCGGCCTTGGCTTTCAGACCCTTGTCGTCCGACATGCGCACTCCCTACCCGATTTCGGCGCTCTCGGCAGCTCCGAGGCCGAACTCGGATCGCCAGCTCCATCGTCCCCGGGTTTCCCGCGAGAAGAGCACGACGCGATCGACGGGGAACCGCGCCACGAAGTCGGACAACCCCTCGTAGGCGTCGTCTAGCGCGGCGTCGTCGATGTCATGGGCGACCGTGACGTGCGGGTGGTACGGGAACTCGAGCTCGCGGTCGAGCGGCCCGGAGCGGATCGCGCGTTCCAGCACCTCGCACTGCGAGACGCCGGTCGCAATCTGGATGAACACGACCGGCGAGAGGGGACGGAACGTCCCCGTACCGGCCAGATGCATCACGAACGGGTCGCACGCCGCGGCGGCCTCGGTCAGGTGTTTCTCGACGTCGGGCACCTGCTCGGCCGCCACCGGCGTGGGTGGCAGCAGCGTGACGTGCGGGAACACCAGTTCGGCGCCCGGATCCCCCACCCGGCGGCGCCAGTTGGTCAGGACGGTCGCGTGCGGCTGCGGGATCGCCACCGCGACCCCGACGACGACGTCGCTCACAAGCGTGCGGGGGGCGGGACGAACCCGACCCGCGCGTAAACGTCCGCGACGGTCGACTGCGCCACGGGACGGGCTCGTTCGGCGCCGCGGGCGAGCACGCGGTCGATCTCGGCCGGGTCGGCGAGCACCTCGGCGACCCGCTTGGCGAAGGGTTCGGCAAAGGCGACCACCGCGTCCGCAACCATGCCCTTCAGCGTGCCGTAGCCCTTGCCGGACAGCTCCGACTCGAGCGTCTCGATCGTCGTGCCGGTGACGGCGGACAGGATCGAGAGCAGGTTGGACACCCCCGGTTTGGTGGCCGGGTCGTACCGGATCTCGGTGCCGGTGTCGGTGACGGCGCGCTTGATCTTCTTGGTCAGCACGGTCGGCTCGTCGAGCAGGTTGATCGTCCCGGCGTCGGGGCGGGACTTGCTCATCTTCGCAGTCGGGTCCTGCAGGTCGAGGATCTTCGCGGCCTGCTCGGTGACGTAGGCGTCCGGGACGACGAGGGTGTCGCCGTAGCGCGCGTTGAACCGCTGGGCCAGGGTGCGGGTGAGCTCGACGTGCTGGCGCTGGTCCGCGCCGACCGGCACGTAGTGCGCTTGGTAGATGAGGATGTCCGCGGCCATGAGGACGGGGTAGGTCAGCAGCCCCACCGACACGCGTTCACCGCGCGCGGACCTGTCCTTGAACTGCGTCATGCGCCGCGCCTCGCCGTCGCCGGTCAGGCACTCGAGCACCCACGAGAGCTGGGTGTGGCCCTCGACGTGGCTCTGTAGGAAGATCGCACTGCGCTCGGGTTCGACGCCGGCGGCGATCAGCTGAGCCGCGGCTCGCCGGCTGCGCTCGGTGAGCACGGCCGGGTCGGGGAGCTCGGCGGTGAGGGCGTGCAGGTCGGCGAGGAAGTAGAAGACCTCGTAGTCGTCCTGCATCGCGACCCACTGCTTGAGCGCGCCCAGGTAGTTGCCGACGTGGTAGGACGCGGACGTCGGCTGGATACCGGAGAGCACGCGAAGTTTCGACGCCATGATGGCTCGATCCTTCCACTCCCGCGCCCGGCGGCTTCGACCGGTGCTCGCCTGCTCAGGCCAGCTCGGACGTCGCTTCGGTGCGGGTGTCGGCGTTCTCGCTCTGGGGTCGCGGAGTGATCCGCACCCGCGCCGCACGCCGGCCGTCGATGCGCACGACGGCCAGCCGCAGCCCTCCGTGCTCGACGACGTCCCCTGCCTCGGGCAGCCGGCCGAGCTCGGCCATCACGAAGCCGGCGAGCGTGGCGTAGGGCCCGTCCGGCAGTTCGACGCCGCACAGCTCCTCGACCTCGTCGAGGTTGAGCTTGCCGTCGACCTCGATCTCGCCGCTGGCAAGCCGGTGGGATTCGACGGCGTCGGCGTCGTACTCGTCGCGGATGTCGCCGATGACCTCCTCGATGAGGTCCTCCAGGGTCACGATGCCGTCGGTACCGCCGTACTCGTCGACGACGATGGCCATGTGGTGGCCCTCGCGGCGCATCTCGGACATCGCGGCGAGCACGTGCTTGCTGCCCGGCAGCGCCTTCACCTCGCGCGTGACGCTCGCGACGGTGCGGTCGCGGTCGTGGCGCACGGCGGGCAGCAGCAGGTCGCGGATGTGGATGAACCCCAAGACGTCGTCGTGCCCGCGGCCCACGACGGGGTACCGCGAGTGCGGCGAGTCGGCGGCGGCCTTGGCGGCCTTGCTGATCGTCATCGTCCCGTCAAGGAACGTCACCTCGGTGCGCGGCACCATGACCTCGTCGATCGAGCGCTCGCCCGCGGCGAAGACGTCGTCGATCAGCGTGCGCTCGTCGTTGCTCAGCGATTCGTGTGCGGCAACCAGGCCACGCAGCTCCTCCTCGGTGATGGGTGCGCGGCTGGCGCCGGGGTCACCGCCCAGCAGCCGGACGACCCCGTTCGTCGACTTGGACAGCAGCCAGATGACCGGACGGAACACGGCCGCGACCCGTTCGAGCGGCGGGCCGAAGAACACGGCCGCCCTCTCCGCGCGCTGCAGGCCGAGGCGCTTCGGCGCGAGCTCGCCGACGACGAGGGTGACGAACGAGATGATCAGCGTGACGCCGACGATGCCGGTCACGGCGGCGAGCCCCTGGCTCCAGCCGTGGCCGACCAGGAAGACCTTCACCTGATCGGAGATGGTGACGGCGCCGAACGCACTGGACAGCAGCGCGGTCGAGGTGACCCCGATCTGCACGGCGGCGAGAAACCTGTTGGGATCGTTGACGAGCCGGGCGACGGCGGCCCCGCCGCGCTTACCGGATTCGTCGAGCGCGCGGACCTGGCTCTCGCGCAGGGACACCAACGCGATCTCGGCCGCGACGAACACGCCCTCGATGAGGATCAGCAGCAAGACGATGCCGATGTTCAGCAGTAGCACTGTTCCGCCTCCCCGCCATTAACTGATGTCGTCTGACCCAGCGTAGGGGCGGTTCGCGCTGTTGCCTGCGGCGGCTTCCAGCGAACGGTCGCTATGCGGTGGCCGCCCGCTCGGCCGCCTTCGCCTTCGGCGCTGCCGCTAGGGGAGCGATGGACGCCGTCGGGGCGCTGCCGCGCAGGAGCACCTTCGCCACGAAGCCCGGGTTGTCGGTCATCGGGACGTGCCCGACCCCTCGCATCATGATGTGCTCGGCCAATGGCAGCTTGCGCTTGGCGGTCTCGGCCTGCCAGGGGGGCAGGACGAGATCGCGCGCGGCCCAGGCGATCGTGACCGGAACGTCGAGCGGGATCTCCTGGTCGAACGGCTCGGCGGCGGCCAGCAGCTCGCGCAGCGCCGGACGGGCGTACTGAAAGGCGCGGAAGTCGCCGAGCGCCTGATCGGGCGAGACCCGTCCTGGGTGCGCGCACAGCAGGCCGTACATGATCTTGCGGCCGGCGGTGGTTCGGGCGAGCAATTCGGCACGCTCACCGATCCGCTCGCTCGCCGCACAGGCCCGCATGAAGATCTGCCTGGTGTATGCGAATTCCTTGCCGTTGCGCCAGAAGCCGGCCGGCGAGAGGGCCGTCACCGACCGCGCGTCACCTTCGGCGCCGGCACACAAGGCGACGAGGCCGCCGAGGGAATTGCCGCCCACGTGCGGACGGTCGAGTTGCTGATCGGCGAGAAAGGCCTTGAACTCGTCACGCAGAACGTCCTGCACCGGGCGACCGTGCGTCTCGAGCGCGTGGGACTGTCCGTGCCCGGGCAGGTCGACGAGGATGACCTCCCGCTGCTCGGCCAGTTCGTCCAGGACCGGGTACCAGGCCTGCCTGCGGTGCGTCACGCCGTGGACGAGGACGAGTGGGTCGCCCGACCCATGCCGCTCGAACGCGAGCATTACTGCCTCCTCAACGCACCGCCGGTCGATCAGCTGTTTGCTACAGACGCGACACCGGGACGTTACCCAGATGTCATGCGTAGACCTAGTGACCGCCACCACCGTTAGACAGAATGTCACACTAACACTGACTTAACAGGCCGCAAGCGAAGAGCACTAGGGGCCAGGCTTAGCCTGCCGCTTTCACCGTGACTGCGTGGTGATCAACTGAAAAGTGCTCCAAGTCAACGAGAATCAGGGATGTCGAGTCACTGAGACTGTTGATCAAGGAGCACCTTCGTGGTGAAGAATATCG
>JBPCOE010000025.1:0-11451 GCA_051000605.1 Jatrophihabitans sp.
GTGGTGGGGGTGGTGCCGACGGTGTGGAGGGTTCAGATGAGGCGGAGGATGGGGAGGCGCTGAATGGCGCCGCGCCGAGCGACCCGGGCGACGAATCGGACGACGCAAACGACGCAGGCGAGACCGGCGAGAGCCCCGGCAGCCGACGCCGTCGACGTCGGCGCCGCTCGGCCGGCGGCGGGGACGACGACGCGACCACCGACGACCCACCGAACACCGTCACGCACGTCCGCGAGCCGAAGAAGCAGGCCAAGGACGACGGCGATGACGGCGTGCGCGGGGTCAAGGGCTCAACCCGCCTGGAGGCCAAGCGCCAGCGTCGCCGCGACGGTCGCGAGACCACCCGCCGTCGCGCTCCGATCCTCACCGAGTCGGAGTTCCTGGCCCGCCGGGAGGCCGTCGATCGGGTGATGGCCGTCCGCCAGAACGGCGACCGCACCCAGATCGCGGTGCTCGAGGACGACATCCTCGTAGAGCATTACGTCACCCGCGCCAGTGCGACGTCCTACGTCGGCAACGTGTACCTGGGCCGCGTCCAGAACGTGCTGCCCTCGATGGAGGCCGCGTTCATCGACATCGGCAAGGGCCGCAACGGCGTGCTCTACGCCGGTGAGGTCAACTGGGACGCCGCCGGGCTCGAAGGCAAGTCCCGGGCGATCGAGCAGGCCATGAAGTCCGGCGATCCCGTACTCGTGCAGGTCACCAAGGACCCCATCGGGCACAAGGGCGCCCGGCTGACTAGCCAGGTCTCGCTGCCCGGCCGCTACCTGGTGTACGTGCCCGGGGGCGGCATGACCGGGATCAGCCGTCGGCTGCCCGACACCGAGCGGCACCGCCTGAAGTCGATCCTGAAGAAGATCGTCCCCGAGGACGCCGGTGTCATCGTGCGCACTGCGGCCGAAGGTGCCAGCGAAGCGGACCTCACCCACGACGTCGAGCGATTGCAGGCTCAGTGGGAGTCGATCCAGGAGAAGGCGGCGGCGAAGAAGTCGGCGCCGGTGCTCGTGCACGGTGAGCCGGACCTCGCGATCCGGGTCGTTCGCGACGTCTTCAACGAGGACTTCAAGTCCCTCGTCGTCGCCGGCGCGGACGCCTGGCAGACCATTTCGGAGTATGTCGGCGGTGTCGCGCCAGACCTCGCGGCGCGCGTCTCGAAGCACGCCGGCAACTCGGATCTGTTCCACGACCTTCGCGTCGACGAACAGCTGATGAAGGCCCTCGACCGCAAGGTGTGGCTGCCGTCCGGCGGCTCGCTGGTGATCGACCGCACCGAGGCGATGACCGTCGTCGACGTCAACACCGGAAAGTACGTCGGCTCAGGCGGCAACCTCGAGCAGACCGTCACCCGCAACAACCTCGAAGCCGCCGAGGAGATCGTGCGTCAACTGCGACTGCGGGACGTCGGCGGCATCGTCGTCATCGACTTCATCGACATGGTGCTGGAGTCCAACCGCGAGCTGGTGCTACGTCGGCTGACCGAGTGCCTTGGCCGCGACCGCACCAAGCATCAGGTCGCGGAGGTCACCTCGCTCGGGCTCGTCCAGATGACGCGCAAGCGCGTCGGCGAGGGCCTGCTCGAGGCGTTCAGCGAGCCGTGCGAGGTCTGCCACGGTCGCGGCGTGCTCCTACACACCGAACCGGTCGAGCAGCCAGGAAGCGAATCGTCGAGCGACGACGACCGCCAGCAGAGCAACCAGCAGGGCAAAGGCAAGCGCCGGCGCGGCGGACGCGGGGGTGGCCAGGCCGAGCCCGCGACGGACGTCGCCGATCCGCCCGAACCGCCCGCGACCCAGGAACAACGCGCGGCCGCCAACGCCGCGATCGCGGCGGTCCATCGGGCCGCGGCGGCGGAGGCGGCCGAGAATGCCGCTGACGGCTCGGTCATCGACGAACTGGCCGACGATCTCGTGCAGGCGGCCATGCGGGTCGACTCGCACGGCACCGTCGAAGCCGTCGAGGTCCTCGAGTCGGTCCAGCCCGTCGAGTCGGTCGAACCAGCCGATCCGAGTCGCGAGGCGGTGCTCAGCACGGCCGCCGTCGAGGTCGGGGCCACCGCCAGCGGCTTCATAGGTAACGACTCCGACCCTGCCGGGGACGGTGTCGAGGAGTCATCGATCAGGCCACAGCCCGCCTCGAACGGGGCGTCCGGACGCCGGCGACGTCGTGCCGCGAGCCGGCCGGCCGGTCCGCCTGTGCCGGCGGGGTCCTGACACCGCAGGCCGCGAATGCCGAGTCGATGGACGCATTGACCGGCGGAGTCGTTTTGCCTCCGCCGTGCGCCGTGACGTAATCTGGACGACGGCCCATCGCGTGGTGGGCCGGTTGCATGCCAGGCAAGTTCGAGGAGTGGATCCCGCGATGTACGCCATCGTCAAGACCGGCGGCAAGCAGTACAAGGTCGCCGAAGGCGATGTGATCGAGGTCGAGAAGCTCGACGCAGCGCCGGGCGCCGAGGTTGCGCTCGCCGCGATCCTGCTCGTCGACGGCGCCGCCGTCACCCACGAGGCCGATCAGCTGTCCGCCGCCAGGATCACCGCCGAGGTGGTCGCGCAGACCAAGGGCCCGAAGATCAAGATTCACAAGTTCAAGAGCAAGACCGGCTACCACAAGCGCCAGGGTCACCGTCAGCGGCTCACGCAGCTACGCGTGACCGGCATCAGCGCGGCCACGGTCAGCAAGTAGCGCTCAGCGCTTAGAGAAGGGACCACCGACATGGCACACAAGAAGGGTGCGTCCAGCTCCCGTAACGGCCGCGACTCCAACGCTCAGTACCTGGGCGTCAAGCGCTTCGGCGGCCAGGTCGTGAAGGCCGGCGAGATCATCGTTCGTCAGCGCGGCACCAAGTTCCATCCTGGTGTCGACGTGGGCCGGGGCAAGGACGACACGCTGTTCGCCCTCGCGCCCGGAAGCGTAAAATTCGGTCTCTCCCGCGGCCGCAAGACCGTGAATATCCTGCCGCCTCCCCGCCCTTAACCGTATTCGTAGTCTTCCAGCACCTCCTCGCGCGACGCTGTCGCCTGACAGTTCCAGCCGAGAGTTACCTCCATGGCCAGGTTTGTTGATCGGGTTGTCCTGCACGTGACTGCGGGCAACGGCGCGCACGGCGTCGCCTCGATCCATCGGGAGAAGTTCAAGCCCCTCGGCGGCCCCGATGGCGGTAACGGCGGCCACGGCGGCGATGTCGTGCTCGTCGTCGACAACAACGTGCACACGCTGCTCGACTTCCACCACCACCCGCACCAGAAGGCCGGCAACGGCGCGCAGGGCGCGGGCGGCCACAAGAACGGCGCGAACGGCGTCGATCTCGTGTTGCGGGTGCCCGAAGGCACTGTCGTGCTCGACGACGCCGGTGACGTCCTGGCCGACCTCGCCGGGGTCGGCTCAACCCTGATCGCCGCGCAGGGCGGCCGGGGTGGGCTCGGCAACGCGGCGCTCGCCTCGACCAAGCGCAAGGCCCCCGGCTTCGCCCTGCTGGGCGAGCCGGGCGAGACCCGCGATCTCTTGCTCGAACTCAAGAGCGTCGCCGACGTCGGGCTCGTCGGCTTTCCCAGCGCGGGCAAGTCTTCGCTCATCGCGGCCATGTCCGCGGCCCGGCCCAAGATCGCCGATTACCCGTTCACCACCCTCGTGCCCAACCTCGGCGTGGTCGATGCGGGGGAAACGACCTTCACCGTCGCCGACGTCCCCGGCCTGATCCCCGGTGCAGCCGCCGGGAAGGGCCTCGGGCTGGATTTCCTGCGCCATGTCGAGCGCTGCGCAGTGCTGCTGCACGTGCTCGACTGCGCCACCCTGGAACCGGGCCGGGACCCGCTCAGCGACCTCGATGCCCTCGAGTCCGAGCTGGGCCAGTATGAGGGCACCTTCGGTGAGCTGCTGAGCAAACCGCGGCTCGTCGCGTTGAACAAGATCGACGTTCCCGAGGCGCAGGAGCTCGCAGATTTGGTACGTCCGGACCTGGAAGCCCGCGGGCTGCCGGTGTTCGAGATCTCGGCCGTATCTCATGCCGGGCTGCGGCCGCTGACCTTCGCCCTCGCCGCGGCAGTTGCGTCGGACCGCGCCGAACGCATCGTCACCGAGGCCCCGCGCATCGTGCTGCACCCGCGGGCGGTCGACGAGCAGGACTTCACCGTCGCCGCCGACCCGGCCGACCCGGGCGGCTTCATCGTCCGTGGCGCCAAGCCGGAGCGCTGGATCCGCCAGACGGCCTTCGACAACGACGAGGCGGTCGGCTACCTCGGCGACCGGCTGGCCCGCCTCGGGGTGGAGCGCAAGCTCACAGAATTGGGCGCCGAACGCGGTGCGGCCGTCACGGTCGGCGACGTCACCTTCGACTTCGAGCCCACCGGCGGCATCGACGAGGAGGCCTACCTGCCCACGCGCCGCGGCGCGGACCTCCGCTTCGAGACCGACACGCGTGTGCGGGCTGGTGAGCGGTTGGCGGCGAAGAAGTCGCGGCGCTCCGGGGACGGCCCGGGACAGGAATGAGCGACGCCTCGCGCGCTGCGGTCGCGTCGGCGCGGCGGACGGTGGTGAAGGTCGGCTCGTCCTCGCTGACGACAGCCGGGCGCCTGGCGCCGGACCGGCTAGATGCGATCGTCGACGCCGTCGCCGCGCGCGCCGGCGCCGGGCAGCAGGTCGTGCTCGTGTCGTCGGGGGCCATCGCCGCCGGCATCGCTCCGCTCGGCCTCACGAGCCGTCCGCGTGATCTGGCCACCCAGCAGGCCGCGGCTAGCGTCGGGCAACTGCTGCTCGCCGAGCGTTACGCCGCGTCCTTCGCGCGGTACGGGCTGCAGGTCGGCCAGGTGTTACTGACCGCTGACGATCTGCACCGGCGCGGGCACTACCGCAACGCCGAGCGCACGCTCGAACGCCTGCTCAGCCTGGGTGTGATCCCGATCGTGAACGAGAACGACACCGTCGCCACGCACGAGATTCGCTTCGGCGACAACGATCGGCTCGCCGCGCTCGTCTCGCACGTGGTGCAGGCTGACGCGCTCGTCCTGCTCAGCGACGTCGACGGCCTGTACACCGGCAGACCCGGGCGTCCGGATTCCCGCTTCATCCCCGAGATCGCGTCCATGACCGAACTCGCGGGCGTGGACGTGAGCCGGTCCGGCAGCCACGTCGGCTCGGGCGGGATGGTGACCAAGATCGACGCCGCCGCGATCGCCACCAGCGAAGGGATTCCGGTGGTCCTGGCCGCCGCGGCGCATATCGTCGACGCCCTCGGCGGACGCGCCGGCACGTTGTTCCACCCGGCCGGCGACCGCAGTGCATCCCGCCTGTTCTGGCTGCGGCACGCCACGACGCCGCGCGGACGTCTCGAGCTCGACGCCGGCGCGGTGTCGGCCGTGGTGGTGCGCCGGATGTCCCTGCTGCCGGCCGGTGTCGTGAGCGTCAGTGGCGAGTTCTATTCAGGCGAGCCGGTCGACCTCGTCGGCCCCGACGGTGTCGCGGTCGCCCGTGGGCTCGTCGGGTACGACGCGGCCGACCTGCCACCCCTGCTCGGGCACCGGACGAGTGAACTACCCGAGGAATATCGGCGTGAGCTCGTCCACCGCGACGACCTGGTCGTCCTGTGACGAGGAGACCGACGATGCGAACCCGGTGAACGAGATCGGTCAGCCGGGTATCAACCAGCCATGACGACGCCCGGCCAGCCATACCGTCCACAGCAACCGCCGAACCCAGCCGGCCCACCGAACCCAGCGGGTCCGCCGACTTCAGGCGGCCCGCCCCAGCCAGGCGCTCAGCGCGGCTCGAGCACCGGTAGTGCAGCGCAGAAGGACAAGCGCAATTACTCGGCGGGCCAGATCCTCGCCGGGGTCCTGCTCGTCCTGATCGTGGTGTTCATCATCGAGAACACCGAGTCGGTCAAGATCCGCTTCATCGCCGGGCCGAAGGTGTCGATGCCGGTATACGTCGCGATATTGATCGCCGCAGTCGTCGGCGCGCTGATCGGCTCGCTGCTGCGCTACCGCCGCAAGAAGCACCACACGCCGAAGGACCAGCCGCGCTGATCCACAAGCTACGAACGTCGCTCATCGACGATCCGTCTCTGTTGATCGGTTGATCGCCGGTCGTCGTCGCGTTCTAGGCTGAGTGAGTGACCGCGTCAGATCAGGTGGCTTCGGAGGCCGACGTCCGGGCGTGCGCCGCCCGCGCGCGCACCGCGGCGACCGAACTGGCTCCACTCCCGCGCGCGGTCAAGGACGCCGCGCTGCTGGTGATGGCCGACGCGCTGGATGCCGGCACCGACACGATAGGTGCTGCGAACGAGAAGGACGTGTCCACCGGCCGCGCGGCCGGGCTGGCCGACGGCATGATCGATCGGCTGGCGTTGACCGCCGCGCGCGTCGCCGCGATGGCCCAGGGATTGCGCGACGTGGCCGCGCTGCCCGATCCGGTGGGGGAGGTCGTGCGTGGCTACAACAGGCCCAACGGCTTGGAGATCCGGCAGGTGCGCGTTCCGTTCGGCGTGATCGCGATGATCTACGAGGCGCGCCCGAACGTCACCGTCGACGCCGCCGGCCTCGCCCTGAAGAGCGGGAACGCCGCGCTGCTTCGAGGATCGGCCTCAGCCTACGAGTCGAACTGGGTACTCGTGGACCTGCTGGCCACAGCGGCGGAGAAGGCCGGCCTGCCGCGCGACGCCGTGCAGCTGGTGCCGGGCACCGACCGGTCGTCGGTCCTGCATCTGTTGCGCGCCCGCGGCCTCGTCGACCTCGTCATCCCGCGCGGCGGCTCGGGGCTGATCGACTACGTCGTCGAGAACGCCACCGTCCCGGTGATCGAGACCGGTGTCGGCAACGTGCACGTCTACGTCGATGCCGCAGCCGATCTGCAAATGGCCGAACGCATCGTGCTGAACTCCAAGACCTCCCGCGTCAGCGTCTGCAATTCGGCCGAGACCCTGCTCGTGCATCGCGCGGTGGCCGCCGAGTTCCTGCCCCGCATCACGTCGGTCCTCCAGTCGGCCGGCGTAGTGCTACACGGGGACGAGTCGTTCGCGACGCGCGACGGCGTGCAGCCCGCCACCGACGACGACTGGGCACGCGAATATCTCTCCCTCGACATGGCGGCGCGCGTCGTCGAGGACATCGACGACGCGATCTCGCACATCCGACGCTGGTCGTCCGGGCACACCGAGGCCATCGTGACCGCCGATCTGTTCGCCGCGCGGCACTTCGTGGCGCGGGTCGACTCGGCCGCCGTGATGGTCAACGCCTCGACCCGCTTCACCGACGGCGGCGAGTTCGGCTTCGGGGCCGAGATCGGCATCTCGACGCAGAAGATGCACGCGCGCGGGCCGATGGGCCTCGCCGAGCTGACCTCGACCAAATGGGTCGTCACCGGCGACGGCCAAATTCGCTGATGACTTCCAAAGCGGGTGATGGCCCGACGCCGGCGCTTCTCAGACCAGCGCCCGTAACCGCTGAGCGGTCTCCAGGTCGGCGGGGTAGAAGGACTCGATGGTCAACTCGGCGACGGTGACGTCGGCAGCGGTCTCTACCGCCGCGGAGATCGAGAAGAACGCCAGCTCGCCGCTCGTGTTGCAGCCGCAGTGGCAGGACGACGTTGTTCACCGGCATCGTCGAGTCCAGGCCGCCCGGGTAGCCGCGCAGTTCCTCGTGCAACTCCCGCAGGCGTCGGTCGCCGCTGTCCTCGGTCCGGCGGCGCAGGTGCTCGAGCAGGTGCGCCCGCCACTGGGCGAGGTTGCGGATGCGCGGAGCCATCCCGTCCGGATGCAGGCTCAGCCGCAGCACGTTGACCGGCGGCTCGAGCAGATGCGGCGCGCAGCCCTCGACGATCAACGCAACGGCGGCGTTCGCGTCCAGTAGCTCCCACCATCGGTTGACCACCAGCGCGGGGTAGGGCTCGTGCCCGGTGAGCACCAGCTTCAGCGCCTCGCGCACGCTCGCCAACTCCGGCTCGTCCAGCCCGTGCTGCGGGTAGGCGGGTGCGTACCCACCGGCGAGCAGTAGTTGATTGCGCTCCCGCAGCGGCACCTCCAAGTGGTCGGTGAGCTTAAGGATCATTTCCGGCGTGGGCCGCGACCGGCCGGTCTCGACGAAGCTCAGGTGCCGCGTCGAGATCTCGGCCCGGCTCGACAGTTCGAGCTGGCTGAGCCGCCTGCGCTCGCGCCACTCCCGCAGCAGCAGGCCGACCGGGCGGGTGGCGATGGACGTCATGCGCCCGACGCTAGCGGGCGACCGGACGCCGCGCGATTACCTGCGAGGTCATGGTGTCGGCATTACCCGCGAGGGAATCGACGCGGTGTCGCCGTCCGCGCCAGGCTCGTCCGCGTCAAGTCACAACCGTTGCCAGGAAAGGGATTGCACCATGTCCGAGCTGCTCATGAACTACCTCGCCTGCTGGAACGAGACCGACGCCGTCGCCCGGCGCGCATTGATAGACCGGCACTGGGCCGAGCAGGCTACCTACGTCGACCCGATGGCCGACGTCGCCGGCCGCGATGCGGTGAGCGCGACCATCGGCGCGGTCCAGGACCAGTTCCCCAACTCCGTCTTCATGTTGGTGGGCGGCGTCGACGCACATCACAACCAGGTGCGGTTCCAGTGGGGTCTCGGCCCGGTCGGCGCTGAACCTGTCGTCATCGGCTTCGACGTCGTGGTCACCGGCGAGGACGGACGCATCGAGAGCGTCCACGGCTTCCTCGACCGCGTCCCCGGCTGACCACCAACCTCTCGCGAATCAGGAGAAGCCGATGACCACGCTCTCGCCTGACCGGCCGGTCGAACCCACCGACCGGACCGTCGGCTGGGCGCCACTGCTCGTGCCCGAACGCGGTGACGCTCGTTGCCGCCCGCGTGCTGCAGGGCGCCCCCGACGCGCTGCTGACCTCGCAGGTGCTCGCGATTCTCGGCACGGTCTACACCGGCTCGCACCGCAGTACAGCCCGGGCCGTGGGCGGGACGTACGCTCGAAGTCATGAGCAGCTCAGCACCGCCCGTGGGCTCGACGCCGAAACAGCAGCAGCGCGGACCGTTCGCGTGGGTGGGCGCGTTCACCGGCTTCTACCCGGCGCAGGCCGACGAGTTCTCGCACCTCGACCCGGTCACCCGATTCTTGTACGCCGCCCGCAGCGTGATCCTGGTGATCTCGGCGCAGTCGGCCATCATGGCCGGCCTGCTCGCCGCGACCGACCGCCGCTTCCAGGTCGTGCCGTTCCTCGCGGTATTCGTAGCCTTCGTGGTCCTGCACGCAATCAGCAATCTGTCGAACGACTACTTCGGTTACCGCCGCGGTCACGACACCGATGACTCGCCGCGCCGGCGCTACACGCTGCACCCCATTGCCAGCGGCGCGGTCACCCCGCGGCTGCTCGGCGGCGGCCTCGTCGTCCTCGGCGTGCTCGCCGCGGCGATCGGCGTCTACTTCATCGCCCTGCGCGGCTGGCCGGCCGTATGGCTCGCGGTCGCCGGCGCGGTACTGCTCTACGCTTACGACGCCGCCCCCCGGGCCCTGAAGGAGCTCGGCCTCGGTGAGATCGCGGCGTTCGTGGTGTGGGGCCCGTTGATGATCGCCGGCGGCTACTACGTCATCGCCGGGCACTGGTCGGGTGCCGCGTTCGCGATCTCGGTCCCGCCGGGGCTCGGCGTGATGTCGATCCTGGTCGGCAAGCACATCGATCAACGCATGTTCGACACCGGCCAGCACCAGCGCACCCTGCCTGTTCTGCTCGGCGAGCGCGCTGCCCGGGCGATGAACCAGACCGTGGTCACGGGCATGTACGTCGTCACGGCGGTGGCGGTCGCCGTCGGCTCGCTGACGCCGTTCGCGTTGCTCATCGTCCTCGCGGCGCCGCGCTCCCTGCGGGCACTGAAGGTGATGGGCGCCGCGGCCCCGATCGAACCGCCGATCGGCTACGTCGGCTGGCCCCTGTGGTACCACCGGGTCTGCCTCGTCCACAACCGCGCGTTCGGCTGGCTGTTCATCGCCGGCCTGGCGCTCGGCGCGATCTTCCCTGACGTCCGCCTCGGATGATTGGCTTATCTGTGACAGGTGGACGAGACTGCCCCTGTCAGCGGTGAGCACTTTCAGGAGGACACATGGCCTACTTCGTCACGGGCGCCACCGGTTTCATCGGCCGCTTCCTCGTCGCTGAACTGCTCGACCACCGCGACGGGCCGATCTACTGCCTGTGCCGGGCCAGCTCGCTCGACAAGATCGACGAACTCAAGTCCCGCCTCGGCGACGAGCACGACCGCATCGTCCCAGTCGTCGGCGACCTGTCCACGGCACGGCTCGGCGTCACGCACGAGAAGATCGAGCGCCTCACCGGCGACATCGAGCACTTCTTCCACCTCGCCGCGATCTACGACATCACCGCCGACGGCGACAGCCAGCGGATCGCGAATGTCGAAGGCACCCGCCACGCGCTCGAACTCGCGGAGGCGCTGCACGCCGGACACTTCCACCAGGTCAGCTCGATCGCTGCGGCAGGTCTCTACAAGGGCGTCTTCACCGAGGACATGTTCGACGAAGCGCAGGACGTCGCGCACAACCCGTATTACCTCACCAAGCACGAGTCCGAGGGCGTTGTCCGCAAGGAGTCCAAGGTGCCGTGGCGCGTCTACCGGCCCGGCGTCGTTGTGGGACATTCGGAGACCGGCGAGATCGACAAGATCGACGGCCCGTACTACTTCTTCAAGACAATCCAGCGCCTGCGCGGCGTCACGCCGTCGTGGCTGCGCGGCGTCGGCGTCGAGGGCGGCGAGATCAACATCGTGCCCGTCGATTACGTCGCCAAGGCGATGGACTACCTCGCCCATCAGCCCGACCTCGACGGTCACGCCTCCCACCTGACCGACCCCGAGCCGCTGACCGTCGGCGGGTTGATGAAGGTGCTGACGAAGGCGGCCAAGGCGCCGCAACCGTCGGTCAATGTGGACGCCCGGGCCCTCGACATGCTGCCCGCCCGGCTGACGTCCACCCTCGTCAAGCTGCCGGGCGCCAAGCAGCTCACCGACCTCGTGCTCGCCGAACTCGGCATCCCGCGCGAGTCGTTCGCTTACCTGACCTACCCGACGCACTTCGATTCGACCAAGACTCGAGCGGCGCTCGCCGGATCGGGCATCGAGGTGCCCAAGTTCGCGCTCTACGCCCAGCACCTCTGGGAGTACTGGGAGCGGACGTACAGCCCGGACCGTCGCAAAGACAAGCAACTCGCCCGCGCGATCAAGGGCAAGACCGTCATGATCACCGGCGCGTCGTCGGGCATCGGCCGGGCGACTGCGCTTCGGGTCGGTGCCGCCGGCGCGAAGGTAATCCTGGTCGCGCGCGGCATCGAGAAGCTCGAGCAGACCCGCGTCGAGATCGGCGACCTCGGCGGCGAGGCCTTTGTGCACCGCTGCGATCTGTCCGACCTCAGCGACATCGAACGGATGGCCAAGGAGGTCCTGCAGGAGCACGGTCGCGTCGACATCC
>JBPCOE010000109.1:0-37853 GCA_051000605.1 Jatrophihabitans sp.
CGAGCTGTTAGGAACGTGGACCTAACAGGATTGCTGTTAGGTGTGCTCGCTCGGTGAGGGGCGGGTGAGCGGTGCCGCTTCAGGCAGCGGAATAGTGCAGGCAACGAATAGGTGCCCTCCGCCAATACCCTCGATCCGGTCAAGCGACCGAGTCGCGGCGGCGGGTGGTCGTCGGCCGGTCAGTGGGGTGCAGTCAGCGCGTTGGCCCGAACCAGGCCGCCGGTTTTGACGAAACCTGTGACGCGGTGTTCGATGTAGCTAAGTCGCTCGTCATCCAGGCCACGTTTGGCGCGCTGGTCTACGCCAAGGCGGCCGAGGTGCACGGCGAGCGGAACCGCCCCGGCAGGAAGGGGACCTGCAGCAGTGACGACGCAAGCTCCCGACCGACCTGGCACCCCCAGCCCCGGCGACGACATCCCCTGCCGCGACGCTGACGACATGCACTGCGGCGACGCTCCAGCGCAGGCCGCAGCGCACGGCGGGACGCGCTGGCGGCGCACGGGCGTGCTGTTCATCCCTGCGATCGTGGTCCTGCTCGCGATGGCGATCGCGACGTTTCTGGGCGTCCTCCCGCTCAACATCGCGGTGTCCGGCCAGGATTTCAAGATCACGTCGAACGGCGCACCGATCCGCGTGCCGAAGGGCCTCACGCTCTACCAGTCGACCGTCCAGATGAAGAACGGCGGCGATACCCGCGGCGTCGTCATCGCTGGGCTGCCCGAGGCGATCCTGGACAAGGGAATGTGTCTGTCGGTCGTCTTGACCTTCCCGGTCGTGGGTACGTACACGATCCAGCTGCACACGTCCGGGAAGACGACGGTCAAGGACATGACCCTGGACGGCTCCAGTCTGACCTCAGGGACTGCGAACCTGGTGCCGAGGACCAGTGACGGCAAACCCGGCAACGGCAAGAACCTGCTCGCGCCCGTCGTGCTCGGCGAGGACGCCTCCGACATCGGCGGACCGCCGGGCCGCTTCGCGGTCAACGCTCCCGGCAGCGGGTCGCTGGACAACCTGCGGGCCAGCGCACAGGGTGCGATCATCGCTGGGACGGCGGACCTGGCCGGCCTACGCGTGTACGTGCATCACGGCCGCGGGCCCTCAAACGGGGAGTGTTTCTGAAGCCATGTTGCTCGAAGGTCCCCGTAACACGGTTCCATTACGGCGGTTTCGCCGCTTTCGCAATACCCGGCCGTTCTGGGGTGGGCTGTTCGTGCTCGCCGCCGGCGTGGTGATCGCGGTGCTGCCGATCGGGCCGACGGACCAACTCATCCATGCCGGCAAGGGCGTGTTCGCCGGCGCGGCGTGCGGGCTGCTGCTGTTGTTGATGGGCGCGGTGATCTGGTTCCTCCCCTCCCAGCGACTGATCGCCGGGACAATCGCCGTGCTCGTGTCGCTCGCGTCGTTCGTCCTGTCAAACCTCGGCGGCTTCGTGGTCGGGATGCTGCTCGGCATCCTCGGCGGTTCGTTGGCCTTCGGCTGGGTGCCGGACCGCCAGACCTACCACCGCCGCAAGGGTCAGGGCCTGCTCTACCGCCATGGCGTCGAACGCGACGGCCGGCTCACCGATCTGGTCAAGGACGCGGAGGCTGTCCATCCTCGACCGACGCCGGACGGGCGCACCGAATTCGCCGCGCGGGGGGCGCCGTCATGACGGATAATTCCAGCACATCGACCGAGTTCCCTACGGCCCCGATCCGCAGTGGTCAGAAGGAGTCTCCATGAGACACGTTGAGGACGAGGCCAAGGCAATGGGTTCTCTTCGCAGTCGGGTGAAGGCGGCGCGCGAAGTCGGTCGGGGCCGCGCGAAGGAATGGAACGAGCGCATGCTCGCCGAGGCCGATGACGCCACTCCGCGCGGCGTGCGCTGGAGCCGGGGTTCGCTCGCGCTGGTGCCGGCGACGGCCGCCGTGTTGATCATCGGCCTGGCGATCGCGCAAGGCCTGCTCGCGGCGAGCTTCAACGTGTCGAACCAGAAGTTCGACCTGCACGTGAAGACGCTCGACGGCACCGGCCTCGGCGCCGTTCTCGCCGCATCGAACCTCAAGAACAGCGACTCCTCGACCCAGAAGGCCGGTGTGCTGCACGCCGGTCTGAAGTCGGCGAAGCTGTCCGGGCTGTGCATCGTCGTCCACCAGTCGATGCTGGGCGTCAAGTACTCGATCACCGTCGGCGCGGGTGGCGCAGTCGCCTCCGACGGGCAGAACCTGTTCTTCGACATCACCGACCTGAACGCCACTCCCGCCACACTGCGGGGCGCGATCCTGGGCGAATCGGCCGACGACGTCGCCATCAACGGAACGTCCCTCGGCGGAACGCCGGGTGCCTTCGGCCTGGACGTCACCCGAGGCACGGTCAACCTGGCCAACGTCGTCGGCTCGGCCTATCAAGCGCAGGTCGCGGGCTCGCTGAAACTGCCGAACCTCGCGATCAACGTCAAGCTCGGCGACGTCAACTCGTGCTGACTCGGCTGCAGCACCTCCGGGCGACGCTGAGCTCAAGCCCGGCCTACAAGCAGGGCATGATCCTGCTCGGCGTCGGTCTGCTCGTGATCGTGCTGGCGCTCGTCCCGCCGGACATTCCACTCCTCAGTGCGCTTGCGGGCACCGGTGGTCTCGCGCTCGGTCTGCTGATCACGGCCTGCGCCGTGGCAGTGCTCAGCCCGTGCGGACACCGTTACGTGATCTGGTTCCGCGCGTTCCGTGGTACCCGGCCGTTCTGGGGTGGAGCGCTTCTGCTCGTCGGTGGCTGGCTAATCCTGCGCCTGTCGATGGTGTCCACGACGATCGTCGTCGCGGGCGGTCTCACGGCGCTCGGCGGATGGCTCACCGGCGGCGGAATGATCCTCTGCGGCCTCGCCGCCTGGGCCGCCCCGAGCCAGCGGTATGTGGTCGGCGTGGTCGGACTGCTGCTCGCCGTCACATCGCTCATCGTCTCCAACCTCGGCGGCCTATTCGTCGGGATGGTCGCCGGCATCTTCGGCGGGGCGATGACGCTGGCCTGGGGCGCCAAGAAGGCATCCCGCGCACGTGGGCCGCGCGCCTACCGGCTCGGGCTGTTCGGGTTGGCTCCGCGGACACCCGGCATTGCCGCCGCCGGCCCCTCGACTGCCGGCGCGCCCGGCCTGCCCGGGTCTGGCACCGCAACGTCCGGCGCCACGCCACGCCCGCGGCCGACCCCGCGACTGCGGCCGTCGCCGGGTCTCGCGCAGCCGTTGAGCAGCGCACAGCCGTCAAGCAGCGCACAGCCGTCGAGCAGCGCACAGCCGTCGGTCGGAGGCCGCACGTACGCGAGCGACGAGCACGAGACCCACGCGCGGGCATGATCGACGAGCACGACGCCGCCACGACCGGCGACGCTCGAAAGCGCGGTCGCAGCACCGCGTCGAGGGTGCGTCGGATCGGGCTGGTGTTGCTCGTGGGCCTGGTCGTCGCGACAACCGCAGTGGGGCCGACGAAGCTCGCGGCGGCCGTCGGGTTGCGATCCAGCCCGGCAATGTCTCCCGGGTTCCTGCCCGAACCGACCCCGGCCGAGGTCCGCGCGCCGTCCCTTCGGCTGTACAGCTTGCGCACGATAACGGAGAACGCGCAGATCCCGCTCGCCGGGGGTGGTCAGTCCCCGTCGGACACCATCCTGCTCCAGTTCGCAAAGATCGAGCTGGACGACCTGACCATCGACCAGGCGCGCAGCCAGAGCAGCCTCGGCCAAGGATCTCAAGCGATCGCGCCGTTCAACCTGAACATCGCGAACCCCGGTAGTGGCGCGGACGCCGCGGTGATCGGTGGGGCCGGCGAGAACGTGGATCTCTACGGCGTGCTGCACAGCCTCGATTTCTGCCTGAGCATCGCCAACCTGACATCGCTCGCCCAGGGGCTACCTGTCGTCGGCGGGCTGCTCGGCACCGTGCTCGGTCTGATCGGCAAGCTGGTCCCCGTTCCGATTCAGGGCGGCGCGAACAGCCCGTGCTTCCCGTTGGCGAGCCTGCTGCCTATCATCGGCGCCCTGCTCAAGGCCGGCATTCCGCTGCCGTCCCCGATCCCGGCGAACAACCTAGACATCGACGTCTACGCGCTGCACGTGACCGCGCCGAGTGGGTCGACGTCCCTGGAACTGCCGACCGGCGAGCTGACGGTGACCGAGAGATGAGGAACCTGCTCGTCGCCGCGCGGCAGCGTATCGAGGCCAGTCTGGCCGAAGCCGAAGCCGAAGCCGAAGCGACGCTCGACGCCGGCGGCCCGGCCCCGACCACGGATCCTCGCTACGGCATCCGCTGGCGGGTGCTCGGCGGGGTGCTCGTCCCCGTCTTTGCCATCGTCGTCGGCCTCACCCTGGCGATGGCCAAGGGCGTCCTGGCGGTGAGCTTCGTAGCCCAGTCGGGCACGGTGAACCTGACCACCGACGGGTTGAGCGGTGACGATCTCGGCATCGCGGTCATCCGGATTCCGACCAAGAACGGTTCGGGCGCCAGCTACAACGTCCGCATCGGAGTCGGCTCCGGACGCATCAACGGCCTGTGCATTTCGCAGCATGTCGGCATCCTGGGCCAGCCGTACACCCTTTTCATCAAGGGCGGCGACAAGGATCCGAAGAGCTTCGAGATCAACGCGAACGGCCTGATCCTCGACGTTGTCCAGGCACGCGGGGTCATCGGCGGCAGCGGTGAGTTGCAGGTCAACAAGAACGGCGCCGACGTAACCCTCGGCAGCAGCGGGATCGACCTCGGCGCCTCGAGCGACCGCTTCGGCTTGCAGGCTTCCACCGCGCAGCTGAAGTACATCTCCGCCACGGTCCGGACCATCTCGATCCCGAACCTTCTCCAGGTCCCGAACTTCTCCTTCCAGGTCATGCCCGGCACATCGGAGTGTCCGCCGCCCGGCAGCGGGACCGGCGCCGGAGGGGGGAACTGATCGGGCTGGACGCCATGTCTGCGTTGCCTAGATGATGTGTCCAGCCATGATGTGACCGGTGCGGCGCACATCCGTCGACGACGGCCGGCTGATCGAGCCACGACCGTCCTGTGGCAGCAGAGTCAGGGAGAGTCGATGGAGACGAAGACGCTGGTCGACCTGATCAGCATCCCGCTGTTCACCGGCGTGATCGGCTACATCACGAACTGGACCGGTGTGCTGATGCTGTTCAAGCCGGTGCAGTTCCATGGCTTCCGCGTGCCCGGGCTGAAGGTTCTCTTTCCGCTGCTGCCGCGTCGGATCAGGATCCTGCCGCTGATCCGCTACGACGGGCGGCTGGGATGGCAAGGCATCGTGCCCTCACGAGCGGACAAGATGGCCAGCATCAGCGTAGACAAGGGCCTCGCGAAGCTGGGCAGCATCTCCGACTTCTACCGTGAGCTCGAGCCGGACAAGATCGCCGAGCACCTCGCGGCCGTCGCCCAGGCCGAGATCCGTGGTGTCGTCGAACAGATCATGCAGCAGGAGAATCCGCAGCTCTGGCACGACCTGCCTCCGATCATCAAAGAGGCGGTCTTCGCGCGGGTCCGTGCCCAGTTGCCGGGCATCGTTCGCAACATCACCGAGGAGATCGGGGAGAACGTAGACCAGCTGATCGACGCCAAGTTGATGGTGATCAGTTACTTCGTGAAGAACCCCGAACTGCTGAACGAGCTGTTCCTGATCATGGGACGCAAGGAACTGACGTTCATGCAGAACTTCGGATTCTATTTCGGATTCCCGATGGGCTTCGTCCTGTTCGGTGTGCTGCAGGTTCTTCCCCAGTGGTGGGTGCTGCCGGTCGGCGGCGTGATCATCGGCTGGACGGTGAACTACATCGGTGTCACGATGATCTTCGAGCCGGTGTTCCCGAACAAGTGGGTGCCCTGGCGTCAGGGCCTGTTGATCAAACGGCAGCCCGAGGTGACCGAGAAGTACTCGCAGATGGTGGCCGACAAGGTGATCACGCTGCAGAACATCGGCAACGAGCTGCTGAGCGGGCCGCGCAGCGACCGCACGCTGCAGATGCTCGAGGAGTCGCTGCGGCCGGCGGTCGACAAGGCGATCGGCCCGGCGCGGGCGGCAGTGCGGGTCGCGATCGGCACCAAGGAGTACGACCAGATCCGTTCGTCCGTGGCCACCGAGGCCACCGGCTTCGCGCCCATTGCGTTCAACGACGCCGAGTTCAGCCAGCGGCAGTCGGTGAAGATCTACAAGTTCATCGCCGAACAGATGAGTCACATGGGCCCGGACGACTTCGTCGAGATGCTCCGCTCGGCCATCAAGCAGGACGAGTGGCTACTGTTCTTCCACGGCGGCGCCCTCGGGCTGTTCGCCGGATTCATCCACCTCGCCATCTTCGGAGTCTGATCGTAGTGGCCGATAACAACGGTGCCGGGCCGACCAAGGCGGTGGCTCGCAGACCGCGCCCGGGTGTCCCGCGCCTGGCTGACCGTCCCGGCGGCGTCGGGCTGCGGCCCAGTCCGACGATGCTGCGCGCGGCTCCCGGGCTGGCCAGGGTCGCGGCGGTGTCGGCGTTTCACATCGTCAGCTGGTCGGTGGGGGCGACCGTCGCCGGCGCGAATTACGTCGCGAAGCGCGCCGTCGAGGGCGAACCCGCGACCGCGATCCTCCAGGATGCCGCGAACGACCTGCGCAACGTCGCGTGGCGCGCGCTGGGGCTGCAGGGCAACCTCGTCCCGACCGCGCAGACGCCCGACCGCGACTCGGCCCGTCCCTCGACGCCGGAGGACCTGCAGCGGCGTGGGACCGACCTGCTCCGGCGCAGCAACGACGTCCACGTCATCGAAGACACGCACCCGGCTTTCGCGGGCATCCTGTCCGAGATCACGCCGGACGAAGCCCGGATCCTGCGCTTCATCTATCTCGAGGGCGCTCAGCCGGCTATCGACATCCGCACCAACCGTCCGCTGGGAATCGGCTCGGTCCTCATCGCCGGCGGTATGAGCATGATCGGCGAGCACGCCGGCCTGCGCAACCTCGAGCGCATCGACCCATATCTGACGAACCTGAGCCGGCTCGGCCTGATCGATTTTTCCAAGGAGCAGGTCAGCAACCCCACTCGTTACCAGGTGATCGAGGCACAACCCAAGGTGGTGGCGTCTCTCAAGACGGCGGGCCGCGCACCGAAGATGGTGCAGCGCAGCGTCCGGCTCAACTCGTTCGGCGAGGAGTTCGTGCGCACGTGCCTGCCGCTTGAGGGCCGGGCGATCCCGGAGCGTGCACCGCGCCCGTCGCCCGGTGGCTAAGCCTCATACCGGCTCACAAGTCGCGGCTGCGGCTACCGGTCTGCCAGTCGGCGTAGCGGATCCGGTCCAGCGGCAGCACCGTACCGAGGCGGGACCATTCCGCCCGTCCGAGGCGGGCGAGCGGGTCGACCGCCTCGGCGTCGGGGAGTCCGTCGGCGGCGAGCACATCGGTGCGGGCGGCCAGGTGCACGATCTCGCCGAAGACCATCACGCAGTTGCCGATCTCGTGCTCGCCCGACACACGGCACTCGAAGGCGATCGGCGCGGCGCGCACCCGGGGCGGCGCGACGACGACGCTCGGCTCACGCTCGAGGCCGGCAGCGTCGAACTCACTGTGCCCGGCGGGGAAGTTGGTGGCCGAGTCGTTCATCGCGTGCAGCAGCGCACCGCTGCCGATGTGCAGGACGAACTCGCCCGTGGCCCGCACATTGCGCAGGGTGTCCTTGGCCCCGACCGACACGAAGCAGAGCGTGGGCGGGTCGACGCCCGCGACGGTTGTGAACGAATGCGGAGCGACGTTGTCGACGCCCTCCGCCGATACACTCGAGACCCAGGCGATCGCTCGCGGGATCAGTGACGCCGTCAGCCACGGATAGATGCCACCCTCGACGTCCGACGGGGTGAGTTCGAGACGCTCGCTCGTGGCTGTACCCCGTTCGGTCATGCTCCCTAGCTAACCCTGTGGCTTGCCCGATTGCGCAGCAGGGTGGCGTGCCAGGGTAATGCCATGAACGACGACGCGATCCGCGATGTCCTACTCGTGCACGGTCTCTGGCACGGCGCGTGGAGCTGGTCCGCCGTGATCGAGCGGCTGCGCGACAACGGTGTCCGCGCCGGCGCGGTCGAGCTGCCCATGCAGTCGCTGGCTGGGGACGCGGCCGTGGTGCGCACGGCCCTGGACGCCGCGCGCCGCCCTGTCCTGCTGGTCGGGCACTCCTACGGCGGCGCCGTCGTCACCGCAGCCGGAGATCATCCGGCGGTCGCGCATCTGGTCTACCTCGCCGCCTTTGCGCTTACCGAGACCGAGAGCATCTCGCGAGTGGCGCCCGACGCGCAGGTACCGGACACCGGATTTGCGGCGGCGCTCCGGTTCTCCGAGGACGGCAGCGAGGTGAGCATCGCGCCCGCGCTCGCCCCCGCGTTGCTCTACCAGGACGCGCCTCGTGCGGCGCAGGAGGCACTGCCCCGAATGCGCCCCGTCGGGCGGGCACTCTTCTCCGGGCGGCCAGACATCGCGGCCTGGCGCACGAAACCCGCGACCTACGTGGTCTGTACCGACGACCGTACGGTGGCCCCACGGTTGCAGCGGATCATGGCCGAGCGCGTCGCCGACCGCCGGGAGTGGGACAGCGACCACAGCCCACTCGCGAGCCGCCCCGACGACGTCGCGGCGTTGCTGATCGAGCTGGCCCGTCAGCGCTTCGCCTTGTAGAGCTGGCCGTCGAGGAGTTCGGCGGTCGCGATCACGTGCAGGACGGCGTTGATGAGAGCCAGGTGCGTGAACGCCTGGGGGAAGTTGCCCAGGTGCGCCCCGGTATGGACGTCGATCTCCTCCGCGTAGAGCTCGAGCGGCCCGGCCAGCGACAGCAGCTTCGAACACAATCGCCGAGCGCGTGAGTAGTCACCGATCTCGCACAGGGCCGACACGAGCCAGAACGAGCAGATCGTGAACGAGCCCTCCTCGCCGGAGAAGCCGTCGTCGGTCTCCTCGACGCGGTAGCGCAGCACCATCCCGTGCTCGGTGAGTTCGTCGGCGATGGCCCGCACCGTGGCGACGATGCGCTCGTCGTCCGGCGGCAGGAACCGCACGAGCACGGCGAGCAGCGACGACGCGTCGAGCGCTTTCGTCCCGTAGTGCTGGGTCAGGACACCGCGTTCGTCCAGCCCGTTCATCAGGATGTCGTCCTTGATCTCGTCCGCCGCGAGCCGCCACTCTGCGGCCGCGGCGTCCTGGCCGATGACGGCGGCTAGTTTGGCGCCGCGGTCGGCCGCCACCCAGCACATGATCTTGGACGAGGTGAAGTGCTGCAGTTGCCCGCGGACCTCCCAGATTCCGGCGTCGGGGTCGCGCCAGTGCTTGAGCGCGGCCTTCACCTGCTTGGTCAGGATCGGCCAGAGCCGACCGTCCACGTGATCGACGGCCTTGCTGTGCAGGTAGACCGAGTCGAGCAGCGCACCCCAGACGTCGTGCTGACGCTGCGTGCTGGCGGCGTTGCCTATGCGCACCGGTTGCGAGTCGGCGTAACCGGGCAGATGGTCGAGCTCGTATTCGGTCAGATCGCGTTCGCCGCCGATGCCGTACATGATCTGCAGGTCCTCGTCCTGCTCGGCGATGTCCGCGATAAAGGAGAAGAAGTCGACGGCCTCCCAGTCGTAGCCGAGCGAGTACATGCCCCAGAGCGCGAAGGTCGCATCGCGGATCCAGCTGTAGCGATAGTCATAGTTGCGCGCTCCGCCGATCGTCTCGGGCAACGACGTGCTCGCGGCCGCGCAGATGGCGCCGGTCGGGGAGTAGGTCAGCCCCCTTGAGGGTGAGCGCGCTGCGCTGCAGATAGCTGCGCCACGGGTGGTCCGGGAAATCGCCGCGGGCGAGCCAGTGCTGCCAGTGGTGCGCCGTCCACACCATGCGGCTGTAGGCCTCGTCGTAGGTGAGTGGCGGTTCCTTCGATCCCCACGACAGCGCGATGTAGCGGGTGTCGCCCTCCTTGAGCAGGGTGCGGACACTCGCGCGCGAACCTTCGAAACCGAGCCGCATGTCGGTGGTGAGATGCAGTTCAATGTCCCAGCCACCGGCCCGCCCGACGCCCTGGTGATAGATCTTGTCCGTGTACTGCCAGGTGAGTTTCGCGCGGCCGTAGTCGGGTACCGGCTCGCACTCGATGATCGTCTGCACCTCGCCCTTGACGCACCGGATCGTGCGCAGCAGCAAGTGTTCGGCCTCGTAGTCGGTGGGGGTGCGCTTCTGCCAGCGCGACCGCTCCGTATCGTGCCGCCACGGACCGAGGATCAGGGCGTCCCGGACGATGATCCACCCGGTGTCGGTGCCCCAGCTCGTCTCGAGCACCATCGTGCCGGGCAGATAGCGCCGCGCGGCCGGGACGGAGACATCGGTCGACGCGATACGAAAGGTGCCGGCGTGCCGGCCGAGGATCGCGCCGAACACGCTGGCGGAATCCATCCGCGGCAGGCACATCCAGTCGATCGAGCCGCCGGGGGCAACCAGCGCGGTCGCCTCGCCGTCGGACAGGAATCCGTAGTCGGCGATCGGGACCGCCTTCGCGGTGATCGGATTGTCGACCTGCTCGTCTTCGCCGGATCGTGTCATGCGCGAACACCGTGAGGGCATGACGGATTGACATGGCCTTCGGTGGCCGGAGCGAGGCGCAGGGCGGTCATGAGGGCAGGATGCCGCTGTTGGCGACAGGGCTCAACTCAGGACTGCGCGTCGCCTCGCTAGTCGATGCGGACGTCGCCGCGCGGGGTCGAGAAAGTCGCCGCGGCCACGCCGTTGTCGCCCTCGGACACGAAGCGCCATTCGACGGCGATGCCGTCGAGCGGCTGGCGCGCGGACACGCCGAGGTACGCGTCCACCGTGGGCTCGTCACCGGCGATCTCCAGGCCGGTCAACTTGATCGAGGAACCGCCGTAGGCCGGGTGGTGCACCTCGTCGCTGTCCCACTGGACGAAGAACGGCAGCTGCGGATCCTCGGTGACGTCGTTGATCCCGATCTGCCGCCAGAGCAGGTCGAAGCCGTCCGGACGTCGGCGGTGGCCCGTGGCGGCCGGTCGCTCGAGACGCCGCTCGTAGGTGGCTATGTCGCCGACTCGGATCGCCCAGGCTAGCCAGCCGCCGCCGGCCGAGGCGCGGTCACGGACGGCCCGGCCGAACGGGGCGCGGTCCGCGGCCGGGTGATCGAGTGCGTCGACCACCTCGAGGTAGCAGCTCTCGGCGAGCGGCAGCACGAAGTTCCGGGTGCCGAACGAGGGGTGGATGCCCCCGTCGGAAAAGCCGGCACCCAGGTTGGAGCCGAGGCGCTGTACGCACGCGCCGAGACCTTCCGGCCCCGCCACGTAGGAAAGATGGTCCAGTCGCATGCCGAACATGGTGACCCACCACACTGCGTGCCCAGCACCCGGGTCTGCGTCGGCGGCGCGGGTGTGAGTGGTATAGGCGCGTGGTTGGGCGCGACGAGGGCCCAGACCGTCAGGCGGTGTACGTACCTGCCGCGCGGGGCGGGGGAGAGCACCCGGATGCGCACGACGCGGTGCGCGCGACCCCGCTACGGCAGCCTTGGGAGCACGCCGGTGCGCTCAGGTGACACCGGACGCGATGATTCCGCGCAGAGCAGACCAGTTCGCGGCGAAGCCTCGGTGCAGACGAAGGTCCGCCACCTCGTCGATCGGCCACCAACGAATGTCGGCGCTCTCGGCGTTGGCCGGTTCGGCCTGCACACAAGCCCCGGCCCGGGCGATGATCGTCGTATAGGCCCAGCGTCCGTGCTCGTCGACCCATTCGGTGAACGGTGTGACGGCATCCAGATCGAGCGACGTCTCTTCACCGGCTTCGCGCAGCGCGGCCGCGATGGGACTCTCGTGACTGTCGCGAGCACCGCCGGGCACGGCCCAGGTGTCGCCCTCGTGCGTCCAGGCCGCGCGGTGCTGGAGCAAGACCTGCTCGCCATCGGTAACGAGTAGTCCGGCGGCCCCGAACAGACCCCAGTGGCGGTGCCCCAGGGAGCAGATCGTCCAGCCGTTGCCGTCGCCGGTCATACCTTGCTTCCTACCTCACGCGACGTGCGGCGCCGACGCACGTCGCGTGTTCAGTCGGACGTTCTCGCACTCGGGAAGTATCGGCCCGCCGGAAGTGGTGACGCCGACCCGCCAGGTCGCCTCTCGGCGGAAGGCCGCTCTGGGCGGCAGTTTTGGGACCGGGGGCCATGAACGGGCCGACGTCGTGGACAACGGTACCCGGTACGGCCACGCGTCCCCAGGGCGCGGTTTCGGGAGACGAGGGTGCCGGCTGTTCCGCGCCCGGAGTCGTATCGTGGTCGGGTGCACCGACAGCGAGGCCGGCGATGAGCGCCGGCGACGACCGGCGGCCGCATCGACCTGCCCTCTTCGCCGATCTCACCGACATGATCGACGCGGCCGGTGGTTCGTCGCCCAGTTCGCGGGCCGAGGTCGCCGCCGCGACGGCGGCCGTCGTCGTGCAAGCCGGCCGCGAACCGGGGGATGGCTGCCGCTTCGTGGAACTCGCCGACCGGGTCGGTCTCGACACCCTCGCTGCACTCTGGCGCGACGCGGATCCGGTAAGCCTGCCCGGCGCGCTGTGGGCGCTGTACCTGTTGCGGCAGTGGTGTTACAGCGCAGGCGAGGAACTCACCCGCCTCTGGCGCGCCGGCGAGCCGCTGGCCCCCGCCGATGCGGCGGTCGCCGGTGTTGCGGACTACGCCGATGTCGAGGCGATCAGGCAGCTCGCGGACGCCGTGCTGGCCGGCATCTACCAGCGCGACCTGGCCGTGGCGCTCGAGCGGGCGGCGGCGTTCTTCCGGGTGGTAGCCGCTGGACGGCGCGTCCTGCGCGACGCGTCGGACCGTGACCTCCGCGACGCGGCCGATGGTTTAGGTGACGCCGAGGAGCTGGCCACCCGCAACGAGCGGGTGGCTGCGTCCCTGACCGCCGCAGCGAGTCGGTGGCGGGCCGGCACGCTGCACTAATCGATACACCGCCGCTAGCACACCGATCCGACAACAGGAGCCCGGTTCGTCCACAGGCCGGGTCGTCGTCCACATTCTCTGCGGCGGTCCTGCGGACGCCGACGGGCACAGCCACGCTGAGCACATGACCACCAAACGCAGCCGCTTCGGGCCGAGCCGGACCGCAGGCGCCCTCGAGCCGGCACAACGGATATCAGGGCCGGCCGAGCTCCTGCAGGCCGTGCCGTACCTGCTCGGCTTTCACCCCCGAGCGAGCCTTGTCCTCGTCGGCCTGGCCGATACCGGCGTGTCGAAGGAGCTCGTCGTCACCGCCAGGCTCGACCTTGTCGATGCCGCCGAAGCGTATGTCCTGTCCGACACGGTGCGGGCTATCCGCGACGGCGGCACGGACGAGGTCTTCGCTGCCGTCTACGACGACGGCGGTGCCAATATCGACGCGCGATGTCTACCGTGGGCCGGTCTCGCGGCGGAGTTGCAAGATCACGTGGCTGCGGCCGGATGTGCCCTCGTGGAGGTCCTGCTCGTCGCGGACGGTCGGTGGTGGGGCTACTTCTGTTCGGGCGCGAACTGCTGCCCGGCCGATGGTCGTCCGTTGCCAGATACGGCGACGGCGTTCGCGGCTGCCGCCACCTTCGCCGGCGTGGTCGCCCTACCCGATCGCGAAGCACTGGCGGCGATCCTGGCCCCCCTGCCCGACGACGAGCGTGGCACACTCAACCCGCTGATCGAAGCGGCCGAGAACGAGGCTGTCGCCGCCGTGCTCGACGGGCACGCGCAACGCCATGTCCGCTCGGTCAAGCGCGGCGTCTTCGCTGCGGCGAGGGCGTCGACCGACGCGCACTGCATGGCCGTGCCGGCGGAGACTGCGGCGCGGTTCCTGGTATCGCTGGGCGACGTCGCGGTTCGTGACTCGATCTGGATCGCCGTCGACAACGGCCGACTCGACGGGCGTGAGCTGTGGCGTGACCTTGCTCGTCGAGCGCCTGGCCCCTACGCGGCGGCACCGCTGTTCCTGTTCGGCTGGGCCAGCTGGCGCGCAGGTAACGGCGCGCTGGCGGGTATCGCGGCCGAGCAGGCGATCCGCTGCGATCCTGGGTACAGCGCCGCCGATCTACTGATGGCGGCATTGAGCAGGGGCGTCGATCCTCGCAATCTGCCCAAGCTGCGCTTGCAGCGGTCGGCATGATCGTTCCGCAGCCCTGGAGCCCTCAATCGCCTGCATAACGCCCGTCGGCCCAGCTGGGATCGATCGGGTGGGTCAGGCGACGAGCACGAACACGTGGTCGGTGATCTGCCGCTCGAATGTCTGCGGCGCTCGCCCTTCTGCCCATACATCGACGCTCGTGCCCGCCGGGGCGATGTGAACTGTGTGCCCGGGGCGCATTCCCGCGTCGGTGAGCCGGTGCATGAGCACGGCGTCGGGTTGCAGCAGTTCGCTGATCCGGTCGACCTCGACCTGACACGGCGCGGTGGCGGCGTCGGTGAGGCTGAGCAGCTTCGCCTGCCGCTCAGTGGTCGCGAAGGGCAGACCGAGCTGGTCAAGCCCAGGAATCGGGTTGCCGTGGGGGCAGACGAGCGGATTGTCCAGCAGGGCCACGATGCGTCGCTCGACGGCGTCACTCATCACGTGTTCCCATCGGCAGGCCTCGATGTGCACGTCCTCCCAGTCCAGGCCGATGACGTCGACGAGGAGGCGTTCGGCCAATCGATGCTTGCGCATGACCGAGGTCGCCTCGCGCAGGCCCAGGTCTGTGAGTTGCAGGTGCCGGTCGCCAGCCACGTGCAGCAGGCCGTCGCGTTCCATCCGGGCGACGGTCTGGCTGACCGTGGGCCCACTTTGTGCCAGCCGCTCGGCGATACGTGCCCGCAGCGGGACGACGCCCTCCTCCTGGAGCTCGAACACCGTGCGCAGGTACATCTCCGTGGTGTCGATCAACTCGCTGTGATGACTCAAGCTGCCCGCCTCCCCGACACTTCTCTGCTGTTGATGCCTACCAGCAGACAAGGCCCGCGCCGCTGCTTTTCCAAAGCTGCCAGCGCTACGGTACCGGTTAGTCGAGATAGTCGCGCAGGACCTGCGACCGCGACGGGTGCCGCAGCTTGGCCATGGTCTCGCGCTCGATCTGACGGATCCGTTCGCGCGACAGCTTGAACGCACGGCCGATCTCATCGAGCGTCTTCGGCTGGCCACCATCCAGCCCATACCGCATGCGGACCACGGCGGCCTCTCGGGCGTCCAGGGTGTCCAGGACCTCCGAGAGGTGCGCTCGCATGAGACCGCCCTCGACGACCGTTTCTGCGGCCGCGGTCGAGCGCTCGTCGGCGATGAAGTCGCCCAACGACGCGTCGTCATCGGCGCCGACCGTCTGATCGAGGCTGACGAGATCGCGAGACAGGTCGATGAGCTCGCGAACACGGTCCTCGGTGATGTCCAATTCATGCGCCATCTCGGCATGGCTGGCTTCGCGCCCGAGTTCCTGGCTCATCTCGCGACGGATCCGCTGCAGCTTGTTCACCTGCTCCACAAGGTGGACAGGCAGGCGGATGGTGCGGGACTGGTCTGCCATGGCCCGGCTGATCGCCTGGCGGATCCACCACGTCGCGTAGGTCGAGAACTTGAAGCCCTTGGTGTAGTCGAACTTCTCGACCGCGCGGATCAGGCCGAGATTGCCCTCCTGGATGAGGTCCAGGAAGGGCATTCCGTGACCGGTGTAGCGCTTGGCCAGCGACACGACGAGCCGCAGGTTCGCGCGCAGCAGATGATCCTTCGCGCGCTCGCCATCGATCATGACCGCGCGCAGCTCGCGCTTACGGCCGGCGCTGTTGTCGGTGGGCTGACCCAGCAGGTGCTCGGCGTACAGACCGGCCTCGATGCGCTTGGCCAGCTCGACCTCGTCGGCGGCCGTGAGCAGCGCGACCTTGCCGATCTCGTTCAGGTAGACGCGCACGAGGTCAGCCGACGCGGCTACCTCGTCGAGGTCCAGCCCGCCCTTCGGTGTGAACACCGACTCCTCTGCGTCCTCGTGCGGCTCGGCCACAGGCTCGGTGTGGGTCGCCGATTCGGTCCTTGCACCCTTGCGGGCCGCGGGCTCGGTGCGGGTCGCAGACTCCGCCTTCATCCGCTCCGTCTTCGTGGTCGTGGGGGCCGCGGTGCGGGTGCTCGTGCGCTTCGCCCTCGCCTTCGCGGTGACCGCCTGGTCGGCGACAGCGTCATCGGCTACAGCGGGCTCGGCTACAGCGTCATCAGCGGACGCGTCGCGGGTGGTGGCCACACCGGTGGTGGCATCGACGAAGTCGTCGGCCACGACCGCGGTACGCGTGCTGCGATGACCGCGCGCCGTTACCCGCGATTCGCCGGTCGACGTGCGCGTGCCACCGCTCGTCGCGCGTCGAGCGGCGGTGCGAGGGGTTGCGCTGCGGGACGTTGTCACGATAGTCAGACCACCTTGGGAGCTAGGGCGTTGCGCGGATCTCGGCAAATGACGACTCGCAGCCGCGGCGCCGTTCCGCATACGGGGTAAACGTGCCGACCCGCCCTCGGTGTTCCCGAGGACCGGGCCCGGGCCCACAAATGCTCAGGCTCGGCTCAGGCTGCTCAACTCTCCACGACCAGGGTTACCGGCCCATCGTTGACCAGTTCTACCCGCATGTCCGCACCGAATACTCCGGTTTCCACGTGAGCGCCGGCGCCTGCCAACGCTGACACGAAAGCCTCGAACAGGGGCTCGGCCACCGCACCGGGCGCGGCAGCGGCCCACGTCGGCCGACGTCCCTTGGCTGCGTCGCCGTAGAGCGTGAACTGGCTGACCACGAGGACGCCCGCGCCCGGGACATCGGCGATACTGAGCTCGGCGCGCAGAATCCGCAGCCCGTATATCTTGCGCGCCAACGTCCGGGCGCGCTCGGGGGTGTCGTCGTGAGTCACGCCGAGCAGCACCAACACACCGACCCCGACTGCGCCCACCGTGACACCGTCGATGCTGACCGCTGCCTCGGTGACCCGCTGCAGCACGGCTCTCACGCCGCACCCCGAGGCGGGAGGACACCGCGAGCGATCAGGTAGCGGACGGTAGCCCCGAGCGGACGGGCAGGCGCAAGGACGGACGGCACATCCGCCATCGTGGCGCACCTCGGGCCAATCCTGCGACGGGAGTCGGGAACAGCTGCCGCCAGAAACGCGGGCCGCCGGGACGAGCTTTCCGAGAGTAGCGGTGCCACCATGGACATATGCGTCGCAGCCGGACCGATGAGGCTCTGCTCATCACCAGTGCTCCGCAAAGCAACGACGACGAGTACGACCGGCGCCGCAAGAAGTACGCGATCATGATGTTGCTCCGAGCACTCTGCGTGATCGCTGCTGCGTGCACCTACCGCGTCTCCATCGTGCTCGCACTGGCGTTTGTCGTCGGTGGCATGGTCCTGCCCTGGTGTGCCGTGATCATCGCCAACGACCGGCCGGCGAGGAAACGCGCTCCGGTGCCCCCCTATCGCGGCACGCCCACCGAGCGGGCACTCACCTCGGGCGACGACGGCCGCACGGTCGACGGCTGAACCGTCCTCCTCGCCGGGCACGCCAAGTCACGGAGCGCGTGAGGCAGACTGGTCGATATGAGCGACACGCAGGTGCTCGAGTCACCCACGACGTCCGACACCGATGCCGGGTTGGAGGTCTTCCATTACGTCCGCAAGAACAAGATCGCCGAAAGCGCGGTCATGGGCACGATGGTCGAAGCCCTCTGCGGCGAGGTGTTCCCGGTGACGAAGTCGGCGAAGCCGGGCTCGCCGGTGTGCCCGGCCTGCAAGGAGATCTACGAGAGCTTGCGCGCCTGAGCGCGTCTCGCGGCTCGGCCGGCCACGTCAGTGCCGACGCGGCGACCGTTGGCTTGCGCCGGCGGGTCCGCGCCGTCGGTCGGGTCCGCGCCATCGGTCGGGTCCGCGTCGTCTGTATCGGCAACGCCGACCGCAACGGCGTCGGCATCGTCTGAGCCGGCAGAGTCGCTTTGGAACAAGTGCCAGTTGCGGGGGTCGAGTACCCGCGGGGGCTTGATCCTGGCCGGCTTCTGCTGCTCGATCGCTGCGTTGAACTCCGCGCCGAGCAGTACCCCGAGAGCCAGGACGAAGAAGAAAAGTAGGGCGGCGATCGGTGCGGCGAGCGTCCCGTACGCGTGGTTGTGGTCGAGGATGAACGCGATGTACCAGCGCAACCCGGCCGAGCCGGCCAGGAAAACCAGCAGGGCGAGTGTCGCGCCGGGCAGCCCGCGATGCCAGGGCAGCCGACGCGGTGGAGCCAGCTTGTAGAACGTCGTCAGGCCGAGCATCAACACGACGACCAGCGCCGGGTAGTAGCCGATGTCGATCACCGTACTGACGGTGTGCTGGTGGTTCTTCGGAAAGGCCTTGCGCAGCAGGTCCGGCCCGAGCACGAGCATCGGCAGCAGGAATACGCCCAGGACGACCGTTCCGAGGAACAGCCATAGCGCGAGCAGCCGGCTGCGGACAGGTCCGCGCAGGTCTCGCTGGTCGTAGGCGATCGTGATCGTGTTCACGAAGGTGGCGGTGGCCGACGACCCGGCCCACAGGGCCAGGACGAAACCGATGCTGATGATGTCCGCGCGCCCGCCGTGCAGCACCTCGCGCAGGCTCGGCGCGATGACGTTCTCCACGACCTCCTTGCTGAAGGCCCGGCTCAGGGTGTTCTCGATCTGCAACTCCGTGCGATCGACCGTCCCCTTGCCGAACCATTCGGACACGTAGCCGAGCGTCGCGATCAGCGCGAGACCGAGCGACGGCAGGCTCAGCATCTGCCAGAAGGCCGCTTCGGCCGACAGGCCCAGGACGCGGTCGTTCCACGCCTCGACGACGGCGCGTTTCAACAGGATTGGCGTCAGGCGTACGGCACGAAGGATTCGACGCACCGGGTTCACGAAGTACCAGTCTGCCCAGAGGAAGGGCCGTGCCGCACACGACGCGCTCACGCGGGTGTCGCATCGAACATCCCGGCGCGTCGATCGGGCCGGGTCGGACGCCGCGACTAGGTTGATCCTCTGCCCTGCCGGGTCGATCCGCCGGCAGGGCGTGTTCGGCTTTCCGGTACCTGTTGGAGGTTTACCCCGTGGCAGCGCCGTACCAGAGCCTGCCCGCGTCAGAGCCACATCTTCGGGCGTGGCAGCGGGCCGCGCTGGCGGTATACCGGTCGGTCGAGCGGCGTCGGGACTTTCTCGTCACCGCCACGCCGGGTGCAGGCAAGACGACGTTCGCGCTCGCGCTGGCCCGGATGCTCGTCGACGATCGTGTGGTCGACCGCGTCGTCGTGGTGTGCCCGACCGACCACCTGCGCACCCAATGGTCCGACGCGGCCGACGCCCTCGGGCTGCCGCTCGACGGCGGCCTCACCAACGGGGTGGGACCGGTGCGGGCCGGCCTGCGCGGCTACGTCACGACGTATGCGCAGGTCGCCGCCAAGCCGTCCCTGCATGCCGCCCGGACAGCAGCCAAGCGATCGCTGGTCATCCTCGACGAGGTCCACCATGCCGGCGATGGGCTGTCCTGGGGCGATGCCGTCGCGACCGCCTTCGACCTTGCTGCCCGCCGGCTGTGTCTTACGGGCACCCCGTTCCGGACCCGGCCGGACGAGCGCATCCCATTCGTGCGGTACGAGGAGGACACCGACGGCGGCTGGCGCAGCAGCGCGGACTTCACCTACGGCTACCGCGCGGCCTTGTCCGATGGCGTCGTGCGTCCCGTTGTCTTCGCCGCCTACACGGGCACCTCCCGGTGGCGGAACAGCGCGGGGGAGGTCATCGCGGCGTCACTGTCAGAGCCGAGCACGAGACGGACGGAGGCCACCGCCTGGCGAACGGCGCTGAACCCCAAGGGTCAGTGGGTTCCGCACGTCATCGCGGCCATGGACGAACGCATCACGCACCTGCGGGCGACCGGCGTCGACAACGCCGCTGGGCTCGTGCTGGCCAGCGACCAGGACGACGCCCGCGCCTACGCGGCGATCGTTGAGCAGGTCACCGGCGAGGCGCCGGTCGTGATTCTGTCGGACGACCCCAAGGCCAGCGACAAGATCACGGCGTTCACGAACGGCACCCAACGCATGGCGGTATGCGTGCGCATGGTGTCCGAGGGCGTGGATATCCCGCGAGCGGCGTGCCTGGCCTGGATGACGTCCTACCGCACCCCGCTGTTCTTCGCCCAGGGTGTGGGCCGGGTGGTGCGCGCCCGATCGCTCCGAGAGTCCGCGACCGTGTTCCTGCCGGCCGTCCGCCCGCTGCTCGCGCTCGCCGCCGAGCTTGAGCAGGAGCGCAACCACGTGATCCCGCCGCCGTCGCTGCAGGACGACGAGCTGCTCGACCTCGAACGCCTCGAGCCCGAGCCGTCAGACCAGGAACGCAACGAACTCGTCGACGCCGATGCGTCGTTTGCCCATGTCCTGCACGGCGGTCGTGCCGTGGTCGCCACCGGCCCGCTCAGCGACGAGGACGAGGATTTCATCGGGCTGCCCGGCATCCTGTCCCCGGAGCAGACCGCGCAGCTGTTGGCTCGGCGGGACTCGCACGCCCGGCAGCGCGCCGCGGGCACGTCCGCCCCTCCGCCGGCCGTGGCGCCGTCTGCGGGAACGACCGCCTGGCGTGCCGGCGCGCAGCTGCGCCGAGAGGTCAACCGGTTGGTCGGGGTGATCGCCGCGCGCACCGGTGCTGCGCACGGGCAGGTCCACGCCGAGACGCGCCGCGCCGTTCCCGGGCCGGCCTCGGCCGCGGCCGGCGCTGATATCCTCGAGCAGCGCCGCGACCACCTCATGCAGCAGCTCGGCGCCTGACGCGCTCACCGGCCACATCGCGGCCGTTCGACGCGTCTGAACCTTGTCCGCCGTGGGTGAAATCACCGGTATCGGTATCGGGAATCCCAACGGGGGTACCAGTCGTTGGGGACAATGAACGGGCAACGACTCCAGGGTTTCACCAGCGAGACGTTGCAAGCAGGTTTCGCATTCAGGGTGGCGCCACCAGGTTCGGCAATTCGGTGGTTGTCTGAGCGCGAAAGGGTGAACGATGGAGCGCCACAAGGTGCTCCACCAGCAGAAACGAGGTGCCCCGTGACCCCGACCATCGCCGCGAGCCCACTCTCCGCCCAAGACCGGTGCGACCGGTGCGGGGCGCAGGCCTACGTCCGAACCACCATGGAGTCGGGCTTGGACCTGCTGATGTGCGCGCACCACTTCCACGACAACGAGGCACGACTCCGCGAGATCGCGGTATCCATTCATGACGAGTCCGACCGGCTGGCCGAGATCCCGACCACCGCCGCGGTCGAGGAGCGTTGAAGCGCAACCATTCGCACCACGACGAACGGCCCCGACCAACTGATGGTCGGGGCCGTTTCTGTTCCGCCCGTTCTGCCCGCCGCCGGTCCCGGCTCGGCCCGGATTGCGGCGTAGGTCACGCCCGTATAACCTCGAACAAACAGCAATTTCACCCGTAGCGGGCGTAAGACAGCGTCGGCTGGAGACTTCGCGGTGTCCGGCCGACTGCCCGCGATAGACCACCAGCTGGGAGCGAGCGTGGCGGTGACGCAGCGGCAACGCAGCTGGCTGGCCATTGGCCTGGCGCTGGTGCTCGGCTGTCTCGTCGGCGCCCCCGGCGCGGCGCGCGCCGATCCGACGCCTCAGCCGGGCGACGCCTCGCATGCCCAGACCAGTGCGCACGCGGCCGCCCAACGGGTTGCCGCCGTCGAGGCCCGCATCCCCGCCGTAACCGGCCTGGTCACGGCGGCGAACAGATCGGCGGTGCAGGCCCAGACCCGACTGGACAGCCAACTCTCCTTGCAGCGGTCCGCGGAGGCCGACGTCCGACGCGCGACCGTCCTGGCGCGCCGGACGCAGGCGATCTACGACCACGCCCACCGCGACTTCATCGACCTGGTGACTTTTCAGTACGAGAGTGGGGGCGCCATCGGCGGCGCTGCCTCCGTAGGTCAGCTGTTGACCGCGCCCGATCCGGGTGCACTGCTGTCCCAGCAGCAGAGCTCAGTGATGGTCGCGCGTTACCTGTCCGACGTCGTCGGTCGCGATCGCTTGGCTCTCGACGTCAACGCGTTGGCGCAGAACCGGCGAGCGGCCGCGCTCGCGACGCAGCGTGACGTCGCCGGTCAATTGCTCGCCCGCCGCGACGAGGCCCAGCAGGCACTGACCAGGTCCAACACGTCCTTGGCCGCGCTTCGCACCGATCTGGTCGCTGCCCAGGTGTCACAGGATCAGGCCGACTCCGTTCTCTCGCGCTTTCTCGGGGGGTGGTCATTGGCCGATCCGGCTCGGGCCGCCGCGCTCAACCGCCAGTACCTTGCCGTGGCGCAGCAGCACGCCGGCGACCAAGCGCCGTCCGCGGGCAACCGGTGGTCCGCTGAGCGCGGCCAGTGGGCGGCGTGGCGGGCGCTGGGCAAGATCGGGACGCCCTACGCTTTTGCCGGCGGCACCGGGGACGGTCCGACTACCGGGCTCTGTACCGGGGGCGGCGCGCAGAACGACTGTCACGTCACCGGATTCGACTGCTCGGGTCTGACGATCTACGGGTGGTCTCCGTATCTCGCCATGCCACACCTGGCGGCCGCCCAATACTCGCTCGCGGGCAGTGAGCATCCGGACGTCACCGCTCTGATGCCCGGCGATCTATTGTTCTGGTCCTCGAACGGGAAGGTCGCCGGGATCCACCATGTGGCGATCTACGTCGGGGACGGAAACGTCGTGCAGGCGCCACAGTCGGGGGACATCGTCCGCGTCACACCGCTGCCCAGTGTCGACTCCGGGTACTACGGGGCAACACGGCCGTTGACCTGACGGCCCTCAGCCCCGGTGTTAGGCGCTTCGCACCTTCGACCCCGCCATCGCTGCGCAGAGCGAGCAAGCTCGCTTTCTGCCTCGCTCAGTCGAGGTAGTCGCGCAGGACCTGCGAGCGCGACGGGTGACGCAGCTTGGACATCGTCTTCGACTCGATCTGGCGGATTCGCTCGCGCGTAACGCCGTAGACCTGGCCGATCTCGTCCAGGGTGCGGGGCTGGCCGTCGGTGAGCCCGAACCGGAGCTTCACCACCCCCGCCTCGCGCTCGGACAACGTCTGCAGCACCGACTGAAGCTGGTCCTGCAGCAGCGTGAACGACACTGCGTCGACGGCGACGACGGCCTCGGAGTCCTCGATGAAATCACCGAGCTGGGAGTCGCCCTCGTCGCCGATGGTCTGATCGAGCGAGATGGGCTCGCGGGCGTACTGCTGGATCTCCAGGACCTTGTCCGGGGTGATGTCCATCTCCTTGGCGAGCTCCTCAGGCGTCGGCTCGCGACCGAGATCTTGGAGTAGCTCGCGCTGGATACGACCGAGTTTGTTGATGACCTCGACCATGTGGACGGGGATGCGGATGGTACGAGCCTGGTCGGCCATGGCGCGGGTGATCGCCTGCCGGATCCACCAGGTGGCATACGTCGAGAACTTGTAGCCCTTGGTGTAGTCGAACTTCTCGACCGCGCGGATCAGGCCGAGGTTGCCTTCCTGGATCAGGTCGAGGAACGCCATGCCGCGCCCGGTGTAGCGCTTGGCCAGCGAGACCACGAGGCGCAGGTTGGCCTCGAGCAGATGGTTCTTGGCCCGCTCGCCGTCGCGAACTATCCAGCGCAGGTCACGGCGCATCTGCAGGACGAGTTTTTCGGCGGACTCGTCGGCGTGCCGGACGCGCTCGGCGGCGTACAGGCCGGCCTCGATGCGCTTGGCGAGATCGACTTCCTCCTCGGCGTTGAGCAGCGCCACCTTGCCGATCTGCTTGAGGTAGGCGCGCACGGAGTCCGCAGAGGCCGTCATCTCGGCGTCCTTGCGCGCCTGGCGCAGCGCTTCGGACTCCTCTTCGGCTTCCTCGTCCCAGCTGAACTCGCCGCCTTCGGCGGTCTCGCCGTCTTCGGTCGCGGCGTCGGGGGCGGTGCCGTCGGCCGGCTTCACGTCCGCGGGCCTGGCGTCGGTTGCGGCGCCGCCGGTCTTCGTGCCGGCCGCCTTCGCTGGGGTCTTCTTCGCCGCGGCCTTGCTGGCAGCGGTCCTGCCTGCCGCGACGGCCTTGGCGTCCGCTGCCGGCTTCGCGGGGGTGGCCTTGGTCGCCGGCCCCTTGGTGGTGGCGGGGGCTACCTTGGCTACCGTCTTCGCGGGTGCGGTCTTGACCGGCGCAGCCTTGGCCGCTTTGGCTGGAGCCTTGGCGGCGACGGTGGCCGTCGACGTGCGCTTGGTGGTGCTGGCGACCGACACCCGGCCGGTACCGGTCACCGAGCGCGACGGGCGGGGGGACTCTTCATCGGCCGTGGGCCGCTTGCTGGAAACCACTGAGGACCTTTCACCACGGGCACGCATCGAACCAATGGTCCGTGCGCGGGAAGGAGGCCGCGGGACGCGGGTGAACGTGTCGGGGTCGCAGGCCGTCTGTTGATCGGCTCAGAATCGAGCCTCAGTACGTGCGCAGTGCCCTGTGCATTTGAAGTGTACTGCCGCCCGACCACAAGGTGCACCGGACACGGCGGTTCGCCCGGCTCGTCGCCTGGGCGCACTTGAGAAAATTACTCGCCGAGTCGCTCCACCGCGGCGATGGCGGCGCCCACGATGCCGGCATCGTTGAGCAATTGGGCAGGCTCGACCGGTGTATTGAGCTCGAGCAGAGGAACCCACTTGTCGGCGTTCTTGCTCACGCCGCCGCCGACTACGAACAGGTCCGGCGTGAACAGCCGCTCGACGTGCTGCATGTAGGCGTTGACCCGCTTCGCCCACTTTTTGTACGACATGCCGTGCTCGTCGCGCACGGACGCCGCCGCGCGGCTCTCGGCGTCGTGACCCTCGAGTTCGAGATGACCGAGTTCGGTGTTGGGAACCAGGACACCGTTCATCAGCAACGCACTGCCGATGCCCGTGCCGAACGTCAGCATGAGCACGACGCCGGACACACCCTTCGCCGCGCCGAAACGGTCTTCGGCGATCCCTGCGGCGTCGGCGTCGTTTAGAACGATGACCTCGCTGCCTGAGCCGACGAACTTGGTGAACAGGGCATCGACGTCGGTACCGACCCAGCTCGCGTCGACGTTGGCCGCCGACTGCGCGACTCCGTGCTTTATGACGGCCGGGAAGGTCGCGCCGACATCTCCTTGCCAGCCGGCGTCGGCGATCAGCTGTGCGACGACTTCGGCCACGGCCTCCGGAGTGGCCGGATGCGGGGTCAGGACGCGGTTGCGCTCGGTGACGAGCGCGCCCGTCGCCGTGTCCACGACAGCACCCTTGATGCCCGTCCCCCCGATGTCGATACCGAACGCTTGGCCCGACCGTTTACCGGACACCACCGCCATGATCTGCCTTTCGCTCCCTCGTCACGTCCCGCTGCCGAGCCAGACCCTATTACGGATCGTGGCGGCACGTGCTGCGATGAGTACATGACGTCGCGCGCGCGAGAAGCCGAAATGGACGCGCTGGCCGGGCTATCGCTCGAGCTGGCGGTAGGTGCGGCTGCCGTCGTGCGCGTGGGGCGGTCCGGCGCGTTCAGCGTGGGTACCAAGAGCACGGCGACCGACCTCGTCACCGAGGTGGACCGGCGCAGCGAGCAATGGCTCGTCGCACAGATCAGCAGCCTGCGACCGGACGACGCGATCCTCGGCGAGGAAGGCGCCGGGCGCACCGGCACGTCGGGAGTCCGCTGGATCCTCGACCCGATCGACGGCACCGTGAACTTCGTACTCGGCCTGCCCCACTACGGCGTGTCGATAGCGGTGGAGCGCGACGGCGTCGTGGTCGCCGGGGCCGTCGCCAACCCAGCCACGGCCGAAACGTTCCATGCCCGGCTCGGCGGCGGCGCCTATCTCGGTTCCGAGCGGTTGACCGGCCCTCGCGACGTGCCGTTGTCTCGCGCGATCATCGGTACCGGCTTCGCCTACGACGCAGCCGTACGGGCCCGGCAGATCGCCGTCGTGGCGCCATTGCTGCCCGAATTCGCCGACCTCCGCCGCCTCGGCTCGGCGGCATTGGACCTGTGTTTCGTTGCCGCAGGCCGCCTCGACGGGTACTTCGAGGCCGGGCTGAACCGGTGGGATTACGCCGCCGGGGCGTTGGTGGCGAGCGAGGCCGGCTGCGTTGTCACCGCACTCGACGGCCGCGCCCCGAGCAGCCGGTTCGCGGTGGCGTGCGCGCCCGGCCTGGCGGCCGAACTTCGCGCAGCGCTGGCCGCCGTGGACGCGGACACCGTGTCCGGCTGACGCACCGAACCCGTCGAGGCGTCAATTCTTCAGCACGAACGACTGGTCGCCGCCGGCGTCGGTGTGGAAGCCGGGAAGGCGACGCTGACCCGCGCCGCCTTCATGGCCGCGGTGGCGGCAGCCGGCGTCGCGATCGCCTTGTACGTCGTGCCGAGCGCGACGACCACCGTGGATGTCGGGCTGGTCGTCGCGATCAAGGTGGCGCCAGGGAAGTAGAAGCGCAGATGGGTCGCCGCTTGTTTCCCACTCGGCCCGAACCGCAACTGCGCGACGCCGGTGTTGGTCTTCCTGCTCGGCGTCGTATCGTCCACCGCTCGGGCGGGAACCTTGAACCCGTCCGCGATCAGCGTCGTGCGGGCCGCCGCTGCTATGCCGTTGCGCGTGGTCGAGTTCAGCACCTGCACGGTGATGGACGCCGGCGTAGGCAGCGCGGTCTGCACCGGCTGGCTGGACGACGGGCTGGCCGAGTGGCAGGGCTGTGCCGAAGTGGTCGTGTCGTCGCGGTTCAGCACCCGCCACCAGACGATGCCGGTGAGCAGCAGGAGCGCGACGAGCGAGATCAGCGCAGGCAACGGTCGGCGTATTACCGTGCTCGCCATCGCACGTCACCCCCTGCCGCACACAACTCCCGGTGAGAAGGGGAAATCCTAACGGCGCCGCACCGGGAATGCGTCCGACGGACCGGCGCGTTCGCTCGAAACGTCGGCGCGGTAACGTTCCGCGGCCGGTCCGACGACTAACCAAGAAATTGGTTCGTAAGGGCGGGCACAAATCTCCGGGTCCGGACGTTCCAGCGCCGGACGGAAAGAATCCGCCATCCCAGGGACGAGCGAGAGCGACGAGCCCGACCATCACGATCGTGAAGATCATTATCTTCACCGAGGAGTTGACGACCGCATGGCGACTGACTACGACGCGCCGCGTCGGGGCGAGGTCGACGAACTGAACGAGGACTCGATCGAGGAGCTGAAGGCACGCCGGGCCGAGGCGCAGTCAGGATCGATCGATGTGGACGAAACCGAGCTGGCCGAGTCGCTGGAGCTTCCGGGCGCCGATCTGTCGAGCCTGTCGGGCGAAGAGCTGACCGTCCGCGTGCTGCCCAAGCAGAGTGACGAGTTCACCTGCTCGTCCTGTTTCCTCGTGCACCACCGCAGCAGGCTGGGCCGCCAGCGTAGGGGACAGCTGATCTGCCGCGACTGCGCCTAAAGGCTGGCGCGCAGGCTGCCGCCGCCGTCGACAACCAGCACCTGACCGGTGATCCACGCTGCGTCGCCCGAAGCGAGGAATGCCGCGGCCGCCCCGATGTCCTCTGGCACCCCGAGCCGGCCGAGCGGATAGTTGGCGGCGGCCGCCGCTTCATCGGCCTCGTAAAGCGCGGCGGCGAACTTCGTCTTGACCACAGCGGGCGCGATCGCGTTGACTCGGATCGCTGGCGCAAGCTCGGCGGCGAGTTGAATCGTGAGCCCGATCAGGGCCGCTTTGCTGACGCCGTAGTAGGCGATGCCCGGCGACGGTGCGATGCCGGCGACCGAGGCCATGTTCACGATCGCACCCAGGCCGTCGTCTCCGAGTCCGGCCGCGACCGCTTGGCGCGCCCACGACAGCGCCGCCAGAACATTGACGTCCATGATCTTGCGCGCGGCGCCCTCGTCGGTGTCGAGCAGGCGACCGTAGACCGGGTTGATCCCGGTGTTGTTCACCAGGACGTCGAGCCGTCCGAATTCACGCACCGCCGTACCGATCGCGTCATTCTGATGCTCGGCGTCGTCGGCCCGGCCGGCCACGCCGATCGCATTGTCGGCGCCGAGTAGGGCCACGGCGTCGGTCAGACCCGCAGGCTTGCGCGCGGTGATGAGCAGCTTCGCACCCTCGTCGACCATCCGCTGGGCCACGGCGAGACCGATGCCGCGGCTGGCGCCGGTGACAAGCGCTACCCGCCCGTCGAATCGCCGACCGTGCTCTGCCCGAGGTGTTGTCATTGCCCGAATCTATCGGTGTGCGCGCAAGACTCCCACGAGCAGGTCGGGGTGGCGCGAACTCACTACCCAGTAGGGGGTTGGGTCGTCCTCGTCGTCGATCCAGAGCTGCACACCGGGGCCGATCCACGGCCGGATGGACACAAACGCTGCGGGGTCGCCCTCGCGCCCCACCACGAGCCGCAGCGTGCGCTCGTCGAGAGCGACGCAACCGGTGACGTAGGACAGGGGGAGGTGCGCACCGCGGATCCAGATCTCGCCGTCGCGCACTTCGAGCCTGCTGCGGCCGAGCCACCAGACGATCGCGACCGAAAGGGGGAGCATGCTCAGAAATGGGATCAACACCGTTAGGTGCAGCCCGGCGACGCGGAACTCCGCCGCCAGCAGCGCGGCGATGCCGAGCGCCACCAGGTACCACCACCACGGCGTGCGCAGCGTCTCGCGGTATTCGGCGGCGGTGCCCATCGCGGTGGGACGGTCGCCGGGACTCATGCCTACGAGGGTAGCCTCAGCCGACGTGAGCCCCCTCCGCACCGCCGCCGATGCGCCGGGCCCGACGGTGCTCGTCAGGCGGCTCGACGCCGACTTGCCGTTGCCGCTCTACGCCCGGCCCGGCGATGCGGGCGCCGATGTCGTCACCGCGCGTGACGTCGTGCTGGCGCCGGGCGAACGGGCGGTGCTGCCGACCGGGCTGGCCATCGCGCTGCCGGACGGGTACGCCGCCTTCCTCCATCCGCGGTCCGGGCTGGCCGCGCGTGCCGGGCTCGGTATGGTCAATGCGCCGGGCACGATCGACGCCGGCTACCGCGGTGAGATCAAGATCATCGTCATCAACCACGACCTTGCGCACCCGTTGCGTCTCACGAGGGGCGAGCGGATCGCCCAAATCGTGGTGCAGCGGGTCGAGCGCGCGACGTTCGTCGAGGTGGACGCACTGCCGGCGTCCGAGCGCGGTACGGGTGGGCACGGCTCCACCGGCGGCGCGGCGGCTCTGGGCGGACCTGCCTCGATCCTGGCGGAAGGACAGCAGTAGTGCCCGGACGACGGCGACAGAAGCGGACCGACGCGTCGAAGATCGACGCAACCCCGCCGTGGGAAACCCGCCACCGCGACGAGCCGGTGGCGACCACCGGGCCGTTCGACGCGCGGGACGCCCCAGAGGACGAGATCCCGCGCGTGGATCTCGGCGCGCTGCAGATCCCGGTGAGCGACGCGTTCGATGTCCAGGTCAACCTCGACGGCCAGGTGGTGATCGCGGCGACGCTCACCAACGCCGACGGCGGGATGCAGCTCGGCGTGTTCGCCGCTCCACGCAACGAGGGCATTTGGGACGAGGTGCGTGACGAGATCGCGAAGTCGCTCAAGGAGGACGTCAAAGCCAGCTCGATCATCGAGAAGGACGGCCCCTTCGGCACCGAGCTGCACGCGATGGCTTCGGACGGGCCCGGGCGAAAGGTGCCGGTCCGTTTCGTCGGCATCGACGGACCGCGCTGGTTCGTCCGAGCCCAATTCTCCGGTCCGGTGGCAGCGCAGGACGGCAAGGCGGCGGCGTTCGAGGAGGCGCTCCGTGGCGTGGTGGTCGTGCGCGGCAGCGAGCCGTTGCCGGTGCGCGAGCCGGTGCCGCTGCAGCTGCCCGAAGGCGTGGAACTGCCCGGCAGCGAATAGCTCGCCGCTGGCCTACCCTGACGGTGTGAGCCGACGTCCTTCTCTACTGCATCGCCTGACGGCGAGTGCCGAATCACTCGATGCCGTCGACCTCCAGGACGAGGTGGAGGAGCGTTCCTGCACGGCCATGTGCAATCTGGACCGCGGCAAGTTCGTGCGCGTGGTCGGCCGGCTGCGCTCCGTCGTCTACACCCCCAGCGAGACCGTCCCGACTCTCGAGGCCGAGCTGTTCGACGGCTCGGAGTCCCTGGATCTCGTGTGGCTCGGCCGTCGACGCATCGCCGGTGTCGAACCCGGGCGGCGCGTCGAGGCCCGTGGTCGCGTCGGGGTGCACAACGGACGCCTTGCGATCTATAACCCGTGGTACGAGCTCCTTGGGCCAGGGGCATGAGCGGCCCCGAGGCGGGCAAATGAGCTCTCCACACGAGTGGGCGGAGACGACGGACGAGGCGTCGGAGCCGGCGTTTCGTCCCTCGGCCGACCAGGCGAACGAGAGCGCGCCCGAACGGCCCGTTGGTAGCGGCCGGCCCGACCTGCGCGAGACCTATCGCCAGCAGATGATCACGAGCATCGGCGGCTGGCAGGGCGCGGTGATCACGGCGATCCCGACCACCGTGTTCGTAATCGTCAACGTCGTCAGCTCGCTTAAGGCCGCCGTCATCGCCGCCGTCGCGTCGGCGCTGGTGCTCACCGGCTACCGGCTGGTGCGCAGGCAGCCGACCCAGCAGGCGCTGTCCGGACTCTTCGGGGTGGCGGTCGGGGCGCTCATCGCGTCGCGCACGGGTCAGGCTCGCGGTTACTTCCTGCTCGGCATCTGGACCAGCTTCGTGTACGCGGTGCCGTTCGCGGTGTCGGTAGTGTTCCGGCGTCCGCTGGTGGGGTTGGCGTGGGAGTTCTTCGACCCCACGCCGGGGCCGGACGAGACGCCCTGGTACCGCCGGCGTCTCTTGCTCGTCGCCTACACCTGGGCCACCGTCGCTGCGACTGTCGTGTTCGTCGCCCGCGGTGTTGTCCAGTGGCGCCTATACGGCGACAACGCGACCGGCTGGCTGGCCTTCGCACGCATCGTCATGGGTTACCCGCTGTTCATCGCCGCAGCCGCGTTCAGTTTCGTGATCGTCACCCGGGCTCGCCGGCGCCTCACCGCCGCCGATGCGGAGGCGGGCTAGGACCTGGGCCAGGGCCTGGGCGCCGAAACAGTGAGCGACATCCAGGCTTTCGCAACGTCGCCAGCGGCACGCTGACGTACACGAAATGCGCCGTCCTCCGGGCGCCCCGGTCACCACTATCCGCTCAGCCACGACACCATGTGTTGGTCGACCGGCGGCCGATGGTGTCCGAACCGGAAATTTTCTGCGGACAGGTCGTCCCGAACGTGATCTGATTGTGTGGCATGATGATGGCATGGCTCGCACACGCCTCAGTACGACGGTTGACGCGTCTCTGCTCGAAGGGGCGCGGAATGCGCGATCGGGGGTGACCGACGCTGCGCTGGTGGACGAGGCTCTCAGGGCGCTGCTGGCTCGGTACCGCTCGGCACAGGTGGACGCGAGCTATGCAGCCTATGACGATCACCCGCTCGACGAGCCGGATGAATGGGGCGACCTAGCGTCGTTCCGACGTGCTGCGGCGGCCTCGTGAACTCCGTCCCCGCGCGCGGGGAGGTGTGGTGGTGCGAGATGGCCGCGGTCGGTCGCCGACCGGTTGTGGTGCTGTCTCGCGACGCCGCGATCCCGCGACATCGCCGCGCGCTCGTGGCGCCCTGCACGACCACGCTTCGAGGGCTTGCCAGCGAGGTCGTGCTCGAACCCGGTGACGACCCCGTGCCACGCCCTTCGGCGGTCAACCTTGACTCGGTCGAAAGCGTCTCGATCGCGATCCTCGTCAGCCGGCTGGGGCGCGTGTCCGACACTCGGATGCGCGAGATCTGCGGCGCCCTTGCCGTGGCCGTGGACTGTGCCGACTGATTCGGGGCGCCGCGGCCTTGCAGTCGCGTCGATCAAGGATCTGCTTGTGGAAGCCGACAGGCATCGCCGCCCCAGCGGCGGTCGTGATGACGGACGCTCGCGGACTTGCCCGCAGACGATCCCGCTACGGGTTGCTCAGCCGAGGTGGTTCCAGAGGTCGTGTTCGGTGCAGAAGCGCTCGACTTCGTCGAGTTCGACGTCGGCGTCCTCGGCCCGCGCGGCGTCGGCGGCGCCAGCAACCCACCAGTCGGCGCCGGGCAGGCCTGCGGACAGATACGCCCGGGTCCCCGGTCGATGGAACTGCTGCGCGTGGCGCGGCTGAGCGACCACTTCGCCGTGTGCCGGCTCCCACAGCCGGACCAGCCCGCTGTCCTCACCGAGCACCACGGCGTCGTACCACCGGAAGACCACCGCATCGGTGCCCTCCGGGGCCATCGCCATGGCGACCAGGTGACCGGGTGAGACCCGTTCGGTGCGGGGCGACGGGAACGGCGTCGCGTACCCCACGGTGGAGAGCCGGCCCCGCCCCAAGACCTGGCAGGCGTCCTCTTGCACGCGGAGGACGATGCCGCAGCGCAATCGCGCGGAGGTGAAAGGGCGGTCCGTGCCAGCAGCCATGTGCCGAGTGTCCTCTGTGAGTCCTTGAGCTCGCCGCCTCCGGCTGGAGTGTCCCGTGGTGATACGAGCGTCGCCGAACCGGCCGCGTCAAGGGCTGGGAACCGACGTCGTCCGGCCCACGACGGCCGTGGTTCTGTCGCTGATCCAGCCATCGTGCGCCTACCGCTCCGCACAGTCAGGGTCTCGTGGGATGCTTCACGCATGTCTTCGCCGCCGGCGTCATTCGCCGATGACGTCGTAGATCAGCCAGCCCGCGTGCAGTTCGAGGTGTTTCTGGACGAGCACCGCGGAGCGCTCAATGGATGCTTGGACGGGCTGACCGAGGAGCAGGTTCGCCGACGGTTGGTGCCGTCCCGAACTACGTTGCTGGGTCTGGTGAAGCACGCGGCCTTCGTCGAGAAGGTCTGGTTCGATGAAGCCGTCACGTGCCGGTCGCGCGCCGAGATCGGCATACCCGCGACGCCAGATGAGTCGTTCATGCTCGGTGACGATGACACCATCGCCACGGCCCAACGCGAACACCGCGAAGCATGCGAGGCATCACGCCGATCGACGGCAGGCCTGAAGTTGGACGACATGGTCCAGGGCAACCGCCGCGGCCCGCTCCCGCTGCGCTGGGTGTATCTCCATGTGCTGCGCGAGCTTGCTCAGCACTGCGGGCACGCAGACATCCTGCGCGAGCAGCTCAACGAGTAGCAGCCGACTCCGCCGCCCGTCACTAGGTGCCGGTCGAGCGCGCTAGTCTCTCGCGGGTCAGCCAGGCAGGACGGCACTGCGCAACGCGTCCTCCGATTCCGGGAGCGCGACGAACAGCAGTTCGTCGCCGGGCTCGAGCGGTTCGTCGGCCTCGGGGGTGATGACTCGGCGCCCGCGTACGATGCCCACCAGTGTCGTGTCGGTGGGCAGGGTGAGCTCGCGGACCGGTTTACCGGCGCACGGTGCATCTTCGGGCAGCGTGAGCTCGACGAGATTGGCCTGCCCTTCGCGGATGCCGAACAACCGCACGACGTCGCCGACCTCGACTGCCTCCTCGACGAGCGAGGCGAGCACGCGTGGCGTCGATACTGCGACGTCCACGCCCCACGCCTCGGTGAACAGCCACTCGTTGGCCGGATGGTTGATCCGGGCCACCACCCGGTTGACGGCGAACTCGGTCTTGGCCAGCAACGACACTACGAGGTTGACCTTGTCGTCGCCGGTGGCGCCGACAACCACATCGCAGTCCTGCAGGTTCGCCGCTTCGAGGTTCGCCACCTCACACGCGTCGCCGTGCAGCCATTCCGCGCCCTGGACTCGCTCCGGATCGATCTTTGCGGAGTCCTTGTCGATCAACATGACGGCGTGCTTCTTTCCGATCAGCTCCCGGGCGATCGAGCGACCCACCGCGCCGGCGCCGGCGATGGCGATGCGCATCATTGCGCCCCTTCGGGCGCGCGTCCGGCGATGTCACGCAGCTCGGTCGCGTGGTCGTCGGTGGCGAGCATGTAGAGCTTGTCGCCGGACTGGATCAGGGTCGAGGACACCGGCAGCACCCCCGTGCCGAAGCGGGTGTACAGCGCGGCGCGCGTCCCGGTCGCAGCCTCGAAGTCCGAGATGAGCTTGCCGATCCAGCCTTCGTGGGGACTCACCGCGACGAGCATCACCCGACCGGACGGATCGCGCCAGGCCTCGGCGGTGGTCTCGCCGAGGACGGCTTTCATGAGCCGCGACGACGTCCACGGCACGGTCGCGACGGTAGGGATGCCGAGCCGTTCATAGACCTCGGCGCGCTTGGGGTCATAGATGCGGGCCACAACCCGCTGGACACCGAAGGTCTCGCGGGCCACCCGCGCGGCGATGATGTTGGAGTTGTCGCCGCTGCTGACGGCCGCGAACGCGCCGGCCTGCTCGATGCCGGCCTCGATCAGGGTCTCGCGATCGAAGCCGACACCCTTGACCTGGCGGCCGGAAAAGTTCTGACCGAGCCGGCGGAACGCGAGTGGATCCTGGTCGATGACGGCGATCGTGTGATCTAGCGGTGCCAGCTGCAGCGACAGCGCCGCCCCGACCCGTCCGCACCCCATGATGACGATGTGCACGAGACCCCTTCGAACAATGCGCTGGTACGACAGGCAACAGCGGTGCCCGAGCCTAGTCGCCTAGGGTGACGACAACAGAGAAGGTCCGGAGCGGCGGCATCGCCGGGGAGGCGGTTCGGTGGCGGTATTCCCCCGCGTCCTTAAGCGACTCATCATCGGCAGTCCGGTGTCATCGGAACAGGCGGGCCACACGCTGCTCGCGAAGCGGCTCGCGCTGCCGATCTTCGCCAGCGACGCGATGTCGAGCGTCGCGTACGCGACTCAGGAGATCCTGCTTGTCCTGACCGTCGGGGGCACCGCCTACCTGTATCTCGCGCCCTGGGTGGCCGCGGCTGTCGCGGTGCTCATGGGCGCTGTCGTGCTGTCCTACCGTCAGCTGGTCAAGGCCTACCCGACCGGTGGCGGCGACTACGAGGTCGCGTCGAAGAACATCGGCCGCGCGGCGGGCGTCGTGGTCGCCAGCGCCCTGCTCGTGGACTACGTGATGACCGTGGCGGTCTCGGTGTCCTCCGGCGTCGACAACATCATCTCGGCCGTCCCGTCCCTCGACGCGCACCGGGTGTTGATGGCCCTCGCCTTCGTCGCGGTACTGGCCGCGGTGAACCTGCGCGGCCTCAAGGAGGCCGGCCTGACGTTCGCCGCACCGACTTATCTGTTCGCCGGCGGCGTCTTCGTCATGATCGCCACCGGTCTGTTCCGGACGATCGTCGGCGATGCGCCCGTCGCCGAGAGTGCGAAGCACCACATCTCGACGCAACCGGGCTACGGCTCGCTGGGCTTTCTGGCCCTCATGTTCTTCACGCTGCGCGCGTTCTCCTCCGGGTGCACCGCGCTGACCGGTGTCGAGGCGATCGCCAACGGCGTGCCCGCGTTCCGTCCGCCGAAGGCGCGAAACGCACAACTGACGCTGGTCGCGATGGGCGCGATCGCGGTTTCGATGTTCATCGGCATCACCGCGCTGGCGCTGATCTCCCACGTCCACATCACCGACCCGACGACCGACAGCTGCCTGTTCAAGGACATCGCGGCATCCAAGTGCGGCGGTATGCCGCAGCGAACGGTGATCGCACAGGTGGCCAGCGCAGTGCTCGGCGGCCCGCACTCGGTCGGATTCTTCTACATCCAGGCCGCGACCGCACTGATCCTCGTGCTCGCGGCGAACACTGCCTTCAACGGGTTCCCGCTGCTCGGTTCGATCCTGGCCCGCGACAAGAACCTGCCCGCGCAGCTGAACAACCGCGGCGACCGGTTGGCGTACAGCAACGGCATCCTGGCGCTGGCGATCGTCGCCGGCGGGCTGATCTGGATCTACGACGCGAACGTCACCAAGCTGATCCAGCTCTACATCATCGGCGTGTTCACCTCGTTCACCCTCGGGCAGACGGGAATGGTGCGGCACTGGAACAGGTTGCTGCGCACCGAACGGGACCCGCGGGAACGGCGCCGCATCATGCGCTCGAGGATGATCAACGGGTTCGGGGCAAGCCTGTCCGGGATCGTGCTCGTGATCGTCATCCTGACGAAGTTCACCAAGGGCGCGTACCTCGTGCTGATCGCGATGCCGATCCTGTACGCGATCATGCGTGCGATCAACAAGCATTACGCCCGGGTCGCCGACGAACTCGCGACCGAGGACACCGGCCTGATCATGCCGTCGCGCAACCATGTCATCGTGCTGGTGTCGAAGGTGCACAAGCCAACGCTGCGGGCGCTCGCTTTCGCGAAGGCGACCCGCCCGGACACCCTGACCGCGCTCACCGTAAACATCGACGACGAGGCGACCCGCGCCCTGCAGGCGGAGTGGGAACGCCACGACCTGCCGGTGAGTCTGACGGTTCTCGAATCGCCGTACCGCGAGGTCACCCGACCGGTGCTCGGGTACATCAAGAAGATGCGCGCCGATCGGCCACGCGACGTGGTCAGCGTGTTCATCCCCGAGTACGTGGTCGGCCACTGGTGGGAACAGTTGTTGCACAACCAGTCCGCGCTCCGGCTCAAGAGCCGCCTGCTGTTCCAGCCGGGAGTCATGGTGACGAGCGTCCCGTGGCAACTCGACTCGTCGGCCGCTGCGGCGAAGCGACCGCTTCGTCCCGACGGCCCGGCCGCACCAGCGCTCGGCACCGAGCAGCCGGTGCGTACCTCCGAGGCGGTGCAGGGCAAGCGACCCGATCAGCCCGGCACGGACGCCCCCAGCGGCGATGTCCGGGTCCCGAGTGGCTGAACAGCGTGGGTGAGCGGGGCGAGCTGTTCGGCGCGACACTGCGACTCGAGATCGGCGCCCCGGCCCACGGTGGATCGTGCGTGGCCCGCCACCCTGCTCCCACCGGCCGCGCGGTATTCGTGCGGCACGCGCTGCCGGGCGAAACCGTGCTTGCCCTCGTGACCGAGGATCGCGGCGGACCTTTCTGCTTCGCCGACGCCGTGGAGATCCTCGACGCCTCGCCGGACCGGGTCGAGCCGCCGTGCCCGTACGCGGGCCCGGGCCGGTGCGGTGGCTGCGACTGGCAGCACGCGAGCGGGCCTGCGCAGCGCGGGCTCAAGGCGGCCGTCGTCCGCGACCAGTTCTTGCGCCTGGCGAAGCTGGACGTCGGTGGGATGTTGGCGCAGGTCGAGGCGCTGCCCGGCGGTCTGCTCGGCTGGCGGACGCGCAATCTGTATGCCGTCGACCGGGCGGGACGACCCGGCCTGCGCAAACACCACTCGCACGATGTCGTCCGGATCGAGGAATGCCTGCTCGGCGCCGAGCAGGTGGGCAACGCGGCCGCCCTGCACGACCAATGGCCGCGGCTCGCGGGCATCGAGGTGGCCCGCGGCAGCGACGGCGCGGTCACGTTGCTGACCCATCGCCCGGGGCCGGCCCGCCCGGCCCGCGGCCGCCGGCCACCCGATCGCGTCGACGTGCGCAGCGGTCCGGCGACCCTACGACACCGCGCTGCGGGACGAGACTTCCAGGTCGCCGCGGACGGGTTCTGGCAGGTCCATCCCGCCGCGGTCGACACCTTCGCCGCCGCACTGATCGCCGCCGTCCGGCCTCGTGTGGGGGAGACCGTGCTCGATCTCTACGCCGGCGCCGGCGCGCTCACCGCCGTGCTCGCCGACTCCGTCGGCGCGACGGGAAGCGTGACGGGCGTCGAATCGTCGGCGCGTGCCGTGGCCGATTCGCAGCTGAACCTGGCCGATCTGCCGCAGGCGCAGGTACGGCAGGCGCGGGTGACCGCCGCGCTGCTCGCCGAGCTCGACGACGCCCCCGACCTCGTCGTCCTCGACCCGCCCCGCGCCGGGGCCAGCCCCAAACCCCTACCCCCACTGCCCTAACTTTGTCCACGAACAACCGAACCCGTCGCCTTCGAAC
>JBPCOE010000009.1:0-40085 GCA_051000605.1 Jatrophihabitans sp.
GGTCCGCGGCGCTCCTGCTGCTCGGCGGCGTCTTTCGCGTGTCTTTGGTGGGGGTGGGGGTTTTGCCCGCCCTGCCGACGGGCGCCACGGCCACCTACCCGGTCGCGTATCCCGCGCCGACACCTCCGCTTGCGACCGGCCAGCCAACCCAGCCCCCGCCGCCCGAACCGCCGGTGAGCGGGGACACGATGCCCCCGAGATCGGACTTCGACTCCGGCCTGATCGACTCATTGCCTTGGCGCACCCCCGAAACGTTCTTGGGCGAGCCGTCCCAGAGCGGACCGGCGGCGGAGCCACCCACACCGGAGCCTGCGCAGGGTCAGTGGTCGGACCCAGGCTGGCCCCAAACAGATTGGTCCCAGCCCGACCCGGCCGCCCGCTCCGACCCGGCCCGGTCGGATCCGGGCCAGTCGGATCCGGCCCGGTTCGACCCGGCCCGGTCGGGTTGGGACCAGTCGGGCGACCAGCACCCGTGGGCCGACCCCAGTGGTCAGGCCCCGTGGCCCCAGGTCGAGCCGCATCAACAGCCGTGGCCGCAGGCAGACCAATCGTGGTCGCCCGCCCTGGCTCCGTCCGCGCCATCCCCGCCCGCGCCTCCGGTCGGACAGCCGCCGCAGCCAGGGCTGCCGCAACCAGCCCCGTCGCCCGCGCCGCACGGGCTGGCTGCCCCACGGCCGACGGGGGCGCCGGACGACCCGGCGGTACCCGTCGTCCACGCGGTGTTCTGCCCGCGCCGCCACCTCAGCCCGCCTTACGACCCGAACTGCCGCGTCTGCGACGAGCCGATCGCGAAGCAGGAGCCGTTCGCGGCGCCGCGGCCCTCGCTCGGCGTGCTCGCCCTGTCGACGGGCGACACCGTGCCGCTCGATCGGGACGTCGTGCTCGGCCGTGCCCCGTTCCATGCCGACGACACCCCCGTCTCGCGTCCGCATCTGGTCCAGCTCGCCAGCCCCGGCAACGACATCTCGCGAAGCCACCTGCGCATCAGTCTCGAGAACTGGTACGTCCAGGTCACCGACCTCGGCTCGACCAACGGCACGGTGGTGACGCTGCCCGGCCACGCGCCCGTCCGGCTCCGCCCGCACGACCCGCTCACGATCCTGCCGGGCACCACCGTGAACATCGCAGACGAGATCACGGTGCGCTTCGAGGTTTCGTCGTGATCGCGGCGATGTCCCGACGATGACGCAGACCCCTCCGGATCTGCCGGGCTACCGCTTCGAGCGGGTGCTCGGTTCCGGCGGCTACTCCGACGTCTACCTCTATCGCCAGCAGTTGCCCAGCCGGCCCGTGGCGATCAAGATTCTCAGGGCCACGGGTCTCGCCGAGGACCAGCGCCGCCAGTTCACCGCCGAGGCGAACGCCATGGCCGGGCTGTCCGACCATCCGAACATCGTGCCGGTGTTCTCGGCTTCGTTGAGCCAGGACGGTCGTCCGTACCTGGTGATGCAGTACTACTCGAAGCCGAATCTCTCGGTGCGCGCCGCGAGCGAACGGCTCGGCGTGGCCGAGGTGCTGCGGGTCGGCATCCAGATCGCCAGCGCCGTCGAGACGGCGCACCGGGCCGGCATCCTGCACCGCGACATCAAGCCGGCGAACCTGCTGATCAACCAGTTCGGCACTCCCGGCCTGACCGACTTCGGGATCGCCGGCCGCATCTCGGATCTCGGCGCAGTCCCCGACGACGACGAGGACACCGGCGTCTCGGTGCCGTGGGCCGCGCCGGAGGTGCTGTACGCATCCGGGCCCACCAGCGTGGTGTCCGACGTCTACTCCCTGGCGGCCACCCTGTGGCACCTGCTCGTCGGCCGATCACCGTTCGAGGAGCGGCACGGCGACAACTCCGCCTTCGCGCTGATGCGACGGATCCGCGACACCGCACCGCCGCCGGTCGGACGTCCGGACGTCCCCGACTCTCTCGACCGACTGTTGCGCCAGGCCATGATTAAGGAGCCGAGCGCCCGACCGGCCAGCGCGATCGAATTCGCTCGGCGCCTGCAGTCCGTCGAGCAGGAGCTGGCGCTGCCGCGAACCGAGATCGTCGTCACCGCCGACGCGTCGCACGAGACGACCGAGCCGAGCGCATCGCCCAACGACGACCGCATCGCACCGTCGACGGTTGCCCGGCCCCTGGCGGTCTCGCCGCAGGCACCGCTGACCTACCGGGCCGCCGATCCCGGCGCTGCGGCCGACGCGCCGCACACCAGCACGCGTCCCGATGCCTACGCCGCGCAGGACGCACCCGAGAAACCGATCCGCTACGGCTCCGGCGATCTCCAGCCCTCGGTACGAGCGACGGCCTCCGTACCGGCTGAGCAATCGGAGTCGACGCGACGTATACCGCTTCGGCTGGTCGCGGCAGCGATCGTCGTCGTCGCAGGTGTCGCAGTCGGCGCGGGCTTCGCCATTGCGAGCCGCGGCTCGAACGCACCGGACAGACCAAAGAACACCGTGAGCCAGACCGCCGGAACGCAGAACGCCGCGCTGCCGGGCGAGCAGCTCCCGCCGGGCATGCCGAAGGTCACCGGCCGTCGCCGCACCAACGGTTCCCTCGTGTTCACCTGGTCCTATTCGGCACCCGAGCCGAGCGACACGTTCGCATGGCGGGAGGCAGGCGGACTGCTTCGCACCGGCACGACGTCCCATCCGATCCTGCACCTCCCGGCGGCGGCCAGGCACGCCCCTACCTGCGTACAAGTTCGCGTCATACGTTCCGACGGCACCAACGCGTCGGCTACCTTCTCCCCGGAGGGGTGTATATGAGCGAGATTGTCGAAGAACCGGTGCGGATGCCGGTTCTGTCCGTGGAATTCTGCGGCGAGATCTTCCTGGTTGAGCCCGGTACGCCGTTCGTCATCGGCCGCGAGGGCCAGCTCGAGATCGACGACAACCCCTACCTGCATCGTCGCTTCCTACAGGTCAGCGACCACGGATCGTTGTGGTGGCTGGGCAACGTCGGCAGCGCGTTGACGGCCACGGTGGCCGACGAGGCAGGGTCGATGCAGGCGTGGCTCGCGCCCGGCGCGCAGCTGCCGATCGTCTTCGACAAGACGGTCGTGTGGTTCACTGCGGGCCCTACTACGTACGAGCTCTGCATCCTGGTGCAGGAACCGCCGTTCATGCAGATCGGGGAACCGGCGAGCGGCGGCGACGAGACGATCGGGCCCATGACGTTCACGCCGGACCAGTTGCTGCTCATCCTGGCGCTGTGCGAGTCGATGCTGCGCGACGGTGCGCGCGGCGCTGGCAGCATCCCGAGCTCGGCCCACGCCGCGGAACGCCTGGGTTGGAAGCTCACCAAGTTCAACCGAAAACTGGACAACGTCTGCGAGAAGCTCGCCCGTTCGGGCATCCGCGGACTGCACGGTGACCCCGACAAACTCGCCGTCAACCGCCGGGGCCGCCTCGTCGAGTACGCCCTGGCCGCTCGCCTGGTCGAGAAGAGTGATCTGGACCTTTTGGACGGACTCGCCGGTCTGTCGTGAGCCGGGGTTACCGTATGGACCGGAGACCGGCCGACCAGCGGGCCGATCGGGTGGGTGCCGCCGATTACATGCAGTGCGAAGGGGGTGGGGAGTGTCTTTCCTGCGGGAGCACCGCACGGCGACTGCCGTCGGCGTCGTCGCTGCTCTCGCGGCGAGCATTCTGGTCGCGCTGGCGCTGCGCGCCGACGGTTACCAGTCCCGCCACGTCGACCTCAACGACGGCGGTATCTGGGTCACCAGTGACCACGACGGGTTGTTCGGCCGGCTGAACAAGCCCGCCGGCTCGCTGGACCTCGCCTTGAACCCGCCGGGCGGCGTGCAGCCGTCCTACCGCCTCGATGTCCGGCAGAGCGGCGCCGCCGTCACGGCCTGGGACCAGGGCACCGGGCGGCTGCTACCCGTTGACGTGGCCAGTGGCAAGACCAATCCCGACCAGGCCGTGCCTGTTTCGTCCGACGAGCAGGTCGAGACCGGCGGGGGCACGGTCGCCGTCCTGGACGCGGCCGCGGCCAAGGTCTGGGCCACCCGGGTCGACCCCGGCAGGTCGATCACGTCGTTGGTCGGCATCGATCCGTCCACCCGTCCGGTGGTGAAGCTGCCGAAGACCGCCGGTGTGCGCACCGCGGCCCTCGCGGTGGGCTCCGACGGCACGATCTACACCGCCACCAGCCAGGGCAAGATCGACGTCACGCCGCCGAAGGGGACGAAATTCGGCAAGGTGTCGACGACCGACCTCGGCCGAGAACTGGAGTCGGTGCAGGTCACGGCGGTCGGGTCGCAGACCGTCGTCTACGACGCCAAGCAGGGCACCGTCCACCTGCCCGGCAACCGCAGCACCGAACTGCCGCCGGACGCCGATGCCCAGTTGCAGAAACCCTCCGACAGCGGAACGTCGGTCGTCATCGCCACCAAGACCGCGCTCTACAGCGTACCGCTGGCCGGCGGCAAGCCGACTACCCTGTACGCCGGCGCTGCCGGCCGCCCGACCGCACCGACCTGGCTTGGGCCCTGCGTGCACGCCGCGTGGGCGGGCGAGCCCGGTACGTACGCCCGTGCCTGCGAGGGCGACCGGACCGCCAAGCGCATCGCGCTGCCGCACAACGGCGTGCTCGAGGCGCCGGTCTTCCGCGTCAACCGCGGCTCTATCCTGCTCAACGACCTGGCGCTGGGCAGCGTCTACGACCTCGACACGTTGCAGCAGGTCGACAACTGGTCGGCGGTGAAGCCGCCGCCGCTGGTCAAGCGGAGCAACAAGGACAAGAAGAACACCAGCAGCGTCGCCCTGCGCGATCAGCCGCCGAAGGCCGTCGACGACACGTGGGGTGCGCGCCCGGGCCGCACGACGGTGCTGCACGTGCTCGACAACGACTCCGATCCGCAGGGCGCGATCCTGTCGATCAGCCGGCTCGGGGCGGTCAGCGACCCGTCCGCGTCGGTCACCGTGGCGCCCGACGGCCAATCGGTCGAGGTCGCTCTGCCGGCGCAGAACGCCAGGGCCGTGCAGTTCAAGTACACGATCGACGACGGCAAGGGTCTGACGGCCGAGGCGACGGTCAACGTGCAGGTGCGCCGGCCGGGTGACAACGAGAAGCCCCGCAAGCGGCAGGGTTTCGCGCAGCCGGCGTTCACGGTCAGCTCGGGCGGCACCCTCGACCTGCCCGTGCTCGATGACTGGCGCGACTTCGATGGCGATCCGCTCGTCATCTCGGCAGCCCGCGTCGAGGGCTCGGGCCGCGGTTCGGCCAGCGGCACGGTCACCGCGGCGCCGTCCGGCCGGCTCGACTTCGTGGCCCCTGCCACAGGCGGCAACGAAACGATCGCGTATGACGTGTCGGACGGGACGAGTGGGGCGAGCACGCAGCACATCCCTGTCACCGTGCTGGCGCCGACGTCGAACCAGACGTCACCGCCGATCGCCAATGCCGACATCGCCCGTGGCCAGGTCGGCAAACCGATCGTGATCAAGCCGCTGGCCAACGACCTACCCGGCGCCGACCCGACGAACCCGAACGCCGCGCTCGCACTGGCCGGCACCGTGGCCAGCCCGGCGGGAGTTCGGGTGGACACCGATCTGAAGAGCGGCAGCGTCACCATCACCGCCACCCGACCCGGCACGTTCGCGCTGAACTACACGGCAGCGTTCGGCAACGCGAAGTTCGCCCACGCCGCGATTCGCGTCGATGTCGCGCCGCCGCCCGCGTCGGCGCAGCCGCCGGTTGCCGTGCCCGATACCGGCGTGCTCTACGGCCAGACCGCGGCCACGATCGACGTCCTCGCCAACGACTTCGATCCAGCCGGTGGCGTCCTGGTCGTCCAGCACGCCGCGCCCGCCGACTCCACCCAGATCGAGGTCTCCGTCGTCAGCGGGCGCTTCCTGCGCGTCGAGGCGCGGCGGCCCGACCTGACCGTGAACCCGCAGGTCATCGCCTACACGATCACGAACGGGCAGACGAACCCCGTCCAGGGCGAGCTGACGGTGATCCAGAAGCCACCCCTGGCCGACGACACCCCGCTGGCGATCGACGACTACGCCACCGTGCGCTCGGGCGACTCGACGCTCGTACCCGTGCTCGACAACGACATCGACCCGGCCGGGGCTGCGCTCACGTTGCTCGACGACGTCCCGCGCGCGCCGGCACCGGGCCGCCTCACGGTCACTGCCGACGGCGCCCCGCGGCCCGACGTCGGCGCGGCGTTCGTTTCGAACAAGCAGGTGCGGTACGCCGCGCCGGTGGTGAGCATCCCGACCGCGGTGAGCGTCGCCTACGTCGCTCGCAACGCCGACGGCAACCGGGCCGCCGGCACGCTGCACGTCACGATCACGCCGCCACCGTCAGCCAAGAATCCCGATCAACCCCCCGCGGCCCAACCGATCAGCGCCCGCGCCGTGAGCGGTCAGACCGTCCGCATCAACATCCCGACGACCGGCATCGATCCGGACGGCGACACCGCCAACGTCATCGGCATCTCCTCCGCGCCGACGCTCGGACGGATCGTGTCCATCGGGTCGACGAGTTTCACTTACGAGGCCTTCCCGACCGTCTCGGGCACCGACCGCTTCGGCTATCTCGTCAGCGACACGTTCGGCAAGACCTCGACCAGCACGGTCTCGGTCGGGGTCGCGCAGGTGTCCGACCCGCAGCCGCCGTCGGCCGTCGACGACAGCGTCACCGCGTCGCCCGGCGCGAAGGTTCGCGTCGACGCGCTCGCCAACGACGTCATCGCGCCCGATGACGCGGTGTCCATCGGCACGCTGCGCGACACCAACCCCGAACTCGCGCCGGCGACGGCCGAGCTGATCGCCCCCGCTGGCCCCGTTCAGATCGTGGCGCCCTCGCGCGACGGCCAATCGATCGACGTGCAGTACGCGGTGTCCGACGGCTCGGGCGACCCGTCCGTCGCGACGATCACCGTGCGCAGTCAGGCCGGCTACGTCCCGCCCCCCACCGTCGTGGACGTCCCGGCCGCGCCGAAGCCGGGCGACCCGAGCACGGTTGTCGATGTCCTGGCCAAGGCGACCGACCCGCAGGGCCTGCCGCTGCACATCGCCAAGGTGTTCGACGCGCAGGCCGCAGTGGCCGGCGGCAAGATCACCGTGCCCGTCCTGCCCCGGGTGCAGAACATCGTCTTCCAGGTCGCCAACTCGAAGGGTGGCACGGCTGCGGCGGTGATCCACGTGCCGGCGCGGGGGCCCGGGCGGCCGTACGTTCGGGCCAACCAGCTGATCACGATCGGCAGGGACAAGAGCCGCACCATCGACCTGCGCGATTACGTGATCGACCCGACGACCCTGCCGGTGCGGCTCACCACCACCGACAAGCTGGCCACCGCGCCGGGCACGGGCCTGCGTCTGACGAGCCCGGACCCGACCCACCTCACCCTTACCGGGGCCAACGGCTACAACGGGCCGGCGGCGATCACGTTCGAGGTCACGGACGGAAAATCGCTCGACGACCCGAACGGGCACCTGGCGCTGCTGACGTTGCAGGTGCAGGTCGGGCCCAACACGCCGGTGATCCGCTGCCCGAGCGCGCCGATCAGCATCGTCGAGGGCGGCCCGGACCGTCGCCTCGACATCGCGTCGCTGTGTCATGTGTGGCTCGCCGATCGCTCGCAGCTCGCCGGCCTCGACTTCACCGCGTCCTGGGCGAAGCAGGCCAAGGGCGTGGCGATCCTGGGCAACGGTTCGCACGTCATCGGCCTGCGCGCCGGCGGTTCGGCCGTGCCGGGCGGGCAGGGCGCGCTCAGCATCGGCGTCAATGGCAGCCAGGCGAAGACGTCGACCCTCAACGTCGGCGTGCTGAAGCTGGGCGGGGGTTCGATGAACCCGATCCGCATCGACGGCCTCAAGGCCGGGGCCACCGCGACCCGTGACATCCGCGGCTCGGTCAGCTCGCCGCTGCGGGACCCGAAGATCTCCGTGGTGAGCATCCGCCAGTCGTCCGGACTGAAGGCGAAGGTGACGGCAACCGGATCGCAGGTCCGCGTCACGCCCGGCCCGACCAGCCACGGCCTGATGACCTTCGACCTCGTCGTCACCGACGTCGCCGACAGAGCGCGTCAGGACCGGCACTTCACCGGGCGCCTTTCCCTCGCGGTGCTGAACGTCCCGGATGCGCCGGGTGCGCCGCAGGCCGGCCGGACGGTCCTCAGCCAGACGGTCGTGCTGTCCTGGCCCACCCCGGCGGCGAACGGCGCACCCATCGACCGATACGAGGTCGCCTGGGCCGGCGGATCACAGACGTGTGCGGCGTCACCGTGCCGCATCGTCAATTTGCGAAACGGTACGCAATACCGGTTCACGGTCCGTGCGCACAACGGAGTGGGCTTCTCCAAGCCGAGTCCAGCGTTGTCGCCGCCGGCCAGGCCCGACAAGCTGCCCGCAGCGGTCACGTCCCTGCAAACCTCGAACCCGCAGGATCATGCGCTGACCGTCTCGTGGCAGCCGGTGCGAAACGGTGGCACCCCGCCGAAGACGTACCGGATCAGCTGGTCGGGCGGCGGGGCCGCGTCGGCGGCCGGCGCCGCACGCTCGGTCGTCGCCCGCGGGCTCGACAACCACAACGTCTACACGTTCACCGTCGTGGCCGTGAACGACCTCGGAGCCGGGCCGCCCGCGTCCGCGCGAGGGCAGTCGGCTGGCCTGCCCGGCACTCCGGCGAATGTCGCGGTGAACTACGCGAGCCAGGCCGGCACGACGCAGCGAGCGGTCACCGTCACCTGGGCGGCGAGCGACCCGAACGGCCCGGGGACGCCGACCTACACCGTCACCCGCGACGGCGCCGTCATCTGTCGCGACACCGCCGCGACCAGCTGCAACGACACGCCGGCGACGGCGCACGTCTACACGTACTCAGTCGTCGCCCGCAATGCGGCGAACCGCTCCTCGGCAGCCGGCGCCACACGCTTCACGGTCGCGGGTACGCCCGACCCTCCGACCGCGATCAAATCGACGAACACCGCGAAGGACGGGCAGCTGGCCGTGTCCTACGCCGTCCCGGCCTCGCACGGGCGCACATCGCGGGTCGAGTGCAAGGCCTACATCGCCAACTGCGGCCCCTGGGTACCCGCGGGCAAGCCGGGAACACGTGAGCCCACCCATCTCGTGGATACCGTCACCAACGACGTCGACATCACGATCATGCTCCGAACCTGCAATGAGCAGTTGTGCGGCGCCTGGGTCAACGCCCCACCTGCGCACACCGACGGCCCTCCGCACGGACCCACCGACATGCGTTGCACACTGTCGAACTACTCGACCATCACGTGGACGTGGCCGAAGCCCAGCGCGATCAACGGCTACCAGGTGACGAAGTACGACGTCTTCCTCGACGGCGGCAATCGCGTGGGTACGACCTCGAACACCCAATATACGAAGACGTTTGCGCGCGACGGGCGAGACCACAGCTTGTCGGTCATGTCCGTCGACAGCCGTGGCGAGAGCGGCAGCGGGAGCCCCACCGCCGGTTGTCAGACTGACAATCCGCCCAACCCGCCGCCGACTTCGATGCTCAAGGTCCGGATGGGTAGTCACACGAGCGGATCGGGTTGCTCGAGCGGGTGCAGCTACCTCGCGGCGACGGTGTCGGGCCTGGCCGCGAACCGCTCCTACCGCGTCTACTTCAACGCCGACGACGGGTTCGCGCGCGATTACCCCTTCACCACGAACGGAGCCGGCGACTTCAGCGGCCAGTTCAGCGGCTACTGGGGCGCGCCGAGTTCCAGCGGACGAGGCTCGGTGACCGGCACGGTCGGGGGCACGTCGCTGCGAGATGTCTGCAGCGGCGACTGGAAGAACACCGGAGGTTGTTGACGTGAGTAGGCCCGACCCCGCGAGCTGGTTCGCACAGACGTTCAAGCTGATGGCCGACAACATCGCGCTGGCGGTGATGGGCAAGCAGCAGACCGTGCACTTCGCGTTGACCTGCCTGCTCACCGAGGGGCACATGCTCATCGAGGACGTCCCCGGCACCGGCAAGACCATGCTGGCCAAGGCGCTCGCGGCCACGGTCAAGGGCAGCCACAACCGGATCCAGTTCACCCCCGACCTGCTGCCCTCGGACGTCACCGGCGTGACGATCTATGACCAGAAGACGCAGATCTTCGAGTTCCACGAGGGTCCGATCTTCGCCACGATCGTGCTGGCCGACGAGATCAACCGGGCGTCGCCGAAGACGCAGTCGGCGCTGCTCGAGGTGATGGAGGAAGGCCGCATCACCGTCGACGGCGTCGCCCACCCGGTCGGGCGTCCGTTCATGGTCATCGCGACCCAGAACCCGATCGAGCAGGCCGGCACCTACCGCCTGCCCGAAGCGCAACTCGACCGTTTCCTGATGAAGACGTCCCTCGGCCGCCTCGATCACGAATCGATGGTGGCCGTGCTGAGCGACTCCGCCACCCGCGACCGCACCGCCGCGATCCAGCCCGTCATCACCGCCGATGTCGTCGCGCAGATGAGCCAGATCGCGGACAACGTGCACGTCGACCAGGCGATCCTCGGCTACGTCAGCCGGCTGGCGGAGGAGTCGAACCGGCACCCCCACGTCAAGCTCGGGTTGTCGGTGCGCGGCTGCCTCGCGCTCGTGCGCTGTGCGAAGACGTGGGCGATCGCGTCAGGGCGCAACTTTGTGGTCCCCGACGACATCAAGACCCTCGCCACGCCGGTGATGTGCCACCGGGTGCTGCTCGACGCTGAGGCGCAGTTCGGCGGGACGACGATCGACGAGGTGCTCGGTCAGATTCTCGACATCGTACCCCCACCGTCACAGCGTGTGGCGTAGGGGCCGCCGATGCCTTCCCGCCTCACCCTCGCCCGCTTTGAGACCGAGATCACCACTTCGTGGACTCGAATGTGGTCATCTCAGTCCCACAGCGAGAACGGAGCCGTTCCGAGCGGTATTGCGCGCGTCCGGGCGGCGATCCGCCCGGTCCTCGGCACGGTCAGCCGGCTCGGCTGGACGGTCCTCGCAGTGGGTGTCGCCGCCTGGATACTCGGCTACTCGCTCGGTTGGGCCGAGCTCGTGATCGTCGGGCTGGCGTGTCTGCTCACGCTCGTGCTGTGCATGCTGCTCACGATCGGACGGACCCGGCTCTCGGTACGTCTCGAACTCCACCCGCGCCGGGTCGTGGCCGGCAATCCGGCGGCCGGGCGAATGATCGTCAGCAACGCCTCACGCGCCCGCCTGCTGCCGGTGCTGCTCGAACTGCCGATCGGCGTGTCCCGCGCGCAGTTCCCGCTCCGACGCCTGCGGATGGCCGAGATGCAGGAGGAACTCTTCTCGCTGGCCACCACCCGCCGCGGCGTCGTGCCGGTCGGGCCGGCCACGACGGTGCGCGGTGACCCGTTCGGTCTGCTGCGCCGCACGGTCCCATGGAGCGGGATGATCGAGCTGATGGTGCACCCGATTACGGTGGCCATCGAATCGCTCGGGGCCGGCGTCCTACGCGATCTGGAGGGCCAGGCCACCAACGAGGTCTCGACCAGCGACCTCGCATTCCACACGCTGCGCGAGTATGCCCCCGGCGACGACCGCCGTTACATCCACTGGCGTTCGTCGGCGCGGGCCAGCGCGCTGAGCGGCGAGACCACGCTGCTCGTCCGGCAGTTCCTGGACACCCGCCGCTCGCATCTGTGCGCGATCGTCGACGGCCGCGGCGCGGCATATCTCGACGAGATCGACTTCGAGACCGCGATCTCGGTGGCCGCGTCCGTCGTCCGTCGTGCCTACGACGACGACGTCGACACCACGGTGCTCGCCGCGCAGACGGTGTTTCACGAAGGCAATCAGGCGCTGGCCATGGACGCCTTCTCCCGGGCCGCGATCGGGACGAGCACGTCGCTCTCGGCCCTCGCCCAACGCGCCGCCCAACTCGCGCCGGACACTACGGTCGCGATGCTGGTCACCGGCGCGCGGACCGAGTTCGCGCAGCTGCAGCAGGCGGCAATGTACTTCCCGCCCGAGGTCAAGGTGGTGGCGATCCGGGTCGACCCGACCGAGCCGGCCGGGATTACCGCCTTCGCGAACCTCGTCGTGCTCAGTCTGCCCCAGCTGGCCGGGCTACGCGCCCTGCTGGCCGCCGGGTCAGGCTCGTCGTGACGAGCCTCGCCGGCGGCCACCGCTCCGACAAGCGACGTGCCGACGTACGGCGGCTGAGCACAGCGCCGGGCGACCCACGCATCGACACGGACCCGCACGCCGCGCTCGGGTTGCGCGGGCTCATCGATCTCGCCCTCGTGCTCGCCCTGACCGGTGTCGCGCTCTACGGGTTCCGCAGTACGTTCAGCGGCCACGCCTACCTGGTGGCCGGTCTAGTCGGGGCCGTGCTCGGCGTGGCGGTGGCGTCGCTCGTCAGCGTCGCGCGCAGGCCGGCCTGGCTCGCGGCCGTCCTCGTCGTGATGGTGTACTTCGTGTCCGTCGGCGTGCTCGTGTTCCGAGCCGAGACGACCGCGGGGTTCCTGCCGAACGCGCAGGTGCTGCATGACGCGGCGACCGTGCTGGCCGACGGCTGGAAGCAGTTGCTCACCACCCTGCCGCCGGTGACGAGCAGCGGCAGGTTGGTCGCGATCCCGTACGTGCTGGGCCTGCTCTCGGGCGCGATAGCCGCGGTCACCGCGCAACGGACGGCCACCCGGTTCGCCCCGGCACTCGCGCCGGTCGTGACCCTGGCCGCGGTGATCCTGCTCGGCACGGCCCAGCCAGCCGCGCGGGTGTGGCAGGGCATCGCGTTCGGGTGTCTCGTCGTGGGGTGGGCGGCGATCCGGCGTCCCGGTGCGCGTCCGCTCACGGTGAAGGTGACGCCAGGCAGCCCGCAGCGTCTCGTCATCGGGCTGGCGATCCTCGCGCTGGCCGGCGGCGCGGCAGCGGTGCTGGAGCCGCAGGTGACCGGCCACGAGCGGCATCGAGTCGTCCTGCGCGACTACGTCAAACCACCGTTCGACATCGCCGCCTACCCGAGCCCCCTCGTCGGCTTCCGCAAGTACACCAAGAGCGCCAACCTGCTGTTCGACCAGACGCTGTTCACGGTGCAGGGCCTGCGTGGGGCGACGATCGTGCGCCTGGCCACCCTTGACGCATACGACGGCTCGGTGTGGGGCGCCACGAACGGCACGGTGTCAACGGGGTCGGGTCAGCCGCTGGACGCCTTCCAACGGGTCGGATCACAGGTGGCCGTCCCCGGTGCGGGCCGTGCCGCCGAGGCGTCGTTCTCGATCAAGGCGCCGTATGCGGCGGCACGTGACATCAATGCCTGGGTGCCAGGCGTCGGCGCGCTGCGCTCCATCGACTTCCGCGGGCCGCGCGCGCACGCCCACGACGAGGCGTTCCGCTACAACCTGGCCACCGGCTCCGGCATCACGTCCGCTCGGCTTGCCGCCGGCGACACCTACGCCGTGCACGGCGTGGGGCACGACGGCTCGTTGCCGAAAGACGCCACACCGTACGGTGCGCCGACTCTCGACCCGTCGGCCGACGCGTTCGTCGCCGGCCGCGCCACCCAGTGGTCCGCGCGAGCCCCCGACGTCATGGCCCAGGTCGAGGCCGTCGCCCGCTACCTGCGCGACAACGGTGCCTACAGCGACGGCGGCCCCGGCGAGGCGCAATACCTGCCCGGGCACAGCGCCGGGCGCCTCACCGCGTTCCTGAACGCGCCCCAGCTCGTCGGCGACGACGAGCAGTATGCCGCGGCGTACGCGCTCATCTGCAACTACCTCGGGTTGCCGGCGCGCGTGGTGCTGCTGGCCGAGCCGCAGGCCGACGGTGCCGTGCAGGGCAAGAACGTCCACACCGCGGTCGAGGTGCACATCCGCAGCCACGCGATCACCGGGTGGGTGACGATCGCACGCAAGACATTCATGCCGGACGAGAACAAGAAGCCGAACAAGCAACCGCCGCAGACGACGCAGGACGCCGCCGCTGCCGTCGTCCCCCCACCCAACCCGGTACACCCGCCGAGCACGCTCGATGAACCGGACCGGCCAGACCAGAACACGCAACGTCTCGGCAAGCCGCCGCAGCCTGCTCATGGTGTCCTGTCCGGCTGGTTCGGTACGGTCGTCCTCTACGTCGGCCTGCCGATTTTCCTCCTCGCCCTGCTCTGCGCGCTGATCATCGGCATCAAGTGGCGGCGACGGGTGCTGCGCCGCACCCGCGGGTCGATCCCCAACCGGTTCGACGCCGGGTGGCGCGAGTTCGTCGACGCTGCCCGGGATCTCGGCGCGGTCGTCCCGCGTGGCCGCACGCGAAATGAGCAAGCCGTAGTGCTGACCGAGCGTCCGGCCGGCGAGCGGGCCGAGAAACTCGCGGCCGCTGCCGACCACGGGGTTTTCGGGCCGGGCGACCCACCCGCCGAAGCGGCCGCCGACTACTGGCGCCACGTCGACGCCGCCCGCCGGGCCATGGCCCGTGACGCCGGCCGGCTCGGGCGGCTGCGGGCCGCGCTCAACCTGCGCTCGATCCGCAGCCCCACGCGAGCTGCTCGGGCCTGAGGGCGGCGCAGGTCCGTAGTGGATCTGGTTTCAGCCCCGGATGACCGTTGCTGGGCCTTAGATGATCAGGCCTTGCGGGTTGAGGGTCGTTGCGCTGCGCCGAGCGGCCCTGACCCGGGGGAAACGTGATCATCGACGCCCGCCTGATCCGCGTCGGCAGGCGCTAACGTGCTTGCTGTGAGCGAGCAGGGGGGCGCGTCAGGCGACGATCAGGCTGCCGGCGCTCACCCGGTCCTGGACGATCCGGTCGACCGGCGGATCGTGGTGGCCCTGCGGGCAGACGGCCGGAGCACGCTGAAGTCGCTGGCTGAGATCACCGGGATGTCGGTGTCGGCGGTACAGGCCCGGGTGCGGCGGCTCGAGACGAGCGGCGTCATCCACGGCTACACGGCAATCGTGGACGCCGAGGCCATCGGGCTTCCGCTCGCAGCGCTGATCTCGATCACTCCGCTCGACCCGGCGCAGCCCGATGACGCCCCGGAGCGGCTCGCCGGGCTGAGCGAGATCGAGGGTTGTCACTCGGTGGCCGGCGACGACGCGTACGTGCTGTTCGTGCGCGTGGCCTCACCCGCCGCGCTGGAACAGCTGATCCGCGAGATCCGCAAGCGCGCCAATGTCTCGACCCGAACGACGGTCGTGCTGCAGACGTTCTTCGAGCGCCCGGCCGAACCACCGGTCTGAGTAATCGCAGGAAATATTCCGGCATTGATGCCGATCGACCGGGAAATAGTCGGTTAGAATGGGGATATGACGATGCTGATTCCGGTCCACACCAGCGACCTCACCCCGGCCACGGTCCACGAGACCCTCGCCCGTCACATGCTTGCCGACGGCTTCGAGATGGTCCTCGACCTCGAGCGATCGCAGGGCTCGACCCTCGTCGATGCTCGGGACGGCAGCGAATACCTGGACCTGTTCACGTTCTTCGCCTCGTCCGCGCTCGGCATGAACCACCCCGCCCTGACCAGTGACGACGCCAGAGCCGAACTCGCCGGTGTCGCGGTGAACAAGCCCAGCAACTCCGACGTCTACACCGTGCCGATGGCTCGCTTCGTCGAGACGTTCGCGCGCGTGCTCGGCGACCCCGCGCTGCCACACCTGTTCTTCGTCGACGGCGGCGCCCTCGCCGTCGAGAACGCGCTCAAGGTCGCCTTCGACTGGAAGTCGCGGTGGAACGAGACGCACGGCATCGACCCGGCTCTCGGCACGAAGGTGCTGCATCTGGAGAAGGCGTTCCACGGCCGCAGCGGCTACACGATGAGCCTCACCAACACCGATCCGAACAAGGTGGCGCGGTTCCCGAAGTTCGACTGGCCGCGCATCCCATCGCCGTCCATCAACGGCAACCCGGACGTCGTCGCCGCCGAGCGCGTGGCTCTCGCGGCCGCCCGCACGGCCTTCGAGCAGAACCCGCACGACATCGCCTGCTTCATCGCCGAACCGATCCAGGGCGAAGGCGGCGACAACCACTTCCGTCCGCAGTTTCTGCAGGCGATGCAGGCGCTGTGCCGCGAGTTCGACGCGCTTTTCGTGCTGGACGAGGTGCAGACCGGCGTCGGCATGAGCGGCACGGCGTGGGCCTATCAGCAGTTGGGGGTTCAGCCCGACGTCGTGGCGTTCGGCAAGAAGGCCCAGGTGTGCGGCGTGATGGCCGGCGGCCGCGTCGACGAGGTGCCTGACAACGTCTTTCACGTGTCGTCTCGGATCAACTCGACGTGGGGTGGCAACCTGACCGACATGGTGCGCGCCCGCCGCATCTTCGAGGTCATCGAGAACGAGGCGCTGATCGAGCGTGCCGCCTTTCTCGGCACCCACCTGATGCACGAGCTCATCGCCTTGGCCACCAAGCACGACATCGTCACCGACGTCCGCGGGCGCGGGCTCATGTGCGCGTTCACCCTGCCGACGGCGGAACTGCGTGACGAGGTCATCGCCCGCCTGAGCGAGCACGAGCACGTCCTGGTGCTGGGTTGCGGTGCGACGAGCCTGCGGGTGCGTCCGGCGCTCACGATCTCCGTCAACGAGCTCGATCGTGGCGTCGCGGCGCTCAACCGCGTCCTCGCGTCCGTCGCCCGCTGACGGCTGACGGCCTGCGCCCTCAGCATCATCGCGTCGGAGTCGATCACGCGTTCACGCGATGGAGATGTTGCGCCCGCGCCGGAACGGCCTCGACACCGGAAAACGTGATCGAGATCAAGCCTGCACGCAGTCGACCGGGCAGCGGCGCCCCTCTGTCACCGGCTGACGATCAGCGCTCCGTCAGTATCGCCCGGGCGGCGACCTCGATCTCGTCCTCCCCGAGCAGGACGAGGTTCGCGGCGTCGCCGAGCGGGATGAAGCTGTTGCGGCTGGCGACCCGCGCCATTCGCCCGGGGAATTTCGCGTCGACGAGCCCGGCGAGCACACCCTCGCCCACCCCGCCGGCATGGCGGGTCTCGTCCACCACCAGGACCCGACGCGTCTGCGCGGCGGCCAGGACGATGTCGTTGATCGGCAGCGGCGCGAGCCAGCGCAGGTCCAGCACGCGGACGCCGATGCCGTCGCGAGCCAGCCGGGCAGCGACACGCAGGCTCATCCGCACGCCGTTGCCGAACGTGACGATCGTGAGATCGCCGCCGTCCCCGTGCACCCGGCCGGCACCGATCGACACGTGTGCGTCGGGGGAGTAGTCGCCCAGCCAGCCGCGGTCCCCGGGCTCGTAGAGGTCCTTCTCGTGGTAGAGCGCGATCGGTTCGAGGAACACGCTGACCTGGCCGGTCGCGGCGGCTGCGTCGAGGCAGGCGCGCAGCATTGGAGCGGCATCCTCGGGGCGGGCCGGGACGCCGACGACGAGACCGGGGATGTCGCGCAGCACGCCGACCGCGTTGTCGTTGTGGAAGTGCCCGCCGAAGCCCTTCTGGTACGCGAGCCCGGCGACCCGCACCACCATTGGGTTGACGTAGGTGCCGCCGGAGAAGAAGCGCAGGCTGGCGGCCTCGCCGCGCAGCTGATCCTCGGCGTTGTGCAGGTAGGCCAGGTACTGGATCTCGGGCACCGGCACGAGGCCGCTGACCCCGAGACCGAGGCCAAATCCGAGAATTGCCTGCTCGTCGAGCAGGGTGTCGAAGACGCGCGCTGCGCCGAAGCGCTGCTGCAGCCCGCGGGTGACGCCGTAGACGCCGCCCTTGCGGCCGACGTCCTCACCGAAGACGAGGACCTCCTTGCGAGCGGTGAGCGCATCGGTGAGCGCGGCGTTGATGCTCTGCGCGAGCGTCATCGGACCGGCGTCCTCGGGCAACTTGCGATTGAACGCGCGAGTGCGCGTGTCCAGGCGGGCAGGCGCGGCCGGCACGGCGCGATTCGGCGGCGCCAGCGTGGCCATGACGGCGTCGGCGCTGGCGAGAGTCGGGGTATCGGCGAGTTCGGCCGCGAGCGTCTCGACCCGCTCGGCGATCTCGGCGTACCGCGCAGCGAGCCCGGTCGTGCCCAGCCTGCGGGCGAAGGCGAGCAGCGGGTCGCGGTCCCGCTCGACCTGCAGCTGGGCGGGCGTGCGATAGCCGGACTCGACGTCGCTTCCTGCGTGCGCGAGGTAGCGCACGGTGCGCAGGTGCAGCAAGGCGGGTTCGCGTTCGCTGCGGACGGTGTCGACGGCGTCACAGGCGGCTGAGAACGCGGCGTCCGGGTCGTCGCCGTCGGCGAACAGGTAGCGGATGTTGGGACGGTGCGCGGCGGCGGCGACCCAGTCCTGGGGTGTCGGTACCGAGATGCCGATGCCGTTGTCCTCGCATACGAACAGCAGCGGCAGGGGCAGGCCCTGCGCGACGGTGTAGCCGGCGGCGTTGAGCGCGCCCGCCGCCGTCGAATGGTTGATGCTCGCGTCGCCGAACGAGCACACCGTGACCGCGTCGTCGGGCCAGCGGCGGGGGACGCCGAGACGGCGCGCGCGGCTGATCGCGAGGGCGACCCCGACGGCGCGGGGCAGCTGCGAGGCAATGGTGGACGTCTGCGGGATGATCGCGAGCGACTCGTCGCCGAAGACTTTGTGCCGCCCACCGGACGCGACGTCCGCGGTGCTCGCAAGCATGCTGAGCAGGATCGCCCGCAGGCCGTCATCCAGCGTCCGGCCGGCGCGCAGGGCACGGGCCAGGAAGAACGCCCCCGAACGGTAGTGCAGCAGCGCCGGATCGGTCGGCCGCAGCGCGGCGGCGACGAACGCGTTCGACTCGTGCCCGGCCGAGCCGATCGTGTAAAAACCACGGCCGTGCTCGCGCATGCGGCGCGCGTGGATGTCGAGCAGGCGGCTGCCCGCCATCGCGTCGAAGAGGGCGAGAACGCCGGAGTCTCCGGCCCAGCGCCGGCCCGTAGCGTCGAGTTCGCCCAGAGCCTGACGGACGCGTCGATCGAGGTCGTCGTGCGGGGTCGTGGCGCCAGACGAAGTCACCTAGCGATCATGCCTTGCCCGCAGCTCGGACGTTGCGCCGACTATCAGATCACATTGCCATATTATATAAGATGCTTATACACTTGTGCTTATGAGCTTGCGTATGTCCGACGTTCGCGCGTTGGCGTCCGGTCTGGACAGGCTCACGGCGTGGCTGCGACGCCAGACCCCGACCCAGGTCAGCAGCTCGACGATCACCGCGCTCGACCGGCTGCGCACCGAGGGGCCGTTGCGGGTGTCCGAGCTCGCCGTCCGCGAGGCTATGACCCAGCCCGGCGTGACGATGCTGGTGAACCGGCTGGCCGACGCCGGCTACGCCGAACGCGTGCCCGACCCGACCGACCGGCGTGCGTCGCTGGTCCGGATCACCGCCGACGGCGAGGCCGTGCTGATCGCACGGTACGCGGCCCGGGCCGAGGTGATCCGCACCGCGTTGGCAGAACTCAGTACCGACGACCAGCAACTGCTCAGCGCCGCTCTGCCGGCCATCGAGCGGCTCGTCGCCACCCGAACCGACAAATCGAGGAAGAACCGATGACACTGTCCACGCACGGCAACTCCGCGGAATCCACCAGCCCGTTCCGTCAACCCAAGGCGGTGTGGGCGGTCGCCTTTGCCTGCGTCATCTCCTTCATGGGCATCGGACTGGTCGACCCGATCCTGAAGACGCTCGCGGGCCAATTACACGCGACCTCGTCACAGGTCGAGCTGCTTTTCACGAGCTATCTCGTCGTGACCGCGGTGGCGATGCTCGTCACCGGCTGGGTGTCGAGCCGCCTCGGCGCGAAACGCACGCTGATCTGGGGCCTCGTCATCATCGTCGTCTTCGCTGCACTGGCCGGCGCGTCCGGCAGCATCGGCGAGATCGTCGCCTTCCGCGCCGGCTGGGGGCTCGGCAACGCGTTGTTCATCGCCACGTCGCTGGCCGTGATCGTCAGCTCGGCGACGGGCGGCTTCGGCGGGGCGATCATCCTCTACGAGACCGCACTGGGGATCGGCATCGCGCTCGGACCGCTGCTCGGCGGTGAACTCGGCTCGATCAGCTGGCGCGGCCCCTTCTTCGGTGTGTCCGTGCTGATGGCCATCGCGCTGCTCGCCACGCTGTTCCTGCTGCCCAAGACGCCTGCGCCGCAACACCGCGAGCGACTGCGCGAACCGCTGCTGGCGCTCAAGCACCGCGCGCTCGCCACCACCAGCGGCGTGGGCCTGCTCTACAACTGGGGCTTCTTCACGCTGCTCGGGTGCACGCCGTTCCTGATGGGCATCGAGAGCCCTGTGAAGCTAGGCCTGGTCTTCTGTGCGTGGGGCTTGCTGGTGGCCGCGTTCGCGATCTGGGGCGCGCCGTGGTTCAAGGCGCATTTCGGCACGCCGCGAACGCTCTACGGCAACTTCGTGCTCATGGCGCTCGACCTGACCGTCGTCGCGATCTGGTCCGATCACCCGACCGTCGTCATCGTCGCCACGATCGTCGCCGGCGCGTTCATCGGCATGAACAACACGCTCGTCACCACCGCGGTCATGAGCATCGCGCCGGTCGAGCGTCCGGTCGCTTCGGCCACCTACGGTTTCGTGCGCTTCATCGGTGGTGGTCTCGCGCCGTACTGCGCGACCCTGATGGTCCCGGGCGGGCAGTTGAACGGCCAGTCGAGCCTGCCGTTCGCGATCGGCGCCGGCACCTTGGTGGCGGCCGCGATGCTGCTCTCGACTGTGCACGGTGCGCTGGATCGCGCCGACCGAGGCGAGATCGCCCAGCCGGAGCCCGATGAGTTGGACGTCGTCGAACGCGAGAATGCCGTGCAGGTCGGTGCGGGCATCGGGAACGTCGACTGAGGCGGGTCAGGCGTCCCGGCGGACGCGCAGCGCCCAGGCGATCAGCGGCGCCTGCAGAGGGAGCCGCAGGACGGTGCCCGCCTTGTACGCGATGGAATCACTCGTGCGCGCGTCGATGACCATCTTGACGTTGGCGGGCAGGACACCGACGAACAGACCGACGGCGGCGAGTGCCCCGTGCCTGCGGGTCGGCGGCGCCAGGACGGCAGCGGCGACCGCGATCTCGGCCACGCCGGAGCCGACCGTCCACGCCCGCGGGGGCCCGGGCAGGACCTTGGGGATCATCGCGTCGTAGATGCCTGGAACCGCGAAATGGCTTGCGCCCGCTCCGGCCAGCAGGGCAGCCAGGGCGGCGGCGCGAACACGGGGAGCAGGCACGCCGACACCCTCTCACGATTCGCGCGGTGCCGTCCTGGGCCCGCGATGCGTCCTAAGTCCCTGCGGCGTTGATAGTCTTCGTCGCGAAGTCCTAGGGGAGGTCCGCAGGTGGCGCTGATGCGTCGATCGAAGGTCGCGCAGAGTGACTTCTTCCCCGGATTCACAGGCATCGTGGAGATCGGGCGCGGGAGTCTCGCGACCGTCTATCGCGCGCGGGAAATCGCGACGAACCGCAACGTCGCCCTGAAACTGCTCAATGTCCGTGACGCCTCCCCGCGGGCCGTCGGGTCCTTCGAACGGGAGTCGATCGCGCTCGGGGCCGTCAGCTCGCACCCGAACATCGTCACGTTGTACCGCTCGTTCCGTGCCGGGGACGGCCGGCCGGTGCTCGTCCTGGAACTGTGCATCGGCCCGATCGGCGACCGCATCCGGACCGGTCAAGGGCTGCCGGTGCCTGAGGTCGTCTCCATCGGTATCAAGGTCGCCGGGGCGCTGGAGACGGCACACCGTGCCGAGATCCTGCATCGCGACGTGAAGCCCCACAACATCCTGATGACCGAATACGGCGAGCCTGCGCTGACCGATTTCGGGGTGGCGATGCTGCATTCGCCCACGCACACGAGCGCCCGCCTGCTTGATTTCACGACCCTGAACGCCGCGCCGGAACTGCTCGAGGGTGACGAGACCTCGGCGGCCACGGACATCTACGGGCTCGTGTCCTCGCTGTGCCAGCTGATCGCGGGACGGTCCGCGTCCCGTGCCTACGGCAGTGAGTCGCCCGCCTCGGTCATCCCGCGGATCCTGCGCGACCCGGTCCAGCCGCTGGTCATCGCGCAGGCTCCGACGCGATTGTCCGACCTGCTCATCCGTGCGATGTCGAAGGACAAGGACAATCGCCCGCCGACGGCCGCGCAGTTCGCCGCCGAACTCGCCGAGATCGAGATCGACGAGGACTGGCCGCGCACTCAGTGCCTCATCCGCGATCCCAGCGCGCCGGGCGGGACGGTCGGGCTGCCGCAGATCACCCGGATGCCGATGCTCCGGCCGCGCAATGCGCCGCCCGTCGGGTTGGCCACGCCACCGCCTGGGCAGCCGCCGGTCCCGCGGTCGTCGTTGCCACCGCCGCTGCCCCGGATGCAGCCGACTGCCGCGCCCGACTGGTCAGCGCCGACCCTCTCCGAGCGCGAGGACGAAGGCGGCGACGACCCGGTCGATGCGACGCCCCCATCGGCTCGCCACGCCACGCCTGCTGCGACCGACCCCCCGGCGGTGCCGCCTGAGACCCCGCGCAGCGCACACCCGAGTCCGACCGGTCGCCACTCGGCCGTGGAGATCGACCCAGACGATGACGCGGACCGCACCGTCATGCGCTCGTCGCTCCAGCTGCCGGCCACGCCGCAGCTACCGGCGAAACCCGTGGTCGCACCGGAGGCGGCCGAGGCCACGGTGATGCGCTCGTCTCTGCAGCGACCTGCAGCGCACCAGCCGCCGTTCGCTGCGCCTCCGAGCAATTCGGGGGGTTACCGGCCGCTGCCTTTACCACTGTCAAGCGGTGAGGAGACGGTGGCGCGGTCCGCGCTGGCCCTGCCTCAGTACCCGCTGCCGCCGTCCGCGGCGCAGCGGGGTGAGCAGAACGCCGGTTCCGCTTCCACCTGGTCGTCCCAGCCACCGCGGTCCTCGCCGTGGTCCTACCCGCCCGGGTCGCCGTCGCGGCCGAACCAACCGCAGCCGCACGCGGACCTGGCGATCGACCCGATGTCGCTGCGTCGGCGGGTCACGATCCGCTCCGGCGCCAGAGCACTCGTCATCGACGAGCAGCGACTGGTGCTGCGCTCGTGGTGGCGCAAGACCGAACTTGGCTGGTCGGAAGTCCTGGGCTTCGAGGTCGGTTTCGAAAGCTCGGGCGGCGGCGGTCACCTCGTCGCCATGACGCGCACCGGGCCCGTGGAACTGCCCACGACGACGCGATCGTCGGCCGACCTGCGGTACGTGCAGGCGCTGCTCGAGGCCTACCGTCGGCGCTCGAACATGCCGGCACGCTGAACTCGAGCGCGGTGTCAGCGCGTTCGGTGGCGACCTCCGGAGCCACGCTTACGGGTGCGTCGAGCGCGAGTGGTCGTGCCGCCGCGAGCCTTCGCCGCTGCCGCCCACGACGACGGGCCCACCAGCGGGCGCGGCTTGCGGGTGCGGTGGTACCGCACCCCGGCGCCGATCCGCTCGCGGAAGGTCAACCGGCGCCGCACCGACTTGCGCAGCACGATCTCAGCCCGCCAGGCGGCGTCGGCCGCCTGCTGCCCGATTCGGGTCGTCGGACTGAAGATGGCGGCGTTGGCCGAATCGCCGAGGTAGCGCGCCTGCATCGCCGGTTCGTCGCCGAAGTGCTCGGCGGTCGACGCGGCGACCTCTGCGCTGGTCAGCGAGGTCACGTCCGGCAGACCTGATTCGACCAGGACGTCGAGGCTCTCCTGCCAGGCCCCGATCAGGCGACGCCGCGGGTCGCCGGTCCGCCGCCGCCGGACCCGCAACCGTTTGCGCAGCACGAACGCCAACGCCGCGAGCACCATCGCCGCAATCAGGACGACGATGACAATGAGGACGATCGACGTGGCCGAAACGTCGTTCGCACCGGGGACTCGGCTCTTCTTCGCGACACCGTTGCCGCCGTTCGACGGATTCTGAGTCAGTAGTGCGTTGGGCGTCGAGGAGGGCGTCTGCGAGGGCGTCGGGCGCGCGCTCAGGCTGGGGGACGACTTCTGGCTGGAGTAAGTGTCAGGTGATGCGTCCAGTACTACCCAGCCGCGGCCGCGGACGGGAATCTCGACCCACGTCCAGGCCTGCTTGGTGGTGACTCGGTACGTCCCTGCCGCGACAGTGGCGCCAGTGCCTGCGCCCACGCGGAAGCCGGACACCACCCGCGCCGGTATGCCGAGCTGACGGGCGACGAGGGCGACCAGCGTCGCGTACTGCTCCGGGGTCGCCGATCGGGACGGACCGAGAATCGACGCGAGCACGTTCGCGAAGCTGGTGCCATCGGCGCGCCGCCCGGGCGACGAACTCGCCTCCGCCGAAGTGGGAGTCGGAGTCGGAGTCGGAGTCGCGGTCGCGGAGGTGGTCGCGGGCGACGATGCGACGACCGTCCTCGACGGCGACGCGCCCACGCTCGGCCCACCGGAGAGTGCATAGTTACCGCGGAAGTCCGTGAGCACGGCCTGCATGAAGACGATCGGCGAGTCGCCCGGCGATGTCCCCGTCTCGTTTCGCAGCGACTGCACCACGTCGCCGAGGGAACGCTTCACCGCCGGCGGCAGATCGGTGTCAGCAGGCGGCGAGGACGTGCCGATCAGCGTGGACCTCGGCAGCGCGCTGAACGCGACGTCCGAGGTCGAGGAGCGCACGCTGTACGACTGGCGCGCCCGCAGCGTGCGGCTCGGCACGACCATCCCGCTCGTCGCGTCGATGTTCACGGCGGTGCCCGCGACCTTCTCCGGTCGGTACTGGAACGGCATCCACGGCGCGCTCGTCATGGGGCCCTTCTCGATCTGGTACTGCTGCGTGACGGACGGACCGTTCGGCCGAGCGGTCGGGTCCTGGTCGGCCGGAATCACCCCGCCGGAGGGCCGGAACTTTCGACTGAACGACCAGCCGTCGCCGTCGTAGGTGTCGACGTCGGCGATGGCGACATAACGTGACGCCCGCCGGTCGAGGGTGACGCGAAACAGCTCGGCGCCGGCGCTGTTCGGGTCGGACGGTCGCAGTCCGGCGACGAAGGCCAGCGGGGAGAGCGGTTGCCCGCGGTCCAATGGAGGTACGCGTTGGGGCGCCGCGGGATCGCCCGAGAAGATCGACGCCTGGACGGTGAGTCCCGCCACCACGGCGACGATGCCGGAGACCGCAGCCGCGATCACCAGCCCACGTAACGGCAGCATGCCGTCGGGCTGGGAGGTTTCGGCGCCGACGTCCTGCTCGAGCCACGCCTGCGCTGAGCGCAACAACAACAAGGCGAGGAGCAGACCTCCGGCGAGCAGCGTGTCGTACCGGTGGCCGTCGGACGTGCTGACGATCGCCCGGGTCGTCGACGCGTAGGACAGGCCGAACGTGACGAGCAGGGTCGCGTACGGCAACACCGACTGCCACCCACGGCCCAGGCACTCTCCCATGACGACGCCGCTGAGCCAGCACAGGGCGATCGGTGCGACGAGCAGGCTGCGCGGGCTGACGAGCGGCAGCGCGAAGCTCAGGACCTGGGACGGCCCGTGCACCAAGCCGGTGTAGATGTCACCGAAGCCGGACGGCTCGCGCAGGGTGACGAGCGTGGTGAAGAAGACGAAACCGATGACGTCGATGAGCGCCGTGAGCCACAGCTTGCGGATGCCGATCGCGATGACGACGACGGGCAGGAGCACCCCGAGCAGCGACGCCCCGATTAGCGGCACCGCCATCACCTCGGCCGGGAACGCACGCAACCACGGCGAACTGGCCAGGAAGCAGGCGATGAGTGCGAGCGGCAGCAGCGAGAACGGAACGAGCCGTCGGATGAAGATCCACGCCTTCGCGCCCTCGCTCATGGTGAGACCTCGAGATTCCACGCCGTGCACGCCTCGTCCGCGTTCGCCGCGACGATCACGCGGTAGCCCGGGACCCACGGGACGCTCCGCTTCTCCGAGTCGATCGAGATGAGGACGAGACGGTCGAAGCGGCGGCGCAGCCCGCTGAGGGAGGGCAGATCGGCTTGATCGACACCGCCGGTGACGACGACGAGCGATGTGCCGCCGCGGACGCGGCGCAGCGCGAGCAACTGCGCCTGCAGGGTTCCGCCGGGATCGGCTGCGACGCCGGTCAGATAGTCGATCATCGGCCTGGAATCGCGCACCCGCGATCCGCCGATGACCGTGCCGTCGGTGAGCCGGAGTTCGACCGGTGCCTTGTTGACCGCCGACGCCACGACGACCGAAGCTGCGACGTCGACCGCGGACTCGAAGGTCTCCGCGGTGTAGAGGCTCGGTCGCTGATCGAAAACCACCACCGTGTGCGGCTGGGAGGTGTCGACGTTGTGCTTGACCAGCAATGTGCCGAGCCGCGCCGACGAGCGCCAGTGCACCAGCCGCAGATCGTCGCCCTCGACGTAGTCACGCAACCGGTGAAAGGTGATGTTGCCCTGCGGCGAGGTGTCCGAGGACGGCCCCTCGAGGTTGCGCATCTGGCCGGTCGCCAAGGTGCGGAACTCGAGGATGCGCGGGTAGACCCAGATCCGTTCGGTATCGGTGTGCTGGCGCGAGAGCCGGAACAGCTCGAACGAGTCCCGCCGGGTCAGCTCGAGTGGCGGGATGTCGAAGATCCCCCGGTGCGTGGTGGGCAGCCGGTAGGCGCGGGTGCCCCGCTCGCCGCCACGCAGCTTGGGGATGACGGTGCGCACGCGCAGCGAGCCGAACGGTTGCGTGGCCACGGCGACGGGATGGGTCCGGCGACCACGATTGGCGAACGTCAGAAAGGCGATGGCGGGCGAGCCCTTGGCCACGCGCGGCGGCTGGATCTCGCGCTGGATGCTCAACCGGGAAGGCCGGGCGACGGTCGCGAAGCCGATCACCACCACGGCGAGCAGGCCGAGACCGAGCAGGTCGAAGGATACCCAGTCGAAGCTCACTCCCAGCACGAGTGACGCGATGCCCGCGAGCAGGGCCGCCAACCCGAACAGCGTCATGCTCCCTCCTTCGTCGCTCGCTGACGGCGTGCTGCACTTGACGATGAACTCGCGAGCTTTGCCATTAGCGACGCTCAGCCGGCGTGGGCGTTGCGGGGCACCGGTACGGATTGGACCGCGCGCCCGATCAGTTGTGTGCCCGTGCGGCCTTGGAGTTCGGCGTCGGGCTGCAGGATGACGCGGTGAGCCAGGATGACCGGCGCCATCGTCTTGACGTCCTCGGGTACGACGTAGGCGCGCCCGGCGGCGGCGGCAGCGGCGCGCGCGGCGCGCAGCAGCGCGAGGCTGCCCCGTGGCGAGACGCCGAGCCGGAGCTCTGACATCGAGCGGGTCGCGGTGGAGATCGCGACGATGTACTCCTCCAGCACGGGTGCGACCTCGACCTGTTTCACGATCCCGATCATGGCGGCGACGTCCTCGGCGGCGAGGACGGGCAAGAGGTGGGCGACGGTGCCCCCCATCTTCTGCGTACGCAAGATCTCGGCCTCGGCTTCGGCGCTCGGGTAGCCCACCGACAGCTTCATCAGGAACCGGTCGAGCTGTGCCTCGGGCAGGACGTACGTGCCTTCCATGTCGATCGGGTTCTGGGTGGCGACGACCATGAACGGCGTGGCCATGTTGTGGACGAGGCCGTCGGTGCTGAGCGTGCCCTCCTCCATGACCTCGAGTAGCGCCGACTGCGTTTTCGGCGACGCCCGGTTTACCTCGTCGGCCAGCACGATGTTCGCGAACACCGGCCCACGCTTGAACTCGAACTCCTGGGTGCGCTGGTTGTAGATCGAGACGCCGGTGACGTCCGAGGGCAGCAGGTCAGGCGTGAACTGGATCCGGTGCCAGGTCAGCGAGATCGACGACGCGAGCGCCCGTGCGAGAGAGGTCTTGCCGGTACCGGGGACGTCCTCGAGCAGCAGGTGACCCTCGGCCAGCAGGCAGAGCACCGCGTTGCGTACGACTTCAGGCTTGCCCTGGATGACCAGACCCATGTTCTGGCACAGCCGGTCGACCTCGTGCGCCAAGCGGGCGATGCCGTCGGCGGGGTTGGACACGTTCGCTCCTCGGTCGGTTCGTGCTGATCTGCATAGCGGCGGATAGGTCGAGACACTAGGTCGTCGGTGGTTTACCGCCCACGACGGGCATCACGTTGTCGTCCATGCCGTTGGGCCTCGTCCACGTGATGGAGACCTTCCACACACCGGTAACGGGGTGGACGCCGCAGTCGCCGATCGGGATGACCGCGGGGGGTTCGGCTTTCGGCGCGCCGTTCGCCGGCGTGCAGATCGCGCCGTCGGGCCGCAGCAGTTCATAGCGCCAGTTGCCGCACCGGCTCAGGTCGCCGCCGACTGTCGCAATCGTGACGCCGTCGGCTCTGGTGGCCCCCCATTCGGCGGTGAAGCCGACGGGCGTGCAGGGTTGATAGGTCGGCGGCGGCCCGGGCAGCACGGCGGTGGCCGAGTGCGGCGTGAGACCGATCACGTCCTGGTAGCCGATCGACACCGACCATCCGCTCCGGTCGCCGAGGCGATTCTCACAGTCCGCCCGGACGGCCACAACCGTGGGCGGGGGACCGGTGGTCGAGCCGCAGTCGGAGCCGTCGGGGCCGATGATGGTCTCGGTCCAGTTGGTGGTGAGCAGGCCGAGCGTGAGATTGCTGCCGCCGGTGTAGCTGACCCGCGCGCTGGTGCCGTCCCAGGACGCGACGAACTCTGGCTGCCGGCCCCAGACTGACTTCGGGCCCCGAGATTCACCGGCGACGATGCGGAGCGCGACGGGATGCCGCCGAAGTACGACGGCTGCCGCGGCTTGTGTTCGACCAGGCCGATGGTGATGGTGCACGGGCCGAACAGATTGTCCAACTGTGAGACGTCCACCGCCGTGATGGTCGCCGTGGCCGGGTCGAAGTCGGTCTGGACTAGCGGCCGGCCGGCGTTGCCGCATTGCAGCCGCGAGTCACCCGTCAGGTCGAAGGACTCACCGTTGGCGGCGGCACTCGAGATGCCGGCGATCCGGAAGGACAGGTCGCAGTTGAGCAGGTTGCCGTTGCGCGGGCACTGCGCGTCGGTGACGGACAGCGCAGGCCAGCTCGAGCGGGTCGTGACCCCGACCGGCCCTATGCCGACGCCGCTGCCGGGGTGCTCGGGTGGGCTGACGCTGGCCGACGCGGTGTACGTGGCGCCGGGGCGGACGTTGTCGAACCGGGCCTGGACGATGTTGGTCTTGTTGCCGTCGAATGTCCTCGTGCTGGCCTGCGTCCCATCCGGCCCGCTGAGCCTGAGGACGATCTGGGCGCCGATGCCGCCGACGTTGTGGGCCGCGTCGGCGCCGAGGTTCAAGGTCAGGTCGGTGGACGCCGACCTGCCGGCGGGTGTTTCGGCCGGGGTGGTGGCGCTGAGCTGCATCCCCGCCGCGACGGACGGGCTCCAACTCGACGTGCAGGCGGTGGCGGGCGACGGTTTGCCGGTCGCCCCGTCGGCACCGATGCCCTCGACGGTGAATCGCACGCCGCGGCCGAGCAGGGCGTCCCCACCGCGTAGGGTCGCGCCGGGCTGCTCGACCGCGGTGGGGTCGGCGGTGACGTCGATCTGGTCCGGTGCGCCGGACAGGCCGCGACCGTCGCAGAACTCGGGGACCACCCGCCACGAAGCGCTGGGCACGCAGCCGGCCTCGACCGAACCGCAGGCCGACCACGAGACGTTCCAGCTGCCATCGGCATCGGTGCGGACGGCAACGTTCCGCGGCGCAGCCGGCCCTTCGGGACCGGTCGTGATCTCGATCGGCGCGGACTCCGTGCCCCGGCCGTTGATGTAGGCCGTCACGGAGATCCGGTAACGCTTGGAGGGGAACAGACCGGTGAGGTTGACACTGCGCTGCCCCTGCACCGTTACCTGCGATGGCGGCGCCGGGGCGTCGGTGCTGAGCAACGTCACGTTCAGCCCGTACGTCGAGGGGATGCAGTCCTGCTGACCGGCCGTCGGGTATGTCCAGTACAGCTGCACCGAGCGCGATCCCGTGATCGGCTGGCTGAGCAGCGGGATGTGCGGCTTCTGCGCGGTCGACTTGCAATCGATCTTGTTGTTGACGGGGTCGACCGGTTTCGGGGCGGGTCGCCCCCTGCTGGGCGGCGGCACCTTGTTCTGGTCGTTCTGGCGGCTGCGCGTGAGGGACGCGGCGCCGCCGGCAGCGTTCACCGTGACCGCGGAACTCTTCTCGATGTCGAGCGGGCCGCGGCTGCCGTCGGGGAATACGACGACGGCGCGCAGGTGACTCGGTGAGTTGTAGATGACGCGTGGCCCGCGGGCAACGACGTACCCGTCGGCGAAACCGGCAGGCTCGATCGACCGGCCGTTCTTTTCGGCGAGCGGATAGTTCGGCACGCCGCCCAGGGCTCTCGCCCGGTTGTCGCCGCCGATGCGGATCAGCTGGCCGCTGCCTGCGTCCATCGTGTACAGAGCACCGTCGCTCGCGGCCGGCGCGACGAGATCCGCGGTCGCGGCGACGCCGGTCAGCTTCGTCGGGCCCCGCAGGTCGCTGCCGTCGGCCGCGGTCGACACGACGCTCCAGCCGTCGCCGCCGTGCAACAGGAATGACAGACGTCTGGTGTTTTCGGTCGCGGGCAGGACCTTGTCGACACCCCTCGGTGGGGTCCAGCGAGTGGTCGCGATCCGCGATGTGCCCCGGAAGACCATCACCCGATCCTGGGACGCGACGCCGGCGGTCTGGTCGCTGCCGCTGCCGGCTGTGGCGATGCCGGCGGCGCCGTCCACCGAGCCCTCGTCAGCGGTGCGCAGCAGCGCGCCCGGGTTGCTGCCGGGGGGAAGCATCAGGTGACGGACCGTGCGCCTTGATCCGCTACCGACGAGCAGCCAGAGGTCGTTGCCGACGCTGGCCGCGGCACCCGGTCCGGCAGCGCTGGGCTCCGGCATCGATCGGGACGCCCGTGGCTTGACCTTCGCGTTGACGTTCGACGCGCTTTGCACAGTCGTGGTGCCGACGACGTAGACCGACGTGCCGGTCGGATCGCTCTGCACGACGTATGCGAAGTCCTTCGCCGCGATGCCGACGGCCCCGGTCGAGCCTGCTCGCTGCGGTAACTGCACACCGCCGGTCGTCTTCACCACGAAGCCGGTCGAGTCGACCATGTTGAACTCACCCGTCGCGCGGTTGAGCAACAGCGTGCCGTCGGTGAGCGGGACGACCGACAGGTCGGCGGCATTCTTGGCGCCGACCTGAGCGTTGGCCTCGGCCAGGCGCACCGTGGGCCGGCCGCTCGCCAGGTCGACGGCTACCGGCGCGACGGCGTCGCTGAGAAAGATGGAGCCGTGAAAGAGATCGAAGGTCCGGGCCTGGTCAGGCCGGATCAGCAACGAGACTGCGGCGAGTACCCCGGCCACGAGGACAAGAACAACGAGCATGGCCAGCGATTGGCGCCGCGACGGGCGCACGCTCGGGGCGGCGTCCGGGTCGGCCCGGAACGCCGAGGGGTCGCGCCACCGCCCTGCCACTGCCACCCCCTTCCTCGCAATCGTTTTCGAAGAGCCTCGTTCGCCCGTGCGGGCGGCCGCACGGGCCACGTTCGGCGCTGCGACCCGAGCGCGTCGCCGCCTCAGATGATCCCGCGAGCCTATACGAATCGGGCATTCTTTCACCTCGCTCACACAACCTGCCGCGGACGAGCAGGTAGGTCGTGAGCGCGAGCGAACCGTCGACCCCCACCCGCCAGGATCCCCCGGACGGGACTATTCTTCGACGGGACGGCATTCCCGCGTCCGAGTGAGAGCAAGGGGATTACGTGACCACGACTGCCGAGCCATCTGCGGCCGGCGCCGATCTCGTCGGCCCGCAGCCCATCGTCGCCCGCCCGTTCCCGACGCGGGAGGCGAGCAAGGGCTCGATGTTCAGCCAGGTGCTGCGGACAACCGACCCCAAGGTGATCGGGCGGATGTACCTGATCACGTCGCTCGTCTTCTTCGCGATCGGTGGCGTGATGGCGCTGCTGATGCGCATCGAGCTCGCGCGTCCGGGCCGTCAATTTCTCTCGCAGGAGCAGTACAACCAGCTGTTCACGATGCACGGCACGATCATGCTGCTGCTGTTCGCCACGCCGATCCTGTTCGCGTTCGCCAACCTGGTGCTGCCCCTGCAGATCGGTTCCCCGGACGTCGCCTTCCCCCGTCTGAACGCGTTCTCCTACTGGCTGTTCCTGTTCGGCGGTATTACTGTGTTGTCTGGGTTCCTCACCCCCAACGGCGCCGCCGACTTCGGCTGGTACGCGTACTCGCCGTTGACCAACGCCGTGAACTCGCCCGGTGCGGGCGGCGACCTGTGGATCATGGGCCTGGCGCTCGCCGGGCTGGGCACCATTCTCGGCGCCGTCAACATGGTGACCACCGTCATCACCCTGCGCGCCCCCGGTATGACGATGTTCCGGATGCCGATCTTCACCTGGAATATCCTGGTGACGAGCCTATTGATCCTGCTTGCCTTCCCGATCCTCACCGCCGCGTTGCTCGTGCTCTACCTCGACCGCCACATCGGTTCGCAGGTGTTCGAGGCCAACAACGGCGGCGCCATCCTGTGGCAACACCTGTTCTGGTTCTTCGGGCACCCCGAGGTCTACATCGTGGCCTTGCCGTTCTTCGGCATCGTCACGGAGGTGATCCCGGTGTTCAGCCGTAAGCCGCTGTTCGGCTACAAGGGCATGGTGCTCGCGACGCTCTCGATCGCCGCGCTGTCGCTGACGGTATGGGCGCACCACATGTTCACCACCGGTGCCGTGCTGCTGCCGTTCTTCAGTGTCATGACGTTCCTGATCGCCGTCCCGACCGGGATCAAGTTCTTCAACTGGATCGGCTCGATGTGGGGCGGCGCCGTCACCTTCGAGACCCCGATGCTGTGGAGCCTGGGCTTCATGGTGACGTTCCTGTTCGGCGGTCTGACCGGTGTGCTGCTCGCCAGCCCGCCCATCGACTTCCACGTCGCCGACTCCTATTTCGTGGTCGCCCACTTCCACTACGTGCTGTTCGGGACGATCGTCTTCTCGGTGTTCGCGGGAATCTACTTCTGGTTCCCGAAGTTCACCGGGCGGTACCTCGACGAACGGCTGGGCAAGGTCCACTTCTGGATGACCTTTGTCGGTTTCCATATGACGTTCCTCGTGCAGCACTGGCTGGGCGCCGAGGGCATGCCCCGTCGCTATGTCGACTACCTGCCCTCGGACGGCTTCACCGGGCTCAACACGTTCTCCACGATCGGCTCGTTCGTCCTCGGCGCCTCGCTGCTGCCCTTCGTCTACAACATGTATCGCTCGTACAAGTACGGTGAGATCTGCACGGCCGACGACCCCTGGGGCTTCGGCAACTCGCTCGAGTTCGCGACGTCGAGCCCCCCACCGCGGCACAACTTCACCTCGATCCCGCGCATCCGCTCCGAACGCCCGGCCTTCGAGGCCCATTACCCTCACCTGCTCGACCGGCTCGAGGCCGAGGCCCACGCCGGTCGTAAGCGCAACCCGCAACCCGAACGGGTCAACAGCGCGATCGGCGGCCACGGGCGTCGGCAGGGTCAGAGGGACACCGACCCGGCGCCCTGACGCCACTTCCGGTCGTCTTGCGCGACCGGACGCGTCCAGAGCCGAACCGTCATGCAACCGACCCCAGTGCTCGCCACCCTGTCCGGCCGCGATCGCCCCGGCGTCACGGCGTCGTTCTTCGCGGCACTCGCCGCGTACGACGTCGACGTCCGTGACGTCGAACAGGTCGTCATCCGCGACCGGCTCGTGCTCGCCGTGCTGTTCGACCTGCGCGGCGACACGGGCGCTCTACGCAGTTCGGTGACCAAGGCGGCCAGCGCGCTCGGGATGGAGTGCGAGATCGCCATCGCCGACGAAGGCGCCCCACTCCGACGCGCAGAGCGCTCGAGCCGCAGCCATGTGATCGTGATCGGCCGCCCGCTGCGTCCCGGCGCACTGAGCCACGTGGCGCAGTGCATAGCCGACGTGGGCGCCAACATCGAGTCGGTCACCCAGCTGTCGACAGACCCTGCGGCGAGCCTGGAGATGATCGTCCGCTCGCCTGATCCGGCTCGCCTGCGCGCCACGCTCGTGCGCGCCGCCGACGACACTGGCATCGACATCGCGGTCGAGCAGGCGGGTCTACGGCGCAGGGCGAAGCGGCTCGTCGTGCTGGACGTCGACTCGACGCTCATCCGCGACGAGGCGATCGACGTGCTCGCCGAGCGAGCCGGCGTTGGCGCCGAGGTCGCCGGGATAACCGAACGGGCGATGGCCGGCGAACTCGACTTCGCGGAGTCGCTGCGCGCTCGGGTGTCGCTGCTCGCAGGGCTGACCACAGCGGACCTGCATGCCGTGCGGGACGCGCTGCGGCTCACGCCCGGCGCCCGGACGTTCGTCCACACGTTGCGGCGCGTGGGGTTTCACGTCGGCGTGGTCAGCGGCGGCTTCACGTTCGTGACCGACCGGTTCGTCGATGAGCTGGGGCTCGACTTCGCCGCCGCCAACGAACTCGAGATCGTCGACGGCGTCGTGACGGGCCGCCTCGTGGGCCCGATAGTCGACCGGGCGGGCAAGGCCGCCGCCCTGCTGCGGTTCGCCGAGCAGTTCGACGTTCCCCCCTCGCAGACGGTCGCGGTCGGCGACGGCGCCAACGACATCGACATGCTGGCCGTCGCCGGGCTCGGCGTCGCCTTCAACGCCAAGACCGCGCTGCGCCGGGCGGCCGATACCTCGGTCAGCCTGCCCTACCTCGACACCGTGCTGTTCGTGCTCGGAATCTCCGGCGAGGACGTCGAGGAGGCCGCCGAGTTCTCGCAGTAGTCACCCGCCCGATTGCCGTCAGGTCCGCGGATCGCCCCCACGGCGCGGGCCGATCATCGCGCCCACTCCCACCAGCAGGAAACCGAGCGCGGCGACGTAGAAGCCAGACTTGACGCGCTCGAGGAAGAAGCCGTAGGTCGCGACCGCCGGGCTGGTGTACAGCCGGACGCTCAGCAAGGTGAGGGCGACGCCGCCGAAACCGGCCACCGCGCCGAACACCCGAAGCCCCAGGCTCGCCGCGGACGGAACGCAGGCGAGCAGCGCCAGGACGAAACCGACAGCGGCCAGGATCCACGCCAGGCCGCCGAAGTAGAGCTTGGCGATGATCGCGGCCGAGACGTTGTCACCGACGCCGCTGCGCAGATGCGCGAAGTCGTTCGTCCCGGCCGCGTCGAACCATTCCACGCCGAAGAAGGCGACCAGCAGCAGCACCGCCCCGACGATGATCGCGATCGCACCGAGCCAGCCGAAACTCTGGGGCCGCTCGCCGGTCTGGCTGGGGCCGACCAGCGGTGGCTGCGTCGGTGGCCGAGGCCCCGGAAGCGGACGCGGTTCGGACGATTCCGTCTGACTCGCCCCGCTTGCGTCGCTCACACTTTCCGCGGGCCGATCGCAGCGCCGATGCCGACGAGGACGAACCCGATGACGGCGAGGTAGAAACCGATCCGGGCGTTCTTGAGGTAGTCGAGGTAGCTCGGCTGATCGGCGAGCTGGACGGCCAGGAAGCTCAGTCCGGCCGCGGCGAATGCTGTGACGACGCCGATGACCCGGGCCGCGCGCAACGCCGGCGACGGGAAGCTGGAGCCGACCGCGGCCAGGACGGAGACGATGAGGAACGTCCACGCGAACCAGCTGAAGTACGCGGCCGCGAAGCCCTTGGCAGCGTCACCGGCGCCGTTCAGGCGATCGTGGACGCCGCTGAACGAGCTGTTGCTGCCCTTGTACCAGTCCAACGCGGTGAACGACACGATGAGCACGACGCCGCCGAGCAGGCCGAGCACCATGCCGACGATGCCGAACTGCTCGTTGCCCTCGGTGCCGAACGGATTCGGTCCCTGTGGCCCGCGGCGGCCGGGCTGCGCACCGTAAGGCGGCTGGCCGGGCTGCTCGCGGCCGTACTGGGCGGTCGGCTGTTCGAAGCGCGGATCCCGGCCCTGGGGCTCATTCCATTGGGTCATGGCAACCGACGATAGTCGGCGCGGGCTGTGTCCCCCAAGCGCAACGGGTCGGATCAGGACCGAACGATCGGCTCGCCGACCAGCGTGATGCCGGCCTGACGCAGTTCGCCCAGCGCGCTTTCGACGGTCGGTGCGGCCACTCCGGCGGTCAGATCCAGCCGCACGGTGGTGTCGAAGCCGTTGCGAGCGGCGTCGAGGGCGGTGGCTCGTACGCAGTGGTCGGTGGCGATGCCGACGACCTCGACGGTGCCGATGCCGCGCTCGTGCAGCCACTCTGCAAGCGTGGTGCGGTCATGGAATCCCTCGAAACCGGAGTACGCCGCCGCGTATTCACCCTTGTCGAACACCGCCTCGAGCCGGCTCGCGTCGAGATCGGGGTGCAGGCTCACCCCCGCCGTGCCCACGATGCAGTGCACCGGCCAGGAGTCGACGTAGTCGGGCGCGTCGGAGAAATGCGCGCCGGGCTCGATGTGGTGGTCCCGGGTCGCCACGGCGTGCTCGAAGCCGCCGTCGGCGAGGCGCCGGCTGACCGCGCGGGCGACCTCGGCGCCGCCGGCCACGGCGAGCGAACCGCCCTCACAGAAGTCGTTCTGGACGTCGACCACGATCACGGCCTTCGACATGACCTCAGCCTAGGCGGCAAGGCCTGATCATCAGAAGGTGACGCGGGTGGGAATGGCCGGTTCCCCGCGCGAGAGCTTGAGCCCGTCCCACGGCAGGGTGACGGTGGCCTGCCGAAGATGGCGCCGAGACTCCGCCAGGCTGGGCAGTCCCTCGAGTACCGCGCCGCCGCGCACCAGCGGGAGCTGGAGCAGCCGCTCAGCGTCCCCGGGCTCGACGTCGCGCGCCGCCGTCACGATCTCCTCGATCGCGGTGCCGGTCGGCTTGTGCGCTCGCAACGCCGTCTTGCGTCCGCCGTGACTCTCCTTGTGCTCGGATCGCTTGGCGACTGGCCGTCCGTCGACCTCGACGAGTTTGTAGACCATGCCGGCGGTGGGCGCCCCCGAACCGGTGACCACCGCGGTGCCCGCCCCGTAGGAGTCGACCGGGGTGGCGGCCAGCGCCGCGATGGCGAACTCGTCGAGATCGCCGCTCACCACGATGCGGGTAGCGGTGGCGCCGAGACGATCCAGCTGGGCTCGCGCGTGGTTGGCCATCACACCGAGGTCACCCGAGTCGATGCGTACGGCGCCAAGGGTCGGGCCGGCCACCTCGACCGCGAGTTCGATGCCACGGGTGATGTCGTAGGTGTCGACGAGCAGCGTCGTCCCTGCGCCCATCGAGTCGATCTGTGCTGCGAACGCAGACCGCTCGTCGTCGTGCAGCAGCGTGAAGGAGTGCGCCGCCGTGCCTGCTGTAGGTACGCCGTGGCGCCGCGCGGCCTCCAGATTGGACGTCGACACGAAACCGGCCAGGTAGGCCGCCCGGGCGGCCGCCACGGCCGCCTGCTCGTGCGTGCGTCGCGAGCCCATCTCGATGATCGGGCGTCCCGCGGCTGCGGTGACCATGCGGGCGGCGGCCGAGGCGATCGCGCAGTCGTGGTTCAGGATCGACAATGCCAGCGTCTCGAGGACGACCGCCTCGGCGAACGTGCCGGTGACGGTCAGGACGGGGGAGTGGGGGAAGTACAGCTCGCCCTCGGGGTAGCCGTCGATGTCCCCGGTGAATCGGTAGGACGACAGGTACTCGGCGGCCTGGTCGTCGATGACGTCGGTCTCGCGCAGCGTCGCCAGCGCCTCGGCGTCGAAGCTGAAGTGGGCCAGAGCGTCCAACAGCCGGCCGGTGCCGGCGACGACGCCGTAGCGGCGACCCTCGGGCAGCCGCCGCGCGAACAACTCGAACACGCACCGCCGCCGCGCGGTGCCGTCGCGCAGGGCCGCACCCAGCATCGTGAGCTCGTAACGGTCGGTGAGCAGCGCCGTCGTCATCGGGCGATCGTGTCAGAGTGCAGCGTCCTCGCTGCTCTCGGACCCGGCGTCTCAGGCTCTGCGACCCGGTCCGAGCCCGGCGCCGACGGCCGTCAACGCGAAGCCGAGCAACGCCGCCCAGGTGCCGAACGACGAGTTGTGCCAGACGCTGTGGGACGAGCCGCCGGCCACCCGCTGCTCGTTGAACAACTGCGCAAGCGCGTAATACGTGCCGAAGACACCGAGCATGCCCAGCAGGAAACCGGCGACGCGCAGCGGATCGGACAGCGGCGTCGGCAGATTGGCAGCGATCCCGACGACCCCGGACGCGACGAGCAGGCTGACGGCCAGCCAGCCGAAGTAAGCGCCGGCGATCGGCGCAGTGAGCCGCGTGGCGTTGGTGTGCAGATCGGTGAACGTGAAGCCCGTCCCCGCGACGTTCAAACCCTTCTTGCTGTCGACCGAGTACCAGAGCAGGCCGTACTGCGAGGCCAGGACGAGGACGAGCCCGGCGATCACGACCAGCACGCTGGTGCCGTTCACCGTGCCGTGCGATCGGCGTGCACGCGATGTCGTCCGGGTTGCCACCTGATCGAACCTATCCGACCGCCGGGTGGTGATGGGCGGGACATGCCACCATGGAGGGATGGTCGGCACGCTCACGCCCCAGCGCGAGGCCGCCGGTGAGGCTGTCGGCGAGGTCGTCCCCGATCCGGATCGTCCGTGGATCACGATCGTCTGGAACGACCCGGTGAACCTGATGTCATACGTCGTGCACGTCTTCATGACCGTGTTCGGCTACGACAAGGCCAAGGCCGAGAAGCTCATGCTCGACGTCCACCACCGGGGCCGGGCGGTCGTGTCATCGGGCACCCGCGAGCGGATGGAACTGGACGTGTCCACCCTGCACGGGTACGGGCTGTGGGCGACGCTCGAACAGCAGACGTGAAGGTCCGCCGCCGCGGCGGGCGGTTACAGCTGGTTCTGGTCTCCCGCGAGATCGGGTTGATGCAATCGCTGCTGGATGAGATGACCACGCTGTTCGGTGACGCGGACGCTCTCGATGCGAGCGACCCCGTCCTGCAGCGCCTGTTCCCGTCCGCCTACCGCGACGACGAGGACGCCGAAGCGGACTATCGATCGATGACCGAGTCGGGCCTGCGCAACGAGCGGGTCGAGCGGATCGCCGCCTGCGCGGGCGAGCTGGCGGCCTACGGGAACACTTCTGGCGGTATAGACCTCGCCGACCCGGACGTGTCGAAGCGTTGGATCCAGGTTCTCAACGACATCCGGCTCGCCCTCGGCATCCGGCTCGGCGTGAGCGAGGACGGTCCGCCGGATCTCGACCCCACCGACCCCGGAACGCAGCAGTGGCTGGTCTACCACTGGCTCACCGGGGTCCAGGACTCCGTAGTGACCGCACTCATGGCCTGAGGGCGCTCCGGCGCGCGGGCCCTCCGAAGCCCGCTACCCTCGGAACCTGTGTTGCGCATCAAAGCGTCGATCTACGACGAGATCGTCGCGCACGCACGTCGGGATCACCCGGACGAGGCGTGCGGTGTCGTCGCGGGGCCGGAGGGCAGTGACCGGCCCATGCGCTTCGTCCCGATGCTGAACGCCGCCCGGTCACCGACGTTTTACGAGTTCGACTCGGCCGACCTGCTAGCGCTGTACAAGCAGATGGCAGCGAACGACGAGGAACCGGTGGTGGTCTACCACTCGCACACGGCCACCGAGGCGCATCCGTCGCGCACCGACATCAAGCTCGCCCAGGAGCCGAACGCGCACTACGTGCTCGTGTCTACGCGCTCGGACGACGTGACGGAGTTCCGGTCGTACCGGATCCTCGACGGGGTGGTCACCGAGGAACCGGTCGAGGTCCTGTGATGAGTGCCGGGATGGGACGATAAAGCGGATCGTCGGCGTTGAGCCTATCGACACGCATTCGCCACCGGCCGACCCAGCCCGGCACGTTCCCGACCCCAGGAGTACGAAACCCATGGCCATCGAGGTCAAGATCCCCACCATCCTGCGCACCTACACCGGCGGCGAGAAGGCCGTCGAGGGCAACGGCGCCACGCTCGCCACGCTCATCGACGATCTGGACGCCAATCACGAGGGCATCAAGGACCGTCTCATCACCGACGACGGCGCCCTGCACCGGTTCGTGAACGTCTACGTCAACGACGAGGACGTCCGGTTCACCTGCTCGCTCGACACCGCGCTGAAGGACGGCGACTCGGGGACAACCCTGCCCGCCGTCGCCGGCGGCAGCCGGTATTCGGTTCCGGGCGGCGGCAGCCGGTATTCGGTTCCGGGCGGCGGCAGCCGGTATTCGGTTCCGGCCGGAGGCTGACGACAACTCGGGGGAGAGGCT
>JBPCOE010000038.1:0-53162 GCA_051000605.1 Jatrophihabitans sp.
CCGGGGCCTCCCACACATGTCGGATAGGCCGAGCAGGCGGCCCCTGCTCGGTAACCCACGAGATTGTGTGAGAGAGGCCCCGGCCCGCAACCACTCACCAAAGAGCAGTCACGTCATACCGTCTAGCTCGGTCCGTTCGTCGTCGACCGCTTCGGCTCGGACGCCGGGACTTCGACCACTTCGACCGCGTGCGACACGGCTGGGCCACTACGATGATCAACGGACAACCACACTGGATCCCGCCCGTTTGGGTCGACCGCGCACAAATTCCGCTTCGCAACACCCTGCACGTCCTCGAATGACCTGCTGCTAAATTCTCGTCAGCCCCACGGCGCGAGCGCGGGGGCGGCCGTGAGGGCCGCTTCGACGACGGTTGGTCGGCCGACGAGCCAGGCGAGGATGGCCCAGTCCGGGCCGCGGACCTCCGTCGGCTCCCCCTCGCCGGCCGTCCATTCGGTGGTGGGGTGGTCGGGGACGATCGATCCTTCGGTGTCGATCCGCACGCGCACAGCGCCCTGCACCCGCTTCGGCAGAGTCGCGGCCACGACGGGCAACAGATCGGCCACCAGCAGCGGCGGCCAGCGATCGGGCGTGTACTCACCCGCGAGGTCGACGCGATGGATCTCGACCTCGAGCAGCCGCCGCGGGGGCCAGTCTCCCGCGACCAGGTTCTGATCGGTCGGCGCGTCCCAGGCGTTGGCCTCGGCCACGGCCGCGAGCACCCTGTCGAGCCGGTCGGCCGAGGCCACGACGTCGGCGGCGATCTCGGTTGTGGGCCGGGTCGATCCCCCCTCGATGTCGGCGTCACGAGCATCCCAGCCGTCTGGGTAACGCTGCACGATCTCGCCGCGCAACGCGCCGGACAGCGTCGCGGCGATGCCGTCGGCGTTGCGGGCGAGGTGACTCAGGACATGCGCGCGGGTCCAGCCGTCACACAGGGACGCTGCGTGGATCTCGTCGTCGGACCACTGGCGTGCGCTCAGGCCTCGGACCAGGTCGGCGGTGGACGCGCGCAGCGCCTGGAGGGCTGCGATCGGTTCGGTCCTGGCCGAGTCGCTGCGCAAGCGTCGCTCCGTCATACCCCGATCATGGCAGGGTCGACGCCGCAGGCGCGGCGCAACCAGGTCAGACGGCGACGGTGGCCCGTTCGAGTTGCCGGGCGCCCCGCTGGCTGCGCAGGCCGTCGACGGTGAGGATGATCAGCGCCACCCAGACGAGCACGAAGCCCACGAGTTCGGCGGTCGGCAGCGACTCGTGCCGGATGCCGACCCCGACCGCGAACTGCAACACCGGGGCGAGGTACTGCAGCAGCCCGAGGACGCTCAGTGGCAGGCGACGGGCACTCGCGGCGAAGAACAGCAGCGGGATCGCGGTGACCAGGCCGCTCGTGGCGATCAGCACCGACGTCGACCAGCGGGTACCGAAGACGAGGTCGCCCTGTGTCCCGAGCACGGTCAGTGCGATCAGCGCCGGGACGAACAGCACGCCCGTCTCAATCGTCAGCGAGTCGGCGGCGCCGACGTCGGTTCTCTTCTTGCAGAAGCCGTAGAGCCCGAACGACACCGCGAGGGTTAGCGCGATCCACGGCGGCCGTCCGTAGTCGACCGCGATCACGACGACCGCCGCCACGCCGATGCCGACCGCCGTCCACTGCGCCGGGCGCAGCCGTTCCCCGAGCACCACCACCCCGAGCACGATCGTGAACAGCGGGTTGGTGAAGTAGCCGAGGCTGGTCTCGACAACGTGCCCGGAGTTCACGCCGTAGATGTAGGTGCCCCAGTTGATGCTGATCACCACGGCCGCCAGCGTGAGGTTGCTGAGACGGCGGCGGTCTCGCAGCACCGCCCGCACCCCGCCGAATCCGCCGGTGAAGCGCAGAACGATCACCATGACGACGAGGGACCACGCCATCCGTCCGGCCAGGATCTCGACGGTGCCCGCCGGCTCGAGCAGCGGGAAGAAGAGCGGGAAGGCCCCCCACAGGATGTAGCTGGAGGCGCCGAAAGCGAGGCCCTTACGCCGCTCCTGGCTCTCGTCGGCGGCGGCATCGGTCACCACACCAGGTTACGGATGCGTCTTCGTCGATTTAGCATCCATTGGACGGGACGTGGCCCGGCCCGGCCCCGGTACGCAGCCGAGGCGAGCAGTCAGGCGACCGACCAGGTGTCCGAGCCCAGCAGCAGTTGCTGAAGCGCGGCGGCGTCGGTGCCCTGCCAGGAACTCGTCGCTTGGGCAGCAGCAGTCTCGAGCTGACCGGCCATGAGCTCGTCGTAGGTCGGCCTCTCGACGGAGCGGAACACACCCATCGGGGCGTAGCGGGAATCCTGCGACTGCAGGCGGGACAGCGCGAACGCGTAGGCCGGGTTCTCGTTGTGCGCGTCATGGACGACCACCCGCGGGTCGTCCATGGCGACGTCGTCCTCGATCGACAAATTACCGACCGCGTCACGGACGACGGCCTTGTTCCCGACGCCGTTCTCGTCGGGGACGCCGAAGCGCAGCGGCTCACCGTGCTGCATGCGAACCGTCCAGTCGTCGCGGGTCTGCGAGTCCTTGAGGGCGTCGAACGCGCCGTCGTTGAAGATGTTGCAGTTCTGGTAGATCTCGACCAGCGCGGTGCCCTTGTGCGCGGCGGCTTCGCGCAGCACCGACTGCAGGTGCTTGCGGTCGCTGTCGAGTGTGCGGGCGACGAAGGTCGCTTCGGCGCCGAGCGCCACCGACACTGGGTTGAACGGGTTGTCCAGCGATCCCATCGGCGTCGACTTGGTGATCTTGCCGAGCTCGGACGTGGGGGAGTACTGGCCCTTGGTCAGCCCGTAGATCCGGTTGTTGAACAGCAGGATCTTGAGGTTGACGTTGCGCCGCAGCGCGTGGATGAGATGGTTGCCGCCGATCGACAGTGCGTCGCCGTCACCGGTGACGACCCACACCGACAGATCGGTGCGCGAGGTCGACAGTCCTGTCGCGATCGCCGGCGCACGGCCGTGGATCGAGTGCATGCCGTAGGTGTTCATGTAGTACGGGAAGCGCGACGAGCAGCCGATGCCGCTGATGAAGACGATGTCTTCCTTCGGCACCCCCAGCTCGGGCATGAAGCCCTGGACGGCCGCGAGGATGGCGTAGTCGCCGCACCCCGGGCACCAGCGGACCTCCTGGTCGGTCTTGAAGTCCTTGGCCTTCAGACCAAGATCATTGCTAGTCATGCTCGATCACTCCCTGCAGCATCTCGGCGAGTTCGTCGGCCTTGAACGGCAGACCGCGCACCTGGGTCACGCTGATCGCGTCGATGAGGTACCTCGCCCGGATCAACGTCGCGAGCTGACCGAGGTTCATCTCAGGGATGACGATCTTGTCATAACGCTTGAGGACGTCCCCCAGATCATTCGGGAACGGGTTGAGGTGCCGCAGATGCGCCTGCGCGATGGCCGCACCGGCTGTGCGAACCTGGCGGCACGCGGCCCCGATCGGGCCGTATGTCGAGCCCCATCCCAGCACCAGCACCCGGGCGCCATTCCCATCCGAGGCGTCGGGGTCGTCGACCTCCATAGGCGGCAACGAGCGGGCGATCCCGTCGACCTTCGCCTGCCGCGTCCGAACCATGAAGTCGTGGTTGTCCGGGTCGTAGCTGATGTTGCCGGTGCGATCGGCCTTCTCGATGCCGCCGATGCGATGCTCGAGACCCTTGGTGCCGGGCACCGCCCACGGCCGGGCGAGCGTCTCCTCATCCCGCAGGTACGGCAGGTACTCGCCCACCTTGCCGCCGTTGGAACCGTCGCCGGTGGGTTCGCTCGCGAACTCGACCCTCAGGTCGGGCAGCTCGTCGACGGACGGCACCGCCCACGGCTCCGAGCCGTTGGCGATGTAGCCGTCGGACAGCAGGAATACCGGCGTGCGGTACGTCAGCGCGATGCGCGCGGCCTCGATCGCGGCGTCGAAGCAGTCGCCCGGCGAGCGTGGCGCGACGATCGGCACCGGCGCCTCACCGTTGCGCCCGTACATCGCCTGCAGCAGGTCGGACTGCTCGGTCTTGGTGGGCAGGCCGGTGGACGGGCCGCCGCGCTGGATGTCGCAGATGATCAGCGGCAGCTCGAGCGACACAGCCAGCCCGATCGTCTCGCCCTTGAGGGCGATGCCCGGCCCCGAGGACGTGGTGATCGCCAGCGCCCCGCCGAACGCCGCACCCAGGGCCGCCCCGATGCCGGCGATCTCGTCCTCGGCCTGGAACGTGCGGACGTCGAAGCGCTTGTGCTTGGACAGCTCGTGCAGGATGTCTGAGGCCGGCGTGATCGGGTACGCGCCCAGGAACACCGGCAGTTTCGCCTGCTGACCGGCGGCGACCAGGCCGTATGCGAGCGCGAGGTTGCCGCTGATGTTGCGGTAGGTGCCCGCCGCCACGGTGGCGGGCTTGACCTCGTAAGACACGCCGAACGCCTCGGTCGTCTCGCCGAAGTTCCAGCCTGCCTTGAACGCGATGACGTTCGCCTCGGCGATCTCGGGCTTGTTCGCGAACTTCGAGCGGACGAAGTTGATCGTGCCCTCGGTCGGGCGCGAGTACATCCACGACAGCAGCCCGAGCGCGAACATGTTCTTCGAGCGACCGGCGTCCTTGCGGGAGAGTTCGCTGCCCTCCAGTGCGTCCAGTGTCAGCTGCGTCAGATCGACCGCATGGACGTTGTAACTCTCCAGAGTGCCGTCCTCGAGCGGGTTGGCCGACCAGCCCACCCGAGCCAGTGCGCGGGTCGCGAAGTCATGCGTGTCGACGATCAGCGTTGCGCCCTTGGGCAGATCGCCCAGGTTGGCCTTCAACGCCGCCGGGTTCATCGCCACCAGCACGTCCGGTCGGTCGCCCGGGGTCAGGATGTCGTGATCGGCGAAGTGGACCTGGAACGAGGAGACGCCGGCCAGCGTGCCCTGCGGCGCCCGGATCTCGGCCGGAAAGTTGGGGAAGGTCGCGAGGTCGTTGCCGAAAACCGCGGTCTCCTGGGTGAACCGGTCCCCGGTGAGCTGCATGCCGTCACCGGAGTCCCCCGCGATGCGGATGACGACCTGATCGAGTTGCTCGACATTTTTGGTCACGCTCCCTCCTTCGTCGGTCGCCGACCAGGTGCTGCGCTTGCTGATGACCTCGCGAGCTCGGTCATGACTGTTGACTGCCTCCGGGCTTCGATGTGCAATTGGGCGCCGAGGTGGGATTGGGAAGGCGTCAGAAACGTCGTATCCGCAACAGTCTCATCGTACGTACGCCGCGCGGGGCATGCTCGTGGGCTCCCTCACTACCAGGGCTCCGCCCGCCTGAACCGCAGCTCGGGCTCCGCCCGCCTGAACCGCAGCTCGGGCTCCCCCCGAAGGCCCGGGTCGTGAGCGAGCCGCCGCGGCCGGGTACTACGAAGCGTGGACGGGGCACCCCCGACACCAAATGCTTGGGGAGGCGTCATGGCGGACCTCGTACTACCCGCTTTCGAGCTGGATTGCCGGGACTGGATCGTGATCCAGCCCGGCGAGGCAGGGCTACCCGAGGACGTCGTCGGGGCTCCGGTCCTGGCCGTGCTCACGACCGCGGTCGTCGAAGACGACATCCGCGAGGCCACCGGCGCGTTGACGCTGGGCCTGCTCGACGCCGACATCGAGGTCCGCGAGATCGCCGCCGGCGCCACCGCGTGCGAGCTGCTCGACTTCGACCAGCCGCCGGGGACCAAGCGTTTCGTGATGCCCGCCCCGGACAGTGCTCTCGCCCTGCTGGCGGAGTTCGTGGTGGCTCCCGACTCCGAGGACGAACTCGAGCGGCGCGTCGACGCGCTCATGACCTCATTCCGGTGGCAAGCAGCCTGAGCACAGATACTTCGTGACCGCTTCGCGAACCGTCGCTCATCCGACCTCGGTGATCGATGCCGAGGCGACGTCGAAGACGAAGCCGCGGACGTCGTCGCGGTAGGGGATCCACCGGCACGAGCGCACGATCGCTACCGAGCGCCGGGTGTCCTGGTAGAGGTCGGTGAACCCGGCGACCCGCCACGGCGGCGCCTGCCCTGATTCGGCTTCGAGTTCGGCACGGAACCTCTCGTCGTCGAACGCGTCCATGCCGCACTCGGTGTGATGAATGATCACGACCTCGCGGGTGCCCAGCGCACGCTGGCTCAGCGCGAGTGACCGCAGGACGTCATCGGTGGGGATGCCGCCGGCGTTGCGGATCAGGTGCGCGTCGCCCACGTCCAGCCCGAGGGCGCCGAACAGATCCAACCGGGCGTCCATGCACGCGATCACGGCGAGTCGCAGCTTGGGCTGCTTCGGGCGCGGTCCCAGGAAGTCCGCGACGTACCGCTCATTGGCTTGGACGAGTTGGTCGATGGCCGACATGAGACGAATTTTTGCAGATCGGGGTGAGCCCCCTCCCCGCGCAGCCGCGCAATACGTGACCGCGGGAACGCCGGGACCCGACTGAGACGTTGACATAGACATGCACGGCACAACCAACAACCTCAAGACCGCGGTGCTCTTCGGGCTGCTGGGGGCGCTGCTCGTCGTGGGCGGCTACGCAATCGCCGGGAGCACGGGGCTGGTGCTCGGATTCGTCCTCGCTCTGGGCATCAACGCCTACAGCTACTTCAACTCGGACAAGATCGCGCTGCGCTCGATGGGTGCGCGGCCGGTGAGCCAGGCCGAGCAACCGGCGATGTACCGGATCGTCCGGGAACTGGCCACGAACGCCCGGCAACCGATGCCTCGGCTCTACATCTCGCCGACCCAGCAGCCCAACGCGTTCGCCACCGGGCGCAATCCGCGGCATGCGGCGGTGTGCGCGACCGACGGCATCCTGCGCATCCTCGATGAGCGCGAGCTCCGTGCGGTGCTTGGGCACGAGCTGTCGCACGTCTACAACCGCGACATCCTGATCTCCTCGGTCGCCGGCTGCTTCGCGGCGGGCATCACCATGCTGGCGCAATTCGCGATCTTCTTCACGCCGGGCGGGGGGGACCGCGACCGCAACCCGTTCGCGACGCTGCTGATGGTGTTCCTCGGACCGCTCGCGGCCACCATGATCCAGCTGTCGATCAGCCGCTCGCGGGAATACGAGGCCGACCGCTCCGGCGCCGAACTCTCGGCCGACCCCCTCGCGCTGGCCTCGGCGCTCCGAAAGCTCGAGGCCGGGACGCAGGCGATCCCGCTCATGAAGACGCCCCGGCTCGAGACGTCCAGCCATTTGATGATCGCGAACCCGTTCGGTGGCGTGCGCACCCTCTTCTCGACCCACCCGCCGATGGCCGAGCGCATCGCCCGGCTCGAGGAACTGGCCCGCAGCGACCCGCGCTATCAGCGATAATTGGTGAACTGGACCGGGACTTCGAGGTCGGCGCCCTTGACCAGGGCCTGGACGTCTTGCAGGGCGTCCTTCTTCTTGCCCGTCACCCGCAGCTGGTCACCCTGGATGGAGGCCTGGACGCCCTTCGGGCCTTCGTCGCGGATGAGCTTGGCGATCTTGCGGGCGTTGTCCTGGTCGATGCCTTGGCGCAGCGTCCCGGTGATCACGTAGATCTTCCCGGACGAGTGCGGCTCGCCGGCGTCGAGCGCCTTCATCGAGATCGAGCGCTTGACCAGTTTCTCCTTGAACACGTCGAGGGCGGCCTTGGCACGCTCCTCGGTGTCGGCCTTGACCGTGATGCCGAGCTCGCCCGACCACTCGACGCCCGCATTGGTGCCCCGGAAGTCGAAGCGTTGCGACAGTTCCTTCGCGGCCTGGTTCAGCGCGTTGTCGACCTCCTGGCGGTCGACCTTGCTGACGATGTCGAACGACGGATCGGCCATGACGGATGCCTCCAGTTGCTGGCGTGACGACCATCGACGGTAGCGCACCGGGGCGCGCCACCTTAAGGGGTTCGATGCTGATTCGGCGTCGGGTAAAGTTGCCCGCGGCACCGGAGCGATCCGGTACCGCACACCCAGGCGGGTTGCCCGAGTGGTCAAAGGGAGCGGTCTGTAAAACCGCCGGCTCAGCCTACGTTGGTTCAAACCCAACACCCGCCACAGCACGGCCCCCGGCAATCGTCGGGGGCCTGTTTCGTGTTCGCGCGTTGCCCGACAACGGACCGCGATCACGCAGGACCGATCTGCCGCGACGGCCGGCAGGGAAAGGTAGAGCAGCCCACGGTTCCGAGCCGGTCGGCCGGCAAACGGTTCAGCGCCGGGCCATACCTCAGGGCATTGCTAGCTGGGTCTGCGCATGATCTTGTTTCCTAGCCACACCAGCGGGTCGTACTTGCGGTCGACGACGCGCTCCTTCATCGGGATGATCGCGTTGTCGGTGATCTTGATGTGTTCGGGGCAGACCTCGGTGCAGCACTTGGTGATGTTGCACATGCCGATCCCCTGCTCGTCGCGCGCGAACTCGGGGCGGTTGGGGTGTGCGTCCAGCGGGTGCATCTCGAGCTCCGCAGCACGGATGAAGAACCGGGGACCGGCGAATGCCGCCTTGTTGTCCTCATGGTCGCGCACCACGTGGCAGACGTCCTGGCACAGGAAGCACTCGATGCACTTGCGGAACTCCTGCGAGCGCTCGACGTCGACCTGGGCCATCCGGTACTCGCCAGGCGCGATGCCTTCCGGCGGCTGAAACGCCGGGATCTGCTGCGCCTTTTTGTAGTTGAACGACACATCGGTGACGAGGTCCTTTATCACCGGGAAGGTCCGCAGCGGCGTGACGGTGATGGTGTCCTCGGGCGTAAACGTCGACATGCGGGTCATGCACATTAGCCGGGGGCGGCCGTTGATCTCGGCGCTGCACGAGCCGCACTTGCCGGCCTTACAGTTCCAACGCACCGCGAGGTCGCCGACCTGCGTCGACTGCAGGCGGTGGATGATGTCCAGGACGACCTCGCCCTCGTTCACCGGCACCGTGTAGTCAACGAGTTCGCCGCCCTCGGCGTCGCCGCGCCAGACGCGGAAGCGGGCGTCGTAGCCCTTCTTCTCGCCGGCGCTCGCCTTCGCGTTGGCCAACGCCTCGTCCGGGCTGCTCGCATTTTCCTCGACGGCCGTCATGAGACATCCTCTTCCGTGACGTCGACGATCTCCTCGTCGGTGTAGTACTTCTTCAGCTCGTCCTTCTTGAACAGTCCGAGCAGGTCCGCGCGCATGGGCAGCATCGGCTGCTCCACGACATCGATTCCGTTACCCGCCGCATTGAGCGAACAGATCAGGTTCTTCGTGCGCCACTCGGCCGACATGCTCGGGAAGTCGTCGCGGGTGTGACCGCCACGGGACTCCTCGCGAATGAGGGCGGCCTTGGCGACCGACTCGGCGACAGCGAGCATGTTGCGCAAGTCGAGAGCGACGTGCCAACCCGGGTTGAACTGGCGGCCACCGGTCACCCGAATGTGCTGGGCGCGTTCCTTGAGCTTGTCGAGCCGCTCGAGTGCGTCCTGGACTTCGGCCGCCTTGCGGATGATGCCGACGAGGTCGTTCATGATCTGCTGCAGCTCTTCGTGCAACCCGTAGGCGTTCTCGCCGTCCTCCATTTCCATGGGCGCCAGCGCCGTCTGCTCGTACGCCGCCAGCTGCGCGTCCGTGACTGCCGGGTAGGTGCCCTTGAGGTCCTTGACGTAGTCGGCCGCACCCTCCCCGGAGCGCTTGCCGAACACGAGCAGGTCCGACAGCGAGTTGCCACCGAGCCGGTTCGAGCCGTGCATGCCACCGGCGACCTCGCCGGAGGCGAACAGGCCCGGGACTCGGTTGGCCGCGCCGGTGTCGGGTTCGACCTCGATGCCGCCCATGACGTAATGGCACGTCGGCCCGACTTCCATGGGCTCGGCGGTGATGTCGACGTCCGCAAGTTCCTTGAACTGGTGGTACATCGAGGGCAGGCGGCGCAGGATCTCGTCCTTGGGCAGCCGCGAGGCGATATCGAGGAACACGCCGCCGTGCGGCGATCCACGGCCGGCTTTGACCTCGGAGTTGATCGCGCGCGCGACCTCGTCGCGCGGGAGAAGATCCGGCGTGCGTTTGTTGGCGTCCGGATCCTTGTACCAGGCGTCGGCCTCGGCATCGTTGTCGGCGTACTGGTTGCGAAAGACGTCCGGGACGTAGTCGAACATGAAGCGCTTGCCGTCGGCGTTCTTCAGCACGCCGCCGTCGCCGCGGACGCCTTCGGTGACCAGGATGCCCTTGACCGAGGGCGGCCAGACCATGCCCGTCGGGTGGAACTGGACGAATTCCATGTTCAGCAGCGTCGAGCCGGCGCGCAGCGCGAGTCCCATGCCGTCGCCGGTGCACTCCCAGGAGTTGGACGTCACCTTGGCGACCTTGCCGATCCCGCCGGTCGACAGGACGACTGCGGGCGCCTTGAAGACGACGAAGTTGCCCGTCTCGCGGTAGTAGCCGAAGGCGCCGGCGACGGGACCACCGCGCGAGGTCTGGATCAGGTCGGTGATGGTGCACTCGGCGAAGACCTTGAGCCGGCTTTCGTCTGCACCGGTGTTGCCCTTGGCCTTGGCGTCGTCCTGCTGCAGCGAGACGATCTTCTGCTGCATGGTGCGGATCAGCTCGAGGCCGGTGCGGTCACCGACGTGGGCGAGGCGGGGGTACTCGTGGCCGCCGAAGTTGCGCTGGCTGATCTTGCCGTCCTTGGTGCGGTCGAACAGGGCGCCGTAGGTCTCGAGTTCCCAGACGCGGTCGGGAGCCTCCTTGGCGTGCAGCTCGGCCATGCGCCAGTTGTTCAGGAACTTGCCACCGCGCATGGTGTCGCGGTAGTGCACCTGCCAGTTGTCGTTGGGGTTGGCGTTGCCCATTGATGCGGCGCAACCGCCTTCGGCCATCACAGTGTGTGCCTTGCCGAACAGCGATTTGCAGATGACCGCGACGCGCAGGCCGGCCTCGTGGGCGGCGATCGCCGCCCGCAGTCCGGCCCCGCCGGCGCCGATGACCAGGACGTCGTAGCTGTGCTTCTCTATCTCGCTCACAGGGGACCGAGGCCTTTCAGTTGAGGATGCGCGGATCGCTGAACACGCCGGACGCGACCAGTGCGATGTACGCGTCGGTGATCGCCAGGCTGGTCAGCGTGATCCACGCCAGCTCCATGTGCTTGGTGTTGAGCTTCGAGACGAACACCCACGACCTGTAGCGCAGCGGGTGCCGGGAGAAGTTGCGCAGTTTGCCGCCGATGATGTGCCGGCAGGAGTGGCAGGAGATCGTGTACGTCCAGAGCAGGATGACGTTGATCAACATGATGATCGTGCCGAGGCCGAAGCCGAAGGAGTGTCCTTCGGGCCGGAAGGCCTGCACGACGTCCCAGGTGTTGACGATCGAGATGATGCCGGCGGCCACCCAGAAGTAGCGGTGCAGGTTCTGCAGGATGAGTGGGAAGCGGGTCTCACCGGTGTACTTGGCGTGTGGCTCCGCGACGGCGCAGGCGGGCGGCGAGGCCCAGAACGCGCGGTAGTACGCCTTGCGGTAGTAGTAGCAGGTGAGCCGGAAGCCGAGCAGGAACGGCAACGTCACGATCGCGAACGGGATGATGGGCGGGAAGTGCCCGAACCAGGTCCCGAAGTCACGCGCACCTGGATCGCAGCTCGCGGTGACGCACGGCGAGTAGAACGGCGAGAGGTAGTGCTCAGGTCCCGCGAAGTAGGCGGCCTGCCACACCGTCCGGACGAGGGCGTACAACACCCACGCCGAGAGCAGCACGAACGTGACGACCGGGGCTTTCTTCCAGTCGTCGATGCGCAGCGTGCGCGCGGTGATGCTGGCTCGGCCAGGGGCAGCGACGCCCGCTCTCATGTTGCCGCGAGTCGCAGGCTCGCTCGGACGTTCGGTCGCGCGGGTCACCGCTGGTAGCCACCCAATCCTTGGTCGTCCGCGTCGGGCCACGGTGAGTACCGATGAGGCACAGTGGCGAGCGGGGTGAAATCGTCCAGATAAACGAGTTCTTCGACGCGCCGACGCGCTGCGCTCAACTCGGCGGTGACGGCCATCGGCAGCTCCTGTTCGCCGGACGTGATCGGCCCGAGTCTGGCCGAACGAACTCATGTTGCCAACGTCCGATGGCCGCTCTCGCAGCGGGGTGGGCGGCTACGTGGTAGCGCACAAGAGCGGGCATCGGGACGGTCGTTTCGTGTAAGCTGACCGGTCGGCGCACGCTCGTCGTGTTCCGCCCCCTTAGCTCAGTCGGCAGAGCGTCTCCATGGTAAGGAGAAGGTCTACGGTTCGATTCCGTAAGGGGGCTCTGGCAGGCGCTCGTGGCCTGTCCGAGGCGGGGTAGCTCAGGCTGGTAGAGCAAACGGCTCATAATCGTTGTGTCGCGGGTTCAAGTCCCGCCCTCGCTACAGCCGGCGCAGACATGCACCGGTTACTCGAATTCCTCTCGTGAAGGGTACGACCTGTGGCAGCCACCGATGTTCGTCCGAAGATCACCTTGGCGTGCCAGGTGTGCAAGCACCGCAACTACATCACCGTGAAAAACCGTCGTAACGACCCCGACCGGCTCGCGATGAACAAGTTCTGCAACAACTGCGCCAAGCACACCGAGCACCGCGAGACGCGCTGAGGCGCAATCGAACCTCGCATCCGGGCCCGAGCGGATCTTCCTGCGTCTACAGTCGTCGTGTCACACACAGATTCGTACCGGGAGGAGGCCGTGATGACCGCTGAGCCGATGCGCGACGCCGCGGCCGCGGACGGTCGGCGGCTGCGGTGGACCGAACACCGCGCTCAGCGTCGCGCGGGGTTCGTGACCGCCGGCACCGCCGCGGTCGACACGTTCGGCCCGAACGCCTCGGCCGAGCAGATCGCCGAATCCGCCGGCGTCAGCCGAACCGTGCTCTACCGCTACTTTCGCGACCGCGAGGATCTGCGACAGGCCATCGCCGAGCACGTTGTGCAAGCCGTCGTCGACAGCGTCCTGCCCAAACTGGAACTCGGCCCCGACAGCACGCCTCGTCAGGTCATCGCCGCCGCGATCGGAGTCATCGTCGGCTGGCTCGACGAGCACCCGAACCTCTACCGGTTCCTGGGGTCCCGGCGCGACGGTGGCCTGGAATCGGTGGAGACCACGCTCGCGGACAGAGTCGCCGCGCTGCTGAAACTCCTGATGATGTTCTTCGGCATCGAGGCAGAGGAGGCCGAACCCGGCGCGTACGGCATCGTTGGGTTCGTCGAGGCCACCGGGGCCTGGTGGCTGTCGAATCGGACTATGCCGCGGGACAAGTTCGCTGCACTCGTCTGCACAGGCGTCTGGCATCTGCTCGAAGGCACCGCGCGTGACCACGGGCTCGTCGTGGACTATGACGCACCACTGCCGATCGCGGTACTCACGAGTCAGGAGGGAGGCCGATGAACGACGTCGTCCAGTTCCCGGGCGGCGCATCGGCCGCTGACTCGCTCCGCAAGCGTCGCTCGGCCGCCGACTCGCTCCGCAAGCGTCGCTCGGCGCCTGACGTCCCCGACGAGGACGGCTATGCGGGCCCGGCGCAGCTCATCAACGGCGACGACGTCGTCGCCGTACAGGTCAAGCTCGCGGGCCACTTCGATCCGATCAGCGGCAAGTACAACTGGTACGGCCGGGTCGCGGTGAACCCTGAGGTCACCGGTCTGGTCGAGACCGGCGTCCGCAAGGTGACACTGCGTACCCCGCACGCCGAGGTCGCAACGATGCTGTCCGACGTCGACCCGTGGGGACGCCCGCGGGTCGAAGGCTTTGGTGCGAGTCCTTTTCCGGTGCTCGATCACCTGCCCGACGACGCCGACTGAGCGATCGCTTGTTGCGCAGTCGATGACCGAGTCGCAGATGACATAGCCTCGGCCAATGCCCGTCGACCAGTCCTACATCGGCCGGACCTACCCGCCTACGCCGGCCTACGAAGTCGGTCGCGAGAAGATCCGGGAGTTCGCCGACTCGATCGGCGATGCGGACCTGGTCTACCGCGACCGTGCGACGGCACGGGCGCACGGGTACGACGACGTGATCGCACCACCGACCTTCGCGATCGTCCTCACGCTGCACGCCGGCCACCAGGTGATCGACGATCCGGATTTCGGCATCGACTACTCGCGCGTCGTCCACGGCGAACAGCGATTCGTGCACCACCGCCCTATCCGGGCCGGAGATCTCCTGCAGGTCGTCGTCACCGTGGAGAACATCCGCGTCGCCGGCGGCAACGACATCGTGTCCACGAAGGCCGACGTCCAGGACACCGACGGTGCGTCCGTCGTCACCGCGTACTCGACGATCGTGGCCCGCGGGAGCTCTTCATGAGCGCCCCGCAGGTCGGCGACCGACTGCCCGCGCAGGATTTCCCGATCGCGCGCGCCGATCTCGTGCGGTATGCGGGTGCGTCGGGTGACTTCAACCCGATCCACTGGAACGAGCGCTTCGCGAAAAGCGTCGGACTGCCCGACGTCATCGCCCACGGCATGCTCACGATGGCCACCGCGGTACGGGTCGTGACCGACTGGGTCGGCGACCCCGGTGCTGTGGTGGAGTACGGCGTCCGGTTCACCCGTCCGGTGATCGTGCCCGGTGCCGACGGCGCCACGCTTTCGGTCGCCGGCGAGGTCCGCGACGTCCGGACCGACGGGTTGGTCGAGGTCACGCTCACTGCCACCGTCGACGGCGAGACCGTGCTGGCCAAGGCGCGTGCGCTGGTGAAATGGCCACTCGCCGTCTGATCGTCGGGCGACGCGCAACGGCGGCGGCCGCCGCCGCCGCGGTCGTGCTCGGCGGGTGCACGTCGACGCCGATGGTGCGTGTACCCACCGGCTCCCCGGTGCCGAGTTCGAGACCGGCGATCACCGCATCGGGCGGGGCACCGAACGCAGCCACGGCGTGCACCGCGCGTCGAGCCGTGCCCGACCCGACCCGGCCGAAGATGACGCTGAAGTACGACGTCGCTGCGGACCACCACTCGGTCAGCGGCGACGAGTCACTGGACTTCCGCCCCGACAAGCCGATCACCGAGCTCGTGTTTCGGCTCACCGCCAACACGAAATCGACAGTGCGCAGCGGGAACAGGGTCACCGTCACTGCGGCGCGGGCGTCGACCGGTCGTGCGACCGTCGCCCCCACGGCCTACCATTTCAGCCCGGCGAACGCTGACCCGTCGACCCAGGGGGGTCTCTTACACATCCCGTTGGGTCGAACCGTTCCCGCGGGGGGGACGGTGACGGCGCGGATCTCATTCAGCCTCGCCCTCGGCGACGCGACGGCGTCGCGCCAGTTCGACCGGATCGGACGCGCGGGGACATTCGCCTACTTCGGTTCCGGTGAACCACTATTGGCGTGGGAACGCGGCTACGGCTGGCACACCGAGGACCTGGCGAACTTCCTCGGCGAGAGCGCGACCAGCGAGGCCATGGATGTCGCGCTGCAGGTCGTGGCGCCCGGCCAGGACACCGTGATCGCGTCAGGTGATCCGGGAGCGCCGCCCGGAACGTCCTCGGGCACGCGCACCTGGCATTCGCATCTTGACGCGGCTCGGGATGTGAGCGTCGCGGTCGGTCCGTTCGCCCTCACCGATACCACCGTCGCCGGGGTGACACTTCGCGTGGGCGGGTACGACGCTGCGGTCCGGGATGCGCTCGTGCCGCAGTTCCGGCGCGCGATCTCCCTACTGGTCAAGCGATACGGCCCGTTCCCGTTCCCGTCCCTGTCCGTCGCGCGGGTGCCGGCCTCGGGCGGCGGCATCGAGTACCCGGGCTCCATCCTGATGCTGGACAGTTCCCGAATGGTCGCAGTGCACGAGACCGCGCACCAGTACTTCTACGCAATGCTCGGCGACTCGCAGGCGATGCACCCGTGGCTCGACGAGGCGTTCGCCGAATACGCGGAGCAGGTCGAGGACGGCGGCGCCGGCGGCCACGAAAACGACCTCACCCAGGTCCCGTATCCGGTCGATTCTTCGATCCAGTCCTTCGGCACGGACGGCGTCACCTACACCCAAACGATCTACGGCAAGGGGTCAGCCGCGCTCGAAGCCGCGCGCGAGGCCGCCGGGCCCGCAAGGTGGGACGCCGCAATGTGCCGCTACATCGCCGCGAACGCCTGGCGCATCGTCCACCCCGCCGATTTCCGGGCCGCGATCGCCGGCCTGCCCGCCGCGCTCGCGGTGCTGAAGAAGGCAGGCGCGGTCACCTAACTGCTCAGCCTTCGGCGCTGCTCAGCCCTCGGCGACGAGCCGCGCGATCCGGGCGATGCCCTCGACGATGTCGTCGTCGCCGAGCGCGTAGGACAGCCGTAGGTAGCCGGGCGTGCCGAATGCCTCCCCGGGGACCACCGCGACCTCGACCTCGTCGAGGATGATTCCGGCGAGTTCGGCGGAGTTTTCCGCGGTGCGCCCGCGCAGCGAGACACCGAGCAGGCCCTTGACCGATGGGTACGCGTAGAACGCACCGAGCGGCTCGGGGCAGACGATCCCGGGTATGTCGGAGAGCAGCGAAACGATCTTCTTGCGGCGACGGTCGTAGACGGTGCGCATCTCGGCGACCGCAGAGAGGTCGCCGGACACCGCGGCCAGCGCCGCGACCTGGGCCACGTTGCTGACGTTCGAGGTCGCGTGCGACTGCAGGTTGGTGGCGGCCTTGATGACGTCGGTGGGCCCGATCATCCAGCCGACCCGCCAGCCGGTCATCGCGTAGGTTTTGGCCACGCCGTTGAGCACGACGACCTTCTCACCGGCCGAGTGGACGATCGACACCATCTCGGCGTCGCCATAGATCAGATGCTCGTAGATCTCGTCGGTGACGACCCAGAGGTCGTTGTCCTTGGCCCAGGCGCCGATGGCCTCGACCTGCTCACGCGGGTAGACCGCCCCGGTCGGGTTGGAGGGCGAGACGAACAGCAAGACCTTGGTGCGCTCGGAGCGCGCGGCCTCCAGCTGCTCGACCGTGGCCAGGTAGCCGCTGTTCTCGTCGGTGATGACCTCGACCGCCACCCCGCCGGCCAGCTTGATCGCCTCGGGATAAGTCGTCCAGTACGGCGCGATGAGAATGACCTCGTCGCCCGGGTCGAGCAGCGCGGCGAAGGTGTTGTAGACGGCCTGCTTGCCGCCGTTGGTTACCAGGACCTGCGCGGCGTCGACCTCCCAGTCGGTATCGCGCTTGGTCTTACCGGCGATGGCGGCGCGCAACTCGGGCTGCCCGGGCACCGGCGTGTATCGGTGATTCTTCGGATCCTTGGCCGCGGCGATCGCGGCGTCGACGATGTAATCAGGCGTCGGGAAGTCGGGCTCGCCAGCCCCGAAGCCGATCACAGGGCGCCCAGCCGCCTTGAGGGCCTTGGCCTTGGCGTCGACGGCGAGGGTGGCGGATTCGGCGATAGCGGCGATTCGGTCGGATACGCGATCTCCCATACATCCATAGTCCCAGACTCGTGCGCATCAAAATGCGCAGACCTGCGACCGTCCGCAGCCACTTGGGTCAGCCCGGCGCGCCGCGCGGCCCGTTTTGCGGAACGCTCCCGGTTGGCACGGACGTCGTACTACGAGACGGTTCGCGACGATCCTCACGATCAGGCGCCCGGATCGGGCAGATCGGCGGGGTAGACGATGTCGACCTCGTTGATCGTCTTGCCGAAGTCCCGCTGGTTGTTGGTAATGAACCGGTCGGCGCCCGCGATGACGGCAGTAGCCAGATGTACTGCGTCGGCTGTCCGTAGGCGATATCGAGCGCACAATGCAGTCGCCAGTTCTGCGGTCGCTCGGTCGACCGGCAGCAGCTCGAGTCGCGCGATGAACCACAGCAGCGCTTCGATCTCCGCTTGCTGGCCCTCGCGCAGCGGCTTACCGAGGATCTCGGGCAGTAGCAGCAGGGAGCCGCCTCCCGCGGTACCGCTTGCCATCGATATGGCGAACATCGCCTTCACCCGACGGCCGAGCGGATGCCCCGGCACGGCGGCGTAGATCAGTGCGTCGGCGTCGAAACAGTCCATCAGCGAACGTCGCGCTCGGCTCTGATCGCGCGGATCAGGTCCTCAGCGCGCTCGGCCGTAAACCCGTCGACGCCGGTCGTCTCGGTGGTTGCAGCGGCTGCAATTCGTTCGTGAATGCGGGCAGCCTCGGCCAAGGCCGTGCCGGCTCGTCGGGTGCGCAGGGCGTCCGGGCGGACGAGCACGGCCACTGCGCGACCGTGGCGGGTGATGGTTACTTCGTCACCGCCCTCCACCCGGTTCAGTAGTTCGGGTAGCGCAGCGCGGGCCTCGGTGACGGTCACGGATGCCATGCCCGCAACTGTACCTTGACGTACGGCGACGTACATGCGCGCATTTTCGCTCGGTATCGGAAGATGGGACGGGTGCGAGGTGCTCGCCAGGTTGGAGCCGGGTAGCGGCTAGCCGTAGACTGGCACGTCGGGGTCCGATGTGGCCTTGCGTCAGCGTGTCCGTACACCGTCAGTGCGTCCGTCGCTCGCAGGGCTCTCAGCGGGGCTCCGGTGCAGGAACCCTCCCTTTAGGGGCGTGGCTCAATTGGTAGAGCACCGGTCTCCAAAACCGGCGGTTGCAGGTTCAAGTCCTGTCGCCCCTGCGCAGTAGCGAAGGCAATACCTATAGCAACCACCCATAGCCTCCCGAAGTACCCCTGCAGTGCCGAAGCGAGAAGGAGAACCCGTGGCGACGACTCGTACCGAGTCCCCGGCGGCCCGGCCGTCGAAGGGCCGCGGCGGCGCACCGACCCGGTTCGTGCGCGAGAGCGTCTCGGAGATGCGCAAGGTGCTGTGGCCCTCGCGCAGCGAGCTCGTCACGTACTCGATCGTCGTCATCATCTTCGTGGTGATCATGGTTGCGATCGTCGCCGGGCTCGACCTCGGTTTCGCCAAGTTGGTCCTCACGGTGTTCGGCTGATCCGAGCGCCCGACCAGCCGGTTCGGCCGCGTACTGCGGCCTGCGGTGAAATCCGTTCCGCCAACGAGCTAGAGAAGAGTGATCGTGTCTGAGTACGAGCCCGCCGCTGACGTGTCAGCGCAGGCCACCGCCGAGACGTCCGAGGGCGCACGCAGTGAGCCGGCCGGCGAAGCAGCCGTCAGCGAATCGGCGTCCAGCGAATCGGCAACCACCGAAGCAGCGCCGAGCGAGTCGGCAGAGGCCGCCAAGGACGGCCCCACCGACCTCAGCTCGGCCGCGCGCCTGCTCGGTGCCGACGACGACGAACCGACCACCAAACCCGGCGACGACCTCGACCACGAGCTGGGCGCACCGGCCGCAGCCGACCCCGTCGAGGAACCCACCGCGACCGGCGGTGCCGAGGACGACGACGAGGACCCGATGGAGACGCTGCGTCGCGAGCTGCTCACGCAGTTCGGCGACTGGTACGTCGTCCACTCCTACGCCGGCTACGAGAACAAGGTGAAGACGAACCTCGAGAGCCGCATCCAGTCCCTCGACATGGAGGACTACATCTTCCAGGTCGAGGTCCCGACCGAGGACGTCGTCGAGATCAAGAACGGCAAGCGCCAGCAGGTCCAGCGCAAGGTCTTTCCCGGCTACATCCTCGTGCGGATGGACCTCAACGACGAGTCGTGGGGCGCCGTGCGCAACACGCCGGGCGTCACTGGATTCGTGGGCGCCACGTCGCGTCCGTCCCCCCTGACCAAGGACGAGGTCCTCAAGATCCTCGCGCCGGCGACCAAGAAGGCCGTCGAGGTCGCCAAGGGCGAGAAGGGCAAGCCCGGCGCCGACAAGGCGCAGCCCGTACTCGTCGACTTCAACGTCGGCGAGTCGGTCACCGTCATGGACGGCCCGTTCGCGACCCTGCCCGCCACCATCAGCGAGATCGACCCCATGCACCAGAAGCTGCACGTCCTCGTGTCGATCTTCGGTCGCGAGACCCCGGTCGAGCTGGCGTTCAGCCAGGTCGCCAAGATCTGACCCCCCCACCTACCGTCCGAGAAGAGAATGTAGTCATGCCTCCGAAGAAGAAACTTGCCGCGATCATCAAGTTGCAGATCCAGGCGGGCGCAGCCAACCCGGCGCCCCCGGTCGGCCCGGCGCTGGGCCAGCACGGCGTCAACATCATGGAGTTCTGCAAGGCGTACAACGCGGCCACCGAGTCGCAGCGCGGGCAGGTCGTCCCGGTCGAGATCTCGGTCTACGAGGACCGCTCCTTCACTTTCATCACCAAGACGCCGCCTGCCGCACGTCTGCTCCTCAAAGCTGCCGGCGTGGACAAGGGCAGCGGCGAGCCGCACACCAAGAAGGTCGCCAAGGTGACCATGAACCAGGTGCGCGAGATCGCCGAGGCCAAGATGGAAGACCTCAACGCCAACGACGTGGACCAGGCGGCCAAGATCATCGCTGGGACGGCCCGCTCGATGGGCATCACCGTCGAAGGCTGAGCGCACCAGCGATCGACGCCGCACGCGTGGGAGGACGGCGAGGGACGCCGTCCGTCGACCACTGAGTAGAAGGAAGAAGCAGCACATGGCACAGCGCAGCAAGGCGTACCGAACGGCAGCGGAGCGGCTCGAAGAGGGCCGCATCTATTCGCCGCTCGAGGCCGCCAACATCGCCCGCGAGGCGTCGCCTAGCAAATTCGACGGCACTGTCGAGGTCGCGATGCGTCTCGGCGTCGACCCGCGTAAGGCCGACCAGATGGTCCGCGGCACGGTGAGCCTGCCGCACGGCACCGGCAAGACGGCCCGCGTCATCGTGTTCGCCACCGGCGACAAGGCCGAACAGGCCCGCGCCGCGGGTGCGGACAAGGTCGGCAGCGACGACCTCATCCAGGAGATCACGGACGGCTTCCTGGACTTCGACGCCGCGATCGCCACCCCGGACCAGATGGCCAAGGTCGGGCGCATCGCCCGCGTCCTCGGCCCGCGTGGCCTGATGCCGAACCCCAAGACCGGTACGGTGACCCCGGACGTCAGCAAGGCTGTCGCCGACATCAAGGGCGGCAAGATCAACTTTCGCGTCGACAAGCAGGCCAACCTGCACCTGATCATCGGCAAGGCGTCGTTCACCGCCGAGCAGCTGGTCGAAAACTACGCCGCCGCACTGGACGAGATCCTGCGGTCCAAGCCGTCGGCGGCCAAGGGCAAGTACGTCAAGAAGATCACCTTCGCGACGACGATGGGTCCCGGCATCCCCGTCGACTCGAACCGCACCCGCAACCTGCTCGAGGACACCGCGCAGGCGTGATCGCGCCGTTAGGATTCACCGATGCTGGTTGATCGAAGGATGCTTCGGCGCCGACTACTACCCGTCGTCGCAGCGATCGTGGCGCTCGGTGCCGGACTATGTGTCGTCGCCGCGACTCCGGCGGCCGCGGCTCCGCCAGCGGGCGGGTATGTGGCCGTTACCCCGACCCGCCTGCTCGACACGCGGACCGGCCCGGGAACGCCCGTCCCGGGGCTGTCCGAGATTGCGCTGCAGGCCGCCGGCCGCGCCGGGCTGCCCGCATCCGGCATCTCTGCTGTGGTGCTGAACGTGACCGTGGCGAGCCCGACTTCGGTCGGATACGTCGCTGCCTACGCCTATCACACCGCCACGCCGACCGCGTCGAACGTGAACTTCGTGCGCGGTCAGACGGTCCCGAACCTCGTGGTCGCGCCGGTCGGCGATGGCGGCAAGGTGGCGCTCTACAACGGCTCGCACGGCACCGTGCAGCTCATCGTCGACGTCTCGGGCTATTACCTCGCCGGCACGCCCGCCGCCCAAGGCGGTTTCGGCCCGATTGCGCCGACTCGGGTGTTGGATACGCGGGACGGCACCGGGGGATCGTCGGGTGCGGTCGCCGGTAACCAGTCGCTCGCGTTCCCGGTCACCGGCCACGGCGTGCCGGCGGACGCGTCCGCCGTAATCATCAATGTGACGGCCGTATCGCCGAGCAAGGTCGGCTTCGTAACTGCCTATGCGGACGGCGCGAAGCTGCCGTCTTCCTCGAACCTGAACCTCGCGCCCGGGCGAACAGTCGCGAATCTGGTCGTGGTGCCGGTCGGCACCGGCGGCAAGGTGGCGCTCTACAACGGTTCGGCCGGCGGAGTTCAACTGGTGGCTGACGTGTCGGGGTACTTCACCAACGGCGACCCGGTCAGCTCCGGAGCGTTCGGCGCGCTGTCGCCTACCCGTCTGCTCGACACCCGTGACGGCACCGGGAGCGTTGGCGGTGCCGTCCCCGGGGCCAGCTCGATCGCCTTCACCGTCGAGGGCCGCGGCGGCGTGCCGCTGCACGGCGTTTCGGCTGTCGTGCTCAACGTCACCGCAGTCAACCCGGCCAAGGTCGGGTTCGTCACCGCCTACGCGGACGGAACGCCGCGACCCGGCGTGTCGAATCTCAATCTGACGCCCGGCCAGACCGGGCCGAACCTCGTCCTCGCGCCGGTCGGTGCGGACGGCAAGGTAGCGCTGTACAACGGCTCGGGCGGCAACGTGGACCTGGTTGCCGACGTCTCGGGCTACGTGCTCGACCACGACCTGACCGTCCCGACGACGTCGAGCAGCCACTACATCCGCACCACCAGCGGGCTTGGTGCGCTCGGTGCCGCCGACGCACAGGCCGACCGCATCGCCGGCGGACAGCACCTGCACCTGCTCGACATCGGCGCGCAGACGACCAGGAGCCTGCCCGGGCCCGGAGTCGTGCTGTCCACGACCGACACCCGGCTCACCGACGCCCAGCTCGTCACGTTGCTGAGCCAGTACCTCGACGGGTACGCGCAGGCGGGGGGCAGCTCGGCGACCGTGGCCATCGGCACCAACAGCGACGGTGACTTCAGTACCTTCACCGCTCAGGCCAAGGGCACGGACTGGGCGACCAACGTGGTCGCCCCACTGCGTTCCCATGCGGCTGCGGGGATCACCGTGGTCGGCGCCGACGACATCGAGAGCGGCTTCGCGGCCACCGAAGCGCAGGCGCAGCAGTGGGAAAACGCGTATCTCGCGGCAACCTCGGCCGCGCTGATCTTCAACGGATCGGCCAACGGGTGCCCGGTCGCGTACGGCGATACCGTCGGCTGCGACGCTGGCTGGTCCCTGGCGGATTACAACTCCCTGGCGGGGGGCTCGAACCAACGGATCCAGGCGCTGCCGCAGATCTACAACGCCGACCAGGCGGTGCAGTGGGCGAACATCGACGCGGTCCGCGGCGGCAGCATCGTGTTTGCGGGCTCGCTGAGTGAGCACGCCATCGACGCGAGCACGCTGACTCCGGCGCAGAGCTGGGCAGCGCTGCAGCACGCGCTGTCGACCGTCGTCCCGTCGCCGAGTCTGCCCTTCGCGGCCGATCTGGACGTGGCGTAGGACAGCGATTTGGGGCAGCGGCGCAACGTCGCGTAATCTCAAACACGATCCAACCAAAGACCGCTGGTCGTCGCGTGCGCGCACGCGATCGAACGCCTCCGGAGCGCCGGAGCGGCCCGCGCAGGATGGACGGAACGGCGATCTCGACCGCCGCCCCGTGCGCCCTGCGCCGGGGCGTTTCTCGTATCCGGGGCCGCCAGCCCGAGATGGAACGAGAGGAGGTAGCACATGCCGAACACCGAGAAGGTCGACGCGGTCGCCGAAATCGCCGAGCAGTTCTCTTCCTCGACGGCGACCGTGGTCACCGAGTACCGCGGTCTCACGGTCAAGCAGGTCACCGACCTGCGCCAAGCCCTCGGACGCGACACCACGTACGCCGTCGTCAAGAACACGCTCACCAAGCGTGCGGCCGCCGACGCAGGCGTGCCGATCGACAACAGCCTGCTCATCGGGCCGACCGCGATCGCGTTCGTCAGGGGCGACGCCGTCGAGGCGGCCAAGGGCCTGCGTGACTTCGCCAGGGCGAACCCGCTGCTGGTGGTCAAGGGCGGTGTCCTCGACGGGAAGGTGTTGACCGCCGCCGAGATCAGCCAGATGGCCGACCTCGAGTCGCGAGAGGTGCTGCTCGCCAAGGTCGCCGGTGGCCTCAAGGCGCTGCCGACCCGGGCTGCGGGGCTGTTCCAGGCTCCGTTGTCGCAGATGGCCCGACTCGCCGCCGCCCTGCAGGACAAGTTGGCCGCCGAGGACGCACCCGAGGCAGCATCCACTCCCGCCGAGCCGGCGGAATAGCACCGCTTCTCCGCTGTCGCGGCAGATACCGCTTCTCCGCTGTCGCGGAAAGCACCGATGAGAGCCGGCTCCACCGGCGATTGATCAGAAAGGACGCCAATCATGGCGAAGCTCAGCACCGACGAGCTGCTCGAGTCCTTCAAGGAGATGACTCTCCTGGAGCTCAGCGAGTTCGTGAAGCAGTTCGAAGACACCTTCGACGTCACCGCCGCCGCGCCCGTCGCGGCGGCCGGCCCGGCCGGCCCCGGTGCCGCTGCCCCCGAGGCTGTCGAGGAGAAGGACGAGTTCGACGTCATCCTCGAGGCCGCCGGGGACAAGAAGATCCAGGTCATCAAGGAGGTGCGCACGCTCACGAGTCTCGGTCTCAAGGAGGCCAAGGACCTCGTCGACGGCGCGCCGAAAGCGCTACTGGAGAAGGTCAACAAGGAGGCCGCAGAGAAGGCCAAGACCGCTCTCGAGGGCGCCGGCGCCACGGTCACCGTCAAGTAGTTCCGCCCACCACGCTCGAGGGGCGGTCGGTCGCGCTGCACGCACAGCGCGCCGGCCGCCCCTCGTCGCATCCTCGGCGGGATGCTCCCCAGCCGGAACGGATCGCGTCTTCCGGTCGTGGGGACGCTGCGCCGCCCTCGTCGGCGCCTAAAGCCCGAGCAGGTCCCGGAACTGCACGGACCATGTCACCGCACCGACGACCGCCCCGCCACCGAGCACATCGACCGCCGACCAGCGGCGGACCGCCGGGCCGGTGAACCCCCAGAACGCCAGCGCGCCGGCCAGCACCGGCGGCAGCGCGCGCAGCGAGCCGTCGGACACCTTCGCCGCGAACGCCCGGCCGTCGGGAAGGGCCGCCGCCCAGACGCCTTCGGCGCCGTCCTTGCACACCAGCCCGTCGACTTCGGCGGTCAGCTCGGTGACGGCGCGTCCGATGCCCCCGACCAGCCGGGGATGCGCCCGCATCGACGTCCGGACGAGTTCGGCGAACGGGTCCGGTGCCGTGCTCAACGCGCCGAATCCGCGCGCCAGGGCGGCAAGCGGCAGCGCGTGCGCGGGCGCACCGCAGCCGTCCACCGACGTCGAACTGACCGGCGCGACGCACCGCTGCTCCAGCTCGGCGACGATCGCTACCTGCAACGGGTGCTCGACGGACAGGTAGGAACCGACTTCCCAGCCGGCGTGCAGGCACGTTGCCACCATGCCCGCGTGCTTGCCCGAACAGTTGTGACAGATTGGCGCGGCCGTGCCGCCGCCGGCGACGTAGTCGACGAGTGCGTCGCGTCCCCACGGCAGGTCCGGTGGACACGCAAGCATCGACTCGTCGCCGCCGGCGGCCGCAAGCACCGCGCGAGCACCGGCCAGGTGGACGGCCTCGCCGTCGTGCGAAGCGGCGGCGAGTGCGACGCCTGCCGAGTCGGTCCGCAATCCGGCGCGCAGCATGGCAGAAGCCTGCAGCGGCTTGAGCGCCGAGCGGCCGAACACCGTCGCCTCGGGGTCGCCCGCGGCCACAGCGACCTCGCCGCCGGCATCGAGCAGGACGAAGCTGCCGAGATGCCGCGATTCGACCCGGCCGCCGCGGGTGACATCGAGCAGGACCGGTTCAGTCACGGGCCAGCGAACGCAACGATGCGGCGGGGAACAGCCCTTCGTCCACCGCTGTTCGGAATGCTGTCCGTATCGGTTCGCCTGCGGCCGCGAACCGATCAGCCAGCCGAGCGACCCGCTCGGGTTGCAGGTGCTCGAGCAGCTCGGCCAGCTCGGTCCACAACCCAGCCGCTGCCGCCGCATTCAGCAGCTGGTCGATCTGCGTGTCGGTGAGCATGACGCCGATGTCGTCGAGTCGCGACAGGTCGTCGAGCACGAACCCGATCCGTAGCAGCTGCCCACCGTCGAACGCGGCGACCGAAGCGCGTAGTGCGGCCATGCTGACCTGCGCCACGAAGCCGCCGATCACGACCCACTCCTGGCGCCGGGCCAGTTCGAGCGCGACCTTGACGGCGCGCTCGGCGGGGATCGCCGCGATGACCTCGGGGGCGCGCGACGCGTCCATGGCGGCCGAGACGTCCGCAAGGTAGGTGTCCGACAGGCGGCCGACCATATCGACGGCACGCGCCGGCTCGAGCAATTCAGCGGTTCGGGCGGCCAGCAGCGGCGGCAGCGTCGCCTGCGTCAGCTTCGCCGCAAGCGCCCCTGGCACGGCTTTCGACAAGGCCGCAACCCGCGCGAACGCGGGCCGATCGGCCTGGAAGAGCGCCTCGCCGACCTGCTTGCGCAGGGCGCGCAGATCGTCGGAGGGCAATGCCGACACCATGCCCAGGCGGCCGACGTCGACTCCCAGCGTGTGGGCCAGCTTGCGCAGCTCAGCGGTGGAGTCAGGGGTGGCAGCGCCGCTCATCCCGTCAGCACCTTCTTGACGATGCCGCGAACCGGGAACGGGACGTGCTTGAGCGCGGCCGTGAACGCCTGCTCGAGGCTGCTGGCCTGCGCGCGGCGGGACTCGCCGAGCACCGCGGCCAGGGCCTCACGATCCGTCTGCGACAGGGCGAGGACGGACGCGGGTGGATCGCCCGCGAGCAGCTCGCGCAGGCGAACGTCGACGTCGGCCGCGTGGGCGGATTGCTCGGCCTTGGGCATGTGTGCCTCCAGTTGCGGGTGGGTCGCGACGAGACCCTATCGACAGATTCCGACAGATCGCCCATCGCGTCCGACGTGGCCGTACACAGCCGGTCCACGGCGGGCCCGCAGCCTGACAACGGTTGCGGAACCACGGGCGGCGAACCGCAGAAAAGTGTGCAACGCTGTGCTCGGCTGATCTGACCTGAACCGTTACCAACCGGTAGGAAAGTCGTTAGATTGGTAACGCCGGTCACTCCGTGCTGCTCGGCACATGCACTGTCACCAAGGAGGCCCGCTCGTGGGTGTGGAAGTTGCGGTCCACGATCTGACGAAGTCCTTCGGTCGGCAGACGATCTGGGGCGACGTCACGTTGACGTTGCCGCCTGGTGAAGTGTCGGTGCTGTTGGGCCCATCGGGTACGGGTAAGTCGGTGTTCCTGAAGTCCCTCATCGGCCTGCTGAAGCCGGACAAGGGCTCCATCGTGATCCGGGACGTCGATATCGCGCACTGCAGCGAGAGCAAGCTGTACGAGACGCGCAAGTTGTTCGGTGTGCTGTTCCAGGACGGCGCGTTGTTCGGGTCGATGAACTTGTTCGACAACATCGCGTTCCCGCTTCGTGAGCACACGAAGAAGGGCGAGCGCGAGATCAAGGACATCGTCCTGGAGAAGATGGACATGGTCGGCCTGGCCGGGGCCGAAGGCAAGCTGCCGGGCGAGATCTCCGGCGGTATGCGCAAGCGGGCCGGGCTCGCTCGGGCGCTGGTGCTGAATCCCGAGATCATTCTTTTCGACGAGCCGGACTCGGGGCTGGACCCGGTCCGCGTCGCCTACCTAAATCAGTTGATCATCGATCTGAATGCGCAGACGGACGCAACGTTCCTGATCGTCACGCACGACATCGGTACTGCGGGCACGGTGCCGGACAACCTGGGCATGCTGTTCCGCCGGGAACTGGTGATGTTCGGCCCTCGCGAGGTGCTGCTCACCAGTGAGGAGCCGGTGGTCAAGCAGTTCCTCAACGGTCGGCGCGAGGGTCCGATCGGCATGTCGGAGGAGAAGGACGCCGGGCAGGTCGCGGCAGAACTCGCGAGCCTGAAGAACGACAATCCGCCGCCACCGGGAAGTGGGCCGAAGGGCGCCTCGGGGTCCGGGGTGCCGATGCAGATCCAGCCCAGCCCGGGGTTGCCGGTCCGGCAGGCCGCTGTCCGGCGCCGCCAGCGGGTGCTGGACATGATGCACACCCTGCCCGGGCCCGCTCAAGAAGCGATCAAGAGGGTCATGGAGCAGGAGGACGAACAAAACCGCGATCGAGAGGACGACCGCAGCAACGCCCAGAATGAGAACCAGGGCAGCGACGGCCGTAACCGGGACGAGGCGCGCGAGCGTGACGGCCGCCCTGCGCCGCAGCCCACTCCGTCCGGGCGGGGCTGATGCCCGCACTCTCTCCGGTCGCGGGCGTCCGGAACGCGGGTAGCCTGTTCGCGCTGTTCCTCGACGTCGGCCGCTCGACGTTCAAGCGCCCGTTCCAGTTCCGCGAGTTCATCCAGCAGGCGTGGTTCGTCGCCGGCGTCACCATTCTTCCGACGATCCTGGTCACGATCCCGTTCGGCGCGGTCATCGCCCTCGAACTCGGCACCCTGGCCCGCCAGATCGGCGCCCAGTCGTTCACCGGTTCGGCGAGCGTGCTCGCCATCATCCGTGAGGCCAGCCCGATCGTCGTCGCGCTGCTGATCTCCGGGGCCGGCGGCTCGGCCATCTGCGCCGACCTCGGCAGCCGAAAGATCCGCGACGAGATCGACGCCATGGAGGTCCTCGGCATCTCGCCGGTGCAGCGCCTCGTCGTCCCGCGCGTGCTGGCCACCACGCTGATCGCAGTGGCCCTGAACGGCGTCGTGTCGGTGGTAGGTGTCGCCGGCGGCTACTTCTTCAACGTGATCCTGCAAGGCGGTACCCCGGGCGCCTATCTTGCCAGCTTCTCCGCGCTTGCGCAGTTGCCCGACCTGTACTCCGGCGAGATCAAGGCTCTGATCTTCGGCATCCTCGCCGGTGTCGTCGCGTCGTACAAAGGTCTCAACGCCGGCGGCGGCCCGAAGGGCGTGGGCGACGCGGTTAACCAGTCCGTGGTCATCACCTTCTTGCTCCTGTTCGCCGTCAACTTCGTAATCACGGCCGTGTACTTCCAGGTCGTGCCGGCGAAGGGGACCTGAGGTGGCCACCGACCTCATCGCCACCGCTCGTAAAGCGGTGACCGCTCCGCTGGGTGTCCTCGACCAGCTCGGCGACCAACTGTCCTTTTACGGCCGGTCCCTCGGCTGGGCGCCGCGAACCGTGCGCCGGTACAAGAAGGAAGTGCTGCGGCTGCTGGGCGAGGTCGTCTTCGGCACCGGCGGCTTGGCCGTCATCGGCGGAACGGTCGGCGTCATCGCCTTCTTGTGCTTCTTCACCGGGACGGAGGTGGGTCTGCAGGGCTACGCCGCGCTCGATCAGCTCGGCGTCGCGTCCTACTCCGGCTTCATCACCGCCTTTTTCAACACCCGCGAAATCGCGCCGATCCAGGCCGGTCTCGCGCTGTCGGCGACCGTCGGCTGTGGCTTCACCGCTCAGCTGGGGGCCATGCGTATCAGCGAGGAGATCGACGCCCTCGAGGTCATGGCCGTACCGAGCGTGCCGTTCCTGGTGACGACCCGGATCATCGCGGGCTTCATCGCCGTGATCCCGCTCTACATCATCGGGTTGCTCTCGTCCTACCTGGCCTCCTACGCCATCGTCGTCTACTACTTCGGCGACTCGGCTGGCACCTATTCGCACTACTTCCATCTCTTCCTGCCACCGCAGGACGTGATCTACAGCTTCCTCAAGGTCCTGATCTTCGCGATCGTGATCATCCTGACCCACTGCTACTACGGCTATCACGCCTCCGGCGGCCCCGCCGGCGTCGGCGTGGCGGTCGGCCGTGCCGTCCGGTTCGCGATCATCGCCGTCATCATCTTGGACTTCTTCCTCTCGTTCGCGATCTGGGGCTCGACGACCAGCGTGCGGTTGGCAGGCTGACATGCCAAAGGAGTCTTTCGCCAAGGTCACGAAGCGCCGGCTGCTCGGGGTCGCGTTCATCGCGGTCGTCGCTGTCTTCATCTCCCTGTCGATCGCGATCTACAACAAGGCGTTCACCACCGTTGTCGACGTCAAGCTCAAGGCCAACCACATCGGCAATCAGCTCATGAAGGATTCCGACGTCAAGATCAAGGGCCTGATCGTCGGCTCGGTCAAGGGCGTCCAGGCCGACGGCGCGAATGCGACTGTCTCGCTCGCGATGATGCCGAACATGGTCGGCAAGATCCCGAGCAACGTCACCGCCCAGATCCTGCCCAAGACCCTCTTCGGCGAGCAGTACGTCTCGCTGGTGATGCCCGATCAGCGCAAATCGCACATCAAATCCGGCGACGTCATCCACCAGGACGTTCGTGCGGGCGCCCTCGAGGCGCAAACCGTCCTCGACCACCTGTTCCCGGTGTTGACCGCCGTCCAGCCCGCCGACCTCAACGCGACGCTGACCGCTGTGTCGACTGCGCTCCAGGGCCGGGGCGAGAAGCTGGGGCAGACGCTGGTCAACCTGGACAGCTACATGAAGGCGATCAACCCGCACACCAAGAAGCTGGTCGACGACCTGAAGCAGTTGGGCCAGGTCGCACTGGAGTACAACGACGTCGCCCCGGACATCTTCGCGAGCTTGCAGAACCTGCAGACGTCCGCGAAGACGGTCGTGCAGAAGCGGCAGAACCTCGACACGCTGCTCACGACCGGCTCGGACACCTCCGTCGTGCTCCAGGGCTTCCTCGACCAGAACAAGCAACGCCTCATCAGGGTCTCCGACCAGGGCGCCAAGGTCTTTCCGCTGCTGGAGAAGTACTCCCCGGAGTTCAGCTGCCTGCTGACCGGTATCTCTCACCTCAACGACCTGGCCTCGAAGACCGTGTACGACCACCAGATCCACCTCAGCGCCACCATCGACACCAACGTCAAGAAGTACACGGTCGGCCAGCAGCCGCACTACCTCACCAACTTGGGCCCGAACTGCTTCGGTCTGCCGGGCAACCCCACGCCGACGATCACGGGCCCGGACGGGCACACCAAGCTGTTCCAGATCCCGGCGAAGTACCGCTGCCTCAACGACGGCGCCCCACTGACCGACGATCCGTGCGGGAAGACCGGGAACAATCCGTCTGCGGCCGGCTACACCGCACTCAACTCCCCGCAGGAGAACGCCCTGGTCAACACGCTGATCGCCGGTGAGCTGCATACGACCCCGAGCGGAGTGCCCGCAGCGGCGACAGTGCTCGCCGGTCCCCTCCTGCGCGGGCAGCAGGTGGTGGTGAAATGAGGGGGCTGCTGGCACCGCTGATCAAGTTGGTCGCCTTCTTGCTGGTCACGCTCGCGGTGACCTACGTCCTGGCTGCGACCATCTCGAACCAGTCCTACGGCGACTCGGTCAGCTACAAGGCCAAGTTCACCGATGTTACGGGCCTGAACACCGGCGATGACGTGCGCATCGCGGGCGTACGAGTGGGCACCGTCGAAAGCATCTCGATGGTCAAGCGCAAGGGTGACAAGACCATCGCCGAGATCAGCTTCACGGTGCAGAGGTCTCGGCCACTGCCCAAGTCGGCCACCGCGAAAGTCCGCTACCGCAACCTGGTCGGCCAGCGCTACATCGACGTCGCGCGCGGCGCCGGCGCGTCGAACGAGATGATGAAGTCGGGTGACACCATCCCGCTCAGCCAGACGCAACCGGCGCTGGACCTGACCGTCCTGTTCGCCGGATTCCAACCGCTGACGCAGGGCCTCGCGCCCAGCACCGTCAACCAGCTTTCCTTCGAGATCATTCAGACCCTGCAGGGCGAGGGCGGCAGCTTGCAGACGCTGCTGGGCAATCTCGCCGACCTGACCAACGCCCTCGCCGACAAGGACCAGGTGATCGGTGAGGTCGTGACCAACCTGTCGCAGGTGCTGACTGCGGTCGCCAGCCGGGACGCTCAGCTCACTGACCTGATCGTCCAGCTCAAGAACTTCGTGTCCGGTCTGGCCGCCGACCGCAAGACCATCGGTAACGCAATCGACGGGATCAACAACCTCGCGACGTCGACCGCCGGCCTGCTCACGCAGGTGCGTGCGCCGTTGGCCAAGGACGTCGTCTCGCTCAACGGCGTGGTGGCGCTGCTGAACCGCAACAGCGACACCACCAAGTTCGTGGTGCAACAGCTCGCGCCGACCATCGCCGGCTTGATCCGCACCGCGTCCTACGGCTCCTGGTTCAACTTTTACCTGTGCGCGGCCGACGGCAAGATCAGCGGCCCCGGTGGCCTGAGCCTCAACATCCCGAATATCAACCTCGACGATTCGGTCGACAACCACAGGTGCAGCGGATGAGTGACCGATCTGCACAGGGATCCGGCGGCGGGGGTTCCGATTACTCCGCGCCCGTCCAGACGCGCAAGACCTCGCGCATGGGCAAGCCCTTCTCCGCGCGCAACCCCGCCCCCATCGGGGCTGTCGGGCTGGTGTTCATCCTGGCGTTGCTCTTCGCCGCCTTCAACGCAAAGCAGCTGCCGCTCATCGGCGGCGGCACCGCCTTCACCGCCCAGTTCACCGACTCGGCGAACCTCAAGGAAGGCGACGATGTCCGCGTCGCCGGGGTGAAAGTAGGCGAGGTCGACACCGTCACCGTCCACAACAACACAGTTAAGGTCGCGTTCACGGTCAAGAACGGCTTCATCGGGGACCGCAGCACGGTGGCGATCAGCCTGCGCACCCTGCTCGGTGCGAAGTACGTGGCGGTCGATTCGGTCGGCTCCAAGAGCCAGGATCCAGGCAAGATGATCCGGCACACGTTCCCCGACGGGTCCGTTCGCACCACCTCGCCGTTCGATGTATATCCGGCCTTCACGAAGCTGACCGGCACCGTCGACCAGATCAACACCCCGCAGCTGCAGAAGGCGCTCGGGGTGCTGTCCGACGACTTCGCGGGCACTCCGAGCTCGGTCGGGCCGGTGGTCCGGGGGCTGTCGCGGTTGTCCACGACGATCGCCTCGCGCGACACCGAACTGCGCAGTCTGCTGTCCCGGGCCAACCAGGTCACCGGCGTGTTGTCCGCGCGCGACGCCGACCTGCAAAAGCTGCTCAGCGACGGTAATCTGCTGCTCAACGAACTCAACGCGCGCCGTGATGCGATCCACTCGCTGCTGATCAACACCCAGGTGCTGTCGACGCAACTCAGCGGGCTGGTCAACGACAACCAGAAGACCCTGACGCCGTTGCTCAACAACCTCGATCAGCTGCTGACGCTGCTGAAGAACAACGAAGACAGCCTCGACCGCGGCCTGGCGCTGCTCGGGCCGTTCTATCGCGTCTTCAACAACGTGGTCGGCAACGGCGAGTGGTTCGACAACTACATCCAGAACCTGAGTGGAGCGGGCGTCGTGCAGATCCTCGGCGGGGCACTACTGGGCGGGAGCAAGTGATGGCCAAGCTCAGATCGAACCTCACCCGGATCGTCGTCCTGGTCGTTGTCGTCGCCGTCGTCGCCGGGGGGGCGCTCTACCTGTTCAAGGGGTCGAGCTCGAAGACGGTCAAGGCGCGCTTCGCGGCCGCGGTGGGCGTCTATCCCGGTACACCGGTGAAGATGCTCGGGGTCAAGGTCGGTGACGTCACGAGCGTGAAGCCCCAGGCGGGTTATGTCGAGATCGGCATGGAGTACGACAGCCAGTACTCGGTGCCGGCCAACGCGACCGCGACCGAGGTGGCGAACTCGCTGGTGAGCGACCGGTACATCGACCTGACGCCCTACAGCGGATCCGGCCCGAAAATGGCCAACGGCGCCGCGATCCCGCCCGCTCGCACATCCGCACCGGCCGAGCTGGACGACATCTACAAGGCATTGAACACACTGTCTGTCGCGCTCGGCCCGAAGGGCGCGAACAAGAACGGCGCGTTGTCGACGTTGCTGAAAGTCGGTGCGGCAAACCTGAAGGGCAACGGCGCTGCGCTGGGTAACAGCATCGAGAAGCTGTCGCAGGCCGCGTCGACGCTGTCCAACGGTCGTAAGGACCTGTTCGGGACGGTGTCGAACCTGAGCCGGTTCACCAAGGCACTGTCCGACAGCGACGGGCAGGTGCGGCTGTTCAATTCGCAACTCGCCCAGGTCGCCGGCGACCTCGCGAACGAGCGCACCGACCTCGGCGGGGCACTGCAGCAGCTCGGGCTGGCCCTGGACAAGGTGAACCAATTCGTCAAGAAGAACGCGAGCAAGTTCCACACCGACATCTCCGGGCTGCGCGAGATCACCAATGTGCTGGTGAAGCAGAAGTCGTCGATCAACGAGGCGCTGGCCATCGCACCGGCGGCGCTGGCGAACGTCGTGCACTCCTACCAACCGGACCTCGGTGTCATCGCCTCCCGCGGCAACCTGTCCTCGCTGACCGACCCGGGCCAGCTCTGTGCGATCATCACGGTGCTGACCGACAAGGTCGGCAGCACCTTGGGTCTGGGTACGTTGCTGGGGTCGCTCACGAGCACGATCGTGTCCACCTGCAAGGGCCTGGTCAAGGGCAGTCCCGACCTGCAGACGCTGGTGGGCACCCTGTTGATGGACCCGGGAATCGGGGACCTCGCGGGCAAACTGAAGGGCGTTCTCGGCGTACTCGGGAGTCCAATCGGGGCGACGGGGCCGTGATGCGAACCAAACTTCTCGTTGCGGCGCTCGGTGCGGCTGCGGTGACCCTCAGCGGTTGCGGCTTCCAGGGCCTGTACTCCCTTCCGTTGCCCGGCGGGGCTGACTTGGGCAACAAGCCGTTCACCCTGACGGCGTACTTCGACGATGCCCTGGACCTCGTGCCCAACTCGTCGGTGCGGGTCAACGACGTCGCGGTCGGCAAGGTCACCCAGATCGGCCTGTCCGGCTGGCAGGCCAAGGTGACGATCCAGATCAACAATTCGGTACGCCTGCCCGAGAACGCCACCGCGGAGATCGCACAGACCTCACTGCTCGGTGAGAAGTACGTGTCGCTCGACCTGCCCGTGGGGGCGGCCAGCGGACAGAGCCTGCGCCAGGGGTCGGTCATCAAGATCGACCACACCCGCTCGGCCGCCGAGGTGGAGCAGGTACTGGGCGCACTGTCCCTGCTGCTCAACGAAGGCGGCCTGCGTCAGATCAAGGTGATCGGCGACGAGCTCGTGTCCGCCACGCACGGACGTGAGCCCCAGGTGCGCGACCTGCTCGGCCAGCTCAACACGTTCGTCGGCACGCTCGATCATCAGAAGGACGACATCACCACCGCGCTGGTCAGCATCGACAAGCTGGCGGGCACGCTGAACCGGCAGAAGCAGGTGCTGCTCGACGCGCTCGACACCTTCCCCGCGGCGCTGCGGGTGCTCAGCCAGGAACGCACGAAGCTGGTCACACTGCTCACCAGTCTCGATCACCTCGGCGTCGTGGCCACCGGCGTCATCAACGCCACCCAGCAAAACCTGGTGAGTGGGCTGAAGGCCCTCAACCCGGCGTTGACCCAACTCCAGGCGGCCGGCGACAGCTTCCCGAAGGCGCTCAAGATCATCGGCACCTTCCCGTTCCCACTGGGCGTGACCCGCCAACTCGTAAAGGGCGATTACGCGAACCTCGACGTCTACCTCGACCTCAATCTGGCGACCACGCTGTGCGGGATCGACAGCAAGGCCCTCGATCCGTCCCAGGCGCTGTGCAACCTGGGCAAGGCGCTGCCCAAGGGCGCGAAGCAGACCAAGCTCCCGGCCCCGGGCAGCGCCGGCGGCACCCCGCTTTCCGGGATGATCATCGGCTCGGGGCGGTGAGCTGACACATGTTGCGTCGTTCGACGAAGATTCAGCTGATCCTGTTCGTCATCATCACGCTCGTGGGCATTTCCTACGTGTCGTCCCAGTACATCGGGCTGACCAAGAATCTGTTCGGCAGCGACGGCTGCACGGCCTCGGCCGACTTCAAGGACTCCGGCGGTATCTTCACCAACGCCGAGGTCACCTACCGGGGTGTCACGGTCGGCAAGGTCGGTGCGATCCACCTGCTCGACAACGGGATCCGCGTCGACCTGGCCATAGACGACTGCAAGAGCAACCCGATCCCCGCCAATGCGTCGGCAACCGTGGCGAACCGATCGGTCGTCGGTGAGCAGTACATCGACCTCGTACCGTCCAGCAAGTCGGGGCCGTCGATGAAGAACGGCACGATCATCCCGGTGAGTCGCACCAAGATCCCGACGGGCACCGAGACCCTGCTCGTCAACCTCAACCGTCTCGTCCAGTCGGTGCCGTTGAACGACCTGCGGACGACGGTCAGCGAGCTCGGCCAGGCCTTCAACGGTCGCGGTGACGACCTGGGGCGGCTGCTCGACTCCACCAGCAGCCTGCTGACCGCAGCGCAACAGAACCTGCCGGACACGATCGCGGTGATCGACAACTCGGCCACCGTGCTCGGGACTCAGCTCTCGGTTCAGCCGGCGCTGCAGAGCTATACGAAGAGCCTGCGGCTGCTCTCGGAGCAGTTGAAGAAGAGCGACCCGGACATCCGCCGCCTGCTCGACAACGGCCCCGGCGATCTGCAGACGGTGCAGACGTTCGTCCAGGACAACCGAACCGACCTCGGGATCACCCTGGCCAACCTGGCCACGGTCGGCGACATCACGGTTCGACACCTCGACGGCATCGAGCAGGTCCTCGAGCTGTACCCGGCGCTCGCCGCGGGCGGCCCCAGCGCGCTGCGCCCTGACACGACGCGGCCAGGGGGCCACAACATCGGCGCGCTCGCGCTCGTCCTGCAGCAGCCGACGCCGGCGGCCCTGCTCAGCCCGGGGAAGGATCTCGGCAATGATCCGCACGACTGTGGCGACCCGATGAATGGTGGAGAGGGCTACAACGGGACCAAACGGCAGCCGGGCGCCCTCACCCCTATCGCTCCGAATGTCGCTGCTCGCTGCACCGCGCCGTTGAGCAGCGGGAAGAACGTCCGCGGGTCGGCCAACGTTCCCGGTGGGGACCCGATCAGCGTGTCCGGCGGCGGCGTTGCCTACCCACGTGTGGTCACGCAGAACACGCTGCAGATCGACAACTCGCTGCAACGCACCAAGCTCGGCGATGGCGGCTGGCTCGCGCTGCTGACGGCCGGCCTGCATTGATGCTCGGCATCGGTGGATTGATGCCGGTGGGCATCGGTGGATTGATGCCGGTGGGGCATCGGTGGATTGATCACGCTGGATTGATTCTCACTGTCGCCACGTAGGGTTGGCGACGTCCAGGGCCTGCGATTGTGGGCCTGAACGAGGAGTCTCGACAAGGAGATCCCCGCAATATGCTCGATATTCGACGCGCGCCCGCGCCGTGGATCGCCGGCACGCTGGCCGCGCTGGTCATGATCGCCGCGGTGCTCGCGTATGTCTTCTTCGGCGACCAGAACCAGGCGAAGGCGGGCTCTCGCGCGTTCACCAACGACGAGCAGGCCGCCATCGCCGCGGCCGGCACGGAAACGGCCAACCTGCTCACCTTCAGCCGAGCGCACTTCGACGCGGACTTCAAGCGTGCCCTGGCCGGGGCGACCGGGGCGATCAAGACCGACCTCGAGGGCAAGAAGGCCAACACGCTCAAGACCATCACCGACGGCAAGTTCGACCTGTCCGCCGTCGTCACGCACAGTGCGCTGGTCGGCCCGGCAAGTCAGAAGGACAAGACGAGTGGTTACGTCGTCCTGGTCAGTCTGAACGGGTTCAGATCGTCCCAAGCGAACCAGCCGACCCCGCAGAACCTGCAGGTGACGGTCGTGAAGCAGCGCAGCACCTGGCTCGTGAGCAACGTCTGCCTCATCGCAGTCGGAGCGGGTTGCTGATGAGCGACGACGACGAGCGCACCGACACCGCGGGTGAAAAGGCCGACGACGAGCACAAGCCGCAGGCCCACGGTGCCGCGCAGCCGCCCAGCCGCGCACGACCGTCGGCGGCCGGCCGAGCCCGGCGAATCGGGGGCGGCCTGCCGACCGCGACACACCGCACCGCCCCGCCCGGCAACGGCGACCCGGAATCAAGGGCGGACGCCAAAACGGCAGTGTCGGTCAAGAAGCGGCCGGCGCGGGACGACGCGGAATCGCCGGCGGACACCAAGGCCGCGGCCTCGGCCAAAAAGCGACGCAAAGCCGTCGATGCGACGTCCGATGACGAGACCCCGGCCGCCGTCAAGCCGTCCAAGTCGCCCCGACGCAAGACGCCGGCCTGGGTGGCGTGGGTGCCTGCCGGTGTGTTCGTTGTCGTCGCCGGTGTGTTCCTGGCGCTCCTCGCCGTCGCCCGCATCGGGGGCACCTCAGATCCGAGTACCTCGACCAAGCAGCGCGAGACCGTCCTCGCCGCGGCCAAGAACTGCGTGGCGGCGACGAACTCGTACAAATACACCGACATCGACTCGTACGAGCAAAGGGGCCTGCAGTGCGCGACCGGCACCTACGCGAAGCAGTACAAGACCGCCGTCGACACGCTGATCAAGAAGAACGCGCCGACCCAGAAGTTCACCCAGCTCGCTCAGGTGAACGTCGCCGGCGTCGAATCGGTGACCGACAACGGCAAGCAGTGGGCGGTCCTGGTCTACGGCCAGCTCAATATCACCAACGCGTCGACTCCGAAGGGCCGGATAGACCCGTTCTCCGTCGTGGTGACTATGGAGAAGCCTGCGAGCAAATGGCTCATCGGAAACGTCCGCCTGCTGTCTACGCCGTAGCCGACGACACGTTGTCAGATCATTGCTCGCTGCGAGTGCGCAGCTCGCGCTTGAGGATCTTGCCGGTGGCGTTGCGGGGGAGTTCGTCGACCAGTACGACCTCACGAGGCACCTTGTACCGCGCGAGGTTCTCGCGGACGAAGGACTTCACGTCGTCCTCGGTCAGTTCGCCGTCCGAGCGGGGGACGACGAACGCGCGCAGTCGGTGTCCGTAGTCCGGGTCGGGCACGCCGAGCACAGCCGCGTCGGCGATGTGTGGGTGCGTGAACAGCAGTTCCTCGATCTCGCCGGGGAAGACGTTTTCGCCGCCCGAGACGATCATGTCGTCGTCGCGGCCGTCGATGAACAACCGCCCGGCCTCATCGACGTGCCCGACGTCGCCGGAGGACATCAGGCCATCGATGGACTCCTTGGTCCCGCCGCCGGTGTAACCCTCGAACTGGAAGGAGTTGGCCACGAAGATCCGGCCGGGCTGGCCGGTCGGTAGCTCGTGCCCCGCGTCGTCCAGAATCCGCATGACGACACCACGGACCGTCTTGCCGACACACGCCGGTTCGGCGAGCAGATCGTCAGGTGTCGCGATCGTCGCGTAGGCGACCTCGGTGGAGCCGTACAGGTTGTAGACCACGGGGCCGAAGGCTTCGAGCGTGCGGCGGCCCAGTTCGGCACCGAGCTGCGAGCCGGCCACGAAGATGATGCGCAGCGACTCCGTGCGCGGTGCGACGTCCGTCTGCGCATCGAGCATCCGCGTCAGCATGATCGGCACGACGATCAGGGCCGTTACCTGGTTGCGATGGATGCTCTCGAGAATCTGAACGGGGTCGAAGCGGCTACGCAGCACCAGCGTCGAGCCGAGGGCGACCGCGAGCAGGCCGTGGGCGAATCCGAGCGCATGGAACAGCGGGACACAGCACTCGGTGATCTCACGTGCCCGGAGCGGGACGCGATCGAGAAGTGCACCCATGGGTACGAGACTGCGTGGGTCCTCGCGGACCGCGCCTTTCGGAGTGCCTGTCGTGCCACTCGTCAGCACGATCAGCTTGGTGGACGTGGCCGGCTTGGGTGGACGTGTCGTCTCCCCGCCGACGGCAGCGGCATCCAGCGTGTCATCGACGAGGGTGTCGCTCCAGGCGCGCCACCGTCCGTGCCGTGCCTCGATGTCGGTGAGCCGCTCTTCGAACTCCTCGTCGTATACGAGCAGGTCGACGCCTTCGCGTCGCGCGACATCGGCCAGCTGCGGTTTGGAGAAGTCGGTGTTCAACAAGACGATGCGGGCCCCGCATTTGGCCGCGGCGAACACCGCCTCGAGAAAGCCACGGTGGTTTCGGATCAGCAGGCCCACGCCGTCGCCGGCGTGCAGCCCGCGAGCACGCCAGGTGTTCGCGATCGCGTTGGTGCGGCGGTCGAGCTCGGAGTAGGTCAGCTGGCCGCTGTCGTCGATCACCGCGGTGCGGTCGCCGAAGCGGGCCGCGGCAATCCCGATCACGCCGCCCAGCGCACCGAAGCGGTACAGCGAAAGTGCAGCCGCGGGCGCGCGCGCGGGTGCGATCGGACCGACGAGTCCGCTGTGCACGCACGTCCCGAGGGCGAGGGCTTCGTCACGGGCGCGGGTGAACGCTGGAGTGAGCACGTACCGACCCTATGGTGGCCCGGCCGGATTGTCAGCGGTGGAAGGCAAGTTACATACAAACGCGTTCGTATGTGATGTGATGGTTTTCGTGCCGGAACTGATTGATCCCGCCTCGCTGACGCCATCCCCGCAGAGCCGGCGGGTCCTGCGGGTGCTGCGGGCCGCCTCGGCCGGTGGCCGGGCTGACCGACTTGCCACCCCGCGAGGTGTTCGCGTGCTGCGCCGCGCGAGCACCATGGCCCTCGTCTCGGCCCGGCGCGGTCGCCGCGACAACCACCAACCCGTGCGCGAGCGGACGGGGGACGGTTGGGTGGAGGGCGAGTGGGTCGGTGGGGTGCCGGCTCCGAGCACGCGGATCATCTATTACCTGCACGGCAGCGGTTACGTGATGTGCTCGCCGCGCACGCATCGCGCGTTCGTCGGGTACTTGGGGCACCTGTGTGACCGCTCCGCGTTCACGGTGCGGTATCGCCTCGCGCCGGAGCACCGCTTCCCGGCCGCTCACGATGACGCGGTCAACGGCTATCTCTGGCTGCTCGAGCAAGGATTCGCGGCGCACGACATCATCGTCGCCGGCGACTCCGCCGGCGGGCACCTGGCCTTCGCCTTGTGCGGCGAGCTGCGACGCCGCGGCCTACGGCAGCCGGCGGGCGTACTGGCGTTCTCACCGCTCGTCGACCCGACGTGGAAGACGGCCGCGCGCGACGAACGCGCGGCGCACGATCCGCTCGTGACCGCAGCCGTTGCTCACGCGATCACCGGGCTCTACACCGTGGGGGCAGACCCGTCCGACCCGCGCCTCGACGTGATCCGTGACGTCGGCGCCGACCTCGCGCCGATGCTGATCCAGGCCGGCAGCCGCGAGATCCTCGCTGCCGACGCCCGGGCGTACGCGGCGGCGCAGCAGGCCGCAGGGGGCCGCTGCGAACTGCAGATCTGGCCCGGACAGATCCATGTGTTCCAGGTCGCCGGCCGATTCCTGCCCGAGGCCCGCATCGCGATGCGGCACGTCCAACGATTTGTGCGGGACCTCGACGCCGACGCCGGGGTGGCCACGAAACTCCCGGACCCCGCAGATGTAGCACCCCCGGTCTAACGGCTGCACCGGCGGGATTGCTGCCATGCTGGGGTCGTGGCCGACGTCGCGACGGAGCAAACGTTGATACCGGGAATTCATTGCGGGCCGGTGAGCAGGTCCTACGACGAAATTCGGGACCGGGCGGCCCGGATTGCGTCCGGGCTCGCGGCCACCGGAGTGACGGCCGGTGACCGAGTCGCGATCGTGCTGCACAACGACATCGCCTTCGTCGAGGCCAGCATGGCCGTCGGCGTCCTCGGAGCCGTTCCCGTGCCGGTGAACTGGCACTGGAAAGGCAATGAACTCGCCTACCTGCTTGACGACAGCGCGAGCCGGGCCGTCTTCGTACACACCGATCTCGTCCCGACACTCGAGCCGGTCGTCGGCGGCCGAGCCGTGATCGAGGTCGTCGGGGACGCCGGAGCTCCGACCGGCCGCCATCCCGTGTACGAAGACTGGCTCGCGGCGCACGACACGTGGGCCGAACCCCCGACCCGGGCCGCGCAGAGCATGATCTACACCTCCGGCACCACCGGACGACCAAAGGGAATCATTCGGGATCGGACGACTCCCGAGCAGAGCGAGCAGATCGCGGAACTCGTGTTCCGAACCTTCGGTCTGCAACCAGGTATGCGCACGCTGGTGCCGGCGCCGATTTATCACACCGCGCCGAACGTGCACTGCCTCGTCAGTGCCGCCGCCAGCATCGACCTGACGATCATGCCGCGCTTCGACCCGGAGGAGATGCTGCGGCTGATCGAGGCTCGAGGCATCGAGCACCTTCAGGCCGTCCCGACGATGTTCCTCCGATTGCTGCAGCTGCCCGACGCGGTGCGCAATCGTTACGACCTCTCGTCGTTGAAAGCGATCGTGCACGCTGCGGCCCCGTGCCCGCCCGAGGTCAAACGCCGCATCATCGATTGGCTCGGTCCGATCGTGCTCGAGTACTACGGCGGCTCCGAGACCGGCGGCTGCGTCGCCTGCGACAGCGCTCAGTGGCTTGCGCATCCCGGCACGGTCGGCGCCGCGATCGACGACGCCTCGATCCGGATCTATTCAGAACTCGGCGAAGTGCTGGCGACCGGCGAATGCGGCCAGGTGTATCTACGTCCGCCGACCGGCTGGCCGAACTTCACCTATCACGGTGACCCCGCGAAACGCGCCGCGATGGAACGCGACGGCCATCTGAACATCGGCGACATCGGTTATCTCGACCACGACGGATTTCTCTACCTCAACGACCGCAGCACGGACATGATCATCTCCGGCGGGGTCAACATCTACCCGGCCGAGATCGAAGCCTGCCTGCTGGAACTGCGCGGAGTTCGCGACGTCGCCGTGTTCGGCATCCCCGACGACGACTTCGGCGAAGCCATCGCTGCGCACATCGACGCCGCGGAAGTCAGCGAACAAGACGTCCGAGAGCACGTGCGGACCAACCTCGCCGGCTACAAAATGCCCAAACTGGTCGTGTTCGACGAGGACCTGCCCCGCGAGGACACCGGCAAGCTCTTCAAGCGAAAGCTCCGCGCCCGATACTGGCCGTCGTGACCCGGCAAGCCCGCAGCGCGGAGTTCGTAGACGCGACACGAGCGCGGTATGTCCCGGAAAGGCTTGACGTCAGCACATCGGCGAGGCACCCTTTCCTGGCATGGCTTAGGGCAGCTCGATTCTCAGCGCACGACCCGCTCGGGTCGGCGGGCGCGATCTCGGGACGCACCGCGGTGCTCGCCGGCGGCGGGCTTGCTCGTGATGCCTTAAAGCGTTAGTCTTACTCTTTGCGCTGCCCTCTTCCAACCTCGGCCCGTCAAGGGCCTTCTTCGTGATGCCCGGCGTCGTTCGGGTGACATGGGTTCAGGGATGTTCGGGAGCAGCGCGGGTTGGCCCGGCTCTCAGTCCTCGGAAGGACGCATCTTGGCAGTCTCGCGCTCCGGTAAGTCTCGTTCCGCCCCTCGATCAGGTATTCCCGGAGCCCCGCTCCGGACCTCGTTCGCAAAGATCCGTGAGCCGCTGGAGGTCCCCAACCTCCTGGCGCTGCAGACAGAGTCGTTCGACTGGCTCGTCGGCAACGACCTGTGGCGCGCCCGGGTCGCCGACAGCGCCTCCGGCGCGAGCCTCACGTCTGGTCTGGAAGAGATCCTGACCGAACTCTCGCCCATCGAGGACTTCTCCGGTTCCATGAGCCTGTCCTTCTCCAACCCGCGCTTCGAGGACGTCAAGGCGTCCATCGAGGAGTGCAAGGACAAGGACATGACCTACGCGGCGCCACTGTTCGTCACCGCGGAGTTCACCAACAACACCACAGGCGAGATCAAGTCGCAGACGGTGTTCATGGGCGACTTCCCGATCATGACCCGCAAGGGCACGTTCATCATCAACGGCACGGAGCGGGTCGTCGTGTCCCAACTCGTCCGTTCGCCGGGCGTCTACTTCGACCGCTCGCTGGACAAGACCTCCGACGTCGACGTCTACTCCGTCAAGGTCATCCCGTCGCGCGGTGCCTGGCTCGAGTTCGACATCGACAAGCGCACGACCGTCGGTGTCCGCATCGACCGCAAGCGCCGCCAGCCGGTCACCGTGCTGCTCAAGGCGCTGGGCTGGTCCGAAGACAAGATCCGCGAGCACTTCTCCTGGTCGGAGACCCTGCTCGCGACCCTCGAAAAGGACCACATCGCGACGTCGGACGAAGCGCTGCTCGACATCTACCGCAAGCTGCGCCCGGGCGAGCCCCCGACGCGTGAGTCGGCGCAGGCGCTGTTGGAGAACCTCTTCTTCAACGGCAAGCGCTACGACCTCGCGAAGGTCGGCCGGTACAAGGTGAACAAGAAGCTCGGCAACGACGTCGCGATCGCCAACGGCACGCTCACCGAAGACGACATCGTCAAGACGATCGAGTACCTGATCCGCCTGCACGCAGGCGAAGAGGGCTACGAGACCGACGACATCGACCACTTCGGCAACCGCCGCCTGCGGACCGTCGGCGAGCTGATCCAAAACCAGATCCGGGTCGGCCTGTCGCGCATGGAGCGCGTCGTGCGCGAACGCATGACCACGCAGGACGTCGAGGCCATCACGCCGCAGACGCTGATCAACATCCGGCCGGTCGTGGCCTCCATCAAGGAGTTCTTCGGCACGTCGCAGCTGAGCCAGTTCATGGACCAGACGAACCCGCTGGCCGGCCTGACCCACAAGCGCCGCCTTTCGGCGTTAGGCCCGGGCGGCCTGTCCCGCGACCGTGCAGGCATGGAGGTCCGTGACGTCCACCCGAGCCACTACGGCCGCATGTGTCCGATCGAGACTCCGGAAGGCCCGAACATCGGCCTGATCGGTTCGCTCGCATCCTACGGTCGCGTCAACGCGTTCGGCTTCGTCGAGACCCCGTACCGCCGCGTCGACAACGGCCGGGTCACCGACGAGATCGCGTACCTGTCCGCCGACGAGGAAGACCGCTTCGTCATCGCGCAGGCCAACGCGATCATCGACGCCAAGGGCAACTTCACCGAGAACAAGGTGCTCGTGCGCCGTAAGGGCGGTGAGGTCGAGCTGATCGACCCGTCCGACGTCGAGTACATGGACGTCTCACCGCGCCAGATGGTGTCGGTCGCGTCGGCCATGATCCCGTTCCTCGAGCACGACGACGCCAACCGCGCGCTCATGGGCGCCAACATGCAGCGTCAGGCCGTGCCGCTGCTCCGCGCCGAGGCGCCGCTCGTCGGCACCGGCATGGAGCTGCGAGCCGCCGTCGACGCCGCCGACGTCGTCACCGCCGACAAGGCGGGTGCGGTCACCGAGCTCTCGGCCGACTACATCACCGTCATGGCCGACGACGGCACCCACCAGACGTACCGGCTGGCGAAGTTCGCGCGCTCGAACCAGGGCACGAGTTACAACCAGAAGCCGATCGTCGACGAGGGTGACCGCGTCGAGGCCGGCGAGGTCATCGCCGACGGCCCGTCGACCGATGACGGTGAGATGGCGCTGGGCAAGAACCTGCTCGTCGCGTTCATGCCGTGGGAGGGTCACAACTACGAGGACGCGATCATCCTCAACCAGCGCATCGTCCAGGACGACGTCCTCACCTCGATTCACATCGAGGAGCACGAGGTCGACGCCCGCGACACCAAGCTGGGCGCCGAGGAGATCACCCGCGACATCCCCAACGTCTCGGAGGAGGTCCTCGCCGACCTCGATGAGCGCGGCATCGTGCGCATCGGCGCCGATGTGCTCCCCGGTGACGTCCTCGTCGGCAAGGTCACGCCCAAGGGCGAGACCGAGCTGACGCCCGAGGAGCGGCTGCTGCGTGCGATCTTCGGTGAGAAGGCGCGCGAGGTCCGCGACACGTCGCTCAAGGTGCCCCACGGCGAAGCCGGCAAGGTCATCGGCGTACGGGTGTTCAGCCGCGAGGACGGCGACGAGCTGGCGCCCGGCGTCAACGAGCTCGTGCGCGTCTACATCGCCCAGAAGCGCAAGATCCAGGACGGCGACAAGCTCGCCGGCCGCCACGGCAACAAGGGCGTTATTGCCAAGATCCTGCCGCCCGAGGACATGCCGTTCCTCCAGGACGGCACGCCGGTCGACATCGTGCTCAACCCGCTCGGCGTGCCGAGCCGGATGAACGTCGGCCAGGTCCTCGAGACGCACCTGGGCTGGGTCGCCAAGACCGGCTGGGACATCGAGGGCAAGCCCGAGTGGGCCGCTCGCCTCGGCGAGCACGCCCGCAAGGGCGAGCCGAGCACCAACGTCGCGACGCCGGTGTTCGACGGTGCCCGCGAGGGCGAGATCACCGGGCTGCTGGACGCGACACGCAAGACGCGCGACGGCCAGCAGCTGATCGGGTCCAGCGGCAAGGCGAACCTGCTCGACGGCCGCTCCGGTGAGCCGTTCCCGGAGCCGGTTTCGGTGGGCTACGTCTACATCCTCAAGCTGCTGCACCTCGTCGACGACAAGATCCACGCCCGCTCGACGGGTCCGTACTCGATGATCACGCAGCAGCCGCTCGGTGGTAAGGCGCAGTTCGGCGGTCAGCGCTTCGGTGAGATGGAGTGCTGGGCGATGCAGGCCTATGGCGCCGCGTACGCGCTGCAGGAGCTGCTGACGATCAAGTCCGACGACATCCTCGGCCGCGTCAAGGTGTACGAGGCGATCGTCAAGGGCGAGAACATCCCCGAGCCGGGCATCCCCGAGTCGTTCAAGGTGCTGCTGAAGGAGCTTCAGTCGCTGTGCCTGAACGTCGAGGTGCTGTCCTCGGACGGCACGGCGGTCGAGATGCGCGACACCGACGACGACGTCTACCGGGCCGCCGAGGAACTCGGCATCGACCTGTCCCGCCGCTTTGAACCCAGCTCGGTCGAAGAGGTCTGATCCAGCTCTCATGTTTTGCCGAGTTTTCCGCCCCAGGGCGTGCCCCGACGCGCGCCAGGGCGGACGACTCGGAAAGCTCTAGCAATAGAAGGTAGGAACCTTGCTCGACGTCAACGTGTTCGACGAGCTGCGTATCGGCCTGGCCACCGCGGACGACATCCGTCAGTGGAGCCACGGCGAGGTGAAGAAGCCCGAGACCATCAACTACCGGACGCTCAAGCCGGAAAAGGATGGCTTGTTCTGCGAAAAGATCTTCGGTCCCACCCGGGACTGGGAGTGCTACTGCGGCAAGTACAAGCGCGTCCGCTTCAAGGGCATCATCTGTGAACGTTGTGGTGTCGAGGTCACCCGCGCCAAGGTGCGTCGTGAGCGCATGGGCCACATCGAGCTCGCCGCGCCGGTCACGCACATCTGGTACTTCAAGGGCGTCCCGTCGCGCCTCGGGTACCTGCTCGACCTCGCCCCGAAGGATCTCGAGAAGATCATCTACTTTGCGGCCTACCTGATCACGACGGTCAACGACGAAGAGCGACACCGCGATCTCCCGACCCTCGAGGCCGAGATGAGCGCGGAGAAGTCGACGATCGAGAAGAAGCGCGACGCCGATGTCGACGCTCGCGCCAAGAAGCTCGAGGCCGATCTCGCGGCTCTCGAGGCCGAGGGTGCGAAGAGCGATGTGCGCCGCAAGGTCCGTGAGGGCGGCGAGCGCGAGATGCGTCAGCTGCGCGACCGGGCCGACCGCGAGGTCAGCCGGCTCGAAGAGGTCATGGACACCTTCCGCAAGCTCGACGTCAAGCAGCTGATCGGCGACGAGTTGCTCTACCGCGAGCTGCGCGACCGCTATGGCGACTACTTCGAGGGCGGCATGGGCGCCGAGGCCCTGCAGACGCTGCTGCGCAACTTCGACCTCGACGCAGAGGCCGAGTCCCTGCGCGAGACGATCCGCAGCGGCAAGGGTCAGAAGAAGATCCGCGCCCTCAAGCGGCTCAAGGTGGTGGCATCGTTCCTGGCCACGACCAACTCGCCGCTGGGCATGGTGCTCGACTCCGTGCCGGTCATCCCGCCGGACCTCCGCCCGATGGTGCAGCTCGACGGCGGCCGCTTCGCGACCTCGGACCTCAACGACCTGTACCGCCGCGTCATCAACCGCAACAACCGCCTCAAGCGACTGATCGACCTCGGCGCGCCCGAGATCATCGTCAACAACGAGAAGCGGATGCTGCAGGAGTCCGTGGATGCGTTGTTCGACAACGGCCGCCGCGGGCGCCCGGTCACCGGGCCGGGCAACCGTCCGCTGAAGTCGCTGTCCGACCTGCTCAAGGGCAAGCAGGGTCGTTTCCGCCAGAACCTGCTCGGCAAGCGCGTCGACTACTCGGGCCGTTCGGTGATCATCGTCGGCCCGAAGCTCAAGCTGCACCAGTGCGGCCTGCCCAAGGGCATGGCGCTCGAGCTGTTCAAGCCCTTCGTCATGAAGCGGCTGGTCGACCTCAGCCACGCGCAGAACATCAAGTCGGCCAAGCGCATGGTCGAGCGCGCTCGCCCGGTGGTGTGGGACGTCCTCGAAGAGGTCATCCGCGAGCACCCGGTGCTGCTCAACCGTGCGCCCACGCTGCACCGCCTCGGCATCCAGGCCTTCGAGCCGCAGCTCGTCGAGGGCAAGGCGATCCAGATCCACCCACTCGTCTGCACCGCGTTCAACGCGGACTTCGACGGTGACCAGATGGCGGTACACCTGCCGCTGTCGGCCGAGGCACAGGCCGAGGCCCGGATCCTCATGCTGTCGACGAACAACATCCTCAAGCCCGCCGACGGGCGGCCGGTGACGATGCCGACGCAGGACATGATCCTGGGTCTGTATCACCTCACCGCGCTCAAGCCCGAGGGTGAGGGCGCCGAGCGCGTGTTCACCTCCGCGGCCGAGGCCACGATGGCCCGTGACATCCACTCCCTGCACATCCAGGCGCCGGTGCAGATCCGGATACCTAACGTCACCGCCGTCGACAACGGCAGCGGCGAGAAGTGGGCCGCTCCCGAAGGCTGGGAGCCGGGCAAGTCTGCGCTCCTCTCGACCACGCTGGGCCGGTGCCTGTTCAACGACGCGCTCCCGGACGACTACCGCTTCGTCAACTACCCGGTGACGAAGAAGGAGCTCGGCCAGATCGTCAACGACCTCGCCGAGCGGTACCCGAAGGTTCAGGTCGCGAACACCCTGGACGCACTCAAGGCGGCCGGCTTCCACTGGGCCACCCGGTCGGGCATCACGATCGCCATCGACGACGTCGTGACCCCGCCGCGCAAGGCCGAGATCCTGGAGCGGTACGAGAAGGACGCCGACAAGATCGAGAAGCAGTACCTGCGTGGTGTCATCACCGAGGACGAGCGCCGTCAGGAGCTCGTCGAGGTGTGGACGAAGGCCACCAGCGAGGTCGCCAAGGAGATGGAGGCCAACTTCCCGAAGACGAACCCGGTCTACATCATGGTGAACTCGGGCGCCCGCGGAAACATGATGCAGATGCGTCAGATTGCGGGTATGCGTGGCCTCGTGGCCAACCCGAAGGGCGAGATCATCCCGCGCCCGATCAAGGCGAACTTCCGCGAGGGTCTGTCCGTGCTGGAGTACTTCATCGCCACGCACGGTGCGCGTAAGGGTCTGGCCGATACCGCGTTGCGGACCGCGGACTCGGGTTACTTGACCCGTCGTCTGGTGGACGTCAGCCAGGACGTCATCGTCCGTGAGGAGGACTGCGGCACAGACCGTGGCCTGCCGATGACGATCGCTTCGGCCGGCGCGGACGGGGTCCTGATCAAGGATCCGCACGTCGAGACGTCGGTGTACGCGCGCGTCCTGTCCGAGGACATCACAAGCGGCCGCACCGTCATCGCGAAGGCCGGCACCGACCTCGGTGACGTCTTGATCGACACCCTGATCGAGGTCGGCGTGAGCGAGGTCCGGGTTCGTTCGGTGCTGACCTGTGAGTCGACGCTGGGCACCTGTGCCAGCTGTTACGGACGCTCGCTGGCCACCGGCAAGCTCGTGGACGTCGGCGAGGCGGTCGGCATCATCGCCGCCCAGTCGATCGGTGAGCCCGGCACCCAGCTGACCATGAGGACGTTCCACACCGGCGGCATCGCCGGTGACGACATCACGCACGGCCTGCCGCGGGTGGGTGAGCTGTTCGAGGCGCGCGTCCCCAAGGGCGTCGCGCCGATCGCCGAGACCTCCGGTCGCGTGCGGATGGAGGAGTCCGACGGCTCGAAGGGCTCGTCGCGCCGGATCATCATCACCCCCGACGACGGTGACGAGGAGCGTGAGTACCCGATCAGTCGGCGTGCCCGGCCGCTCGTCAACGACGGCGACTCGGTCGAGGCGGGCACGCAGCTCATCTCGGGTGCGGTCAACCCGCACGACGTGCTGCGGATCATGGGCCCGCGCGAGGTGCAGCTGCACCTGGTGCGTGAGGTCCAGGAGGTCTACCGCAGCCAGGGTGTGGCGATCCACGACAAGCACATCGAGGTGATCATCCGTCAGATGCTCAAGCGCATCACGGTGATCGAGTCCGGCGCGACCGAATTCCTGCCCGGTTCGCTCGTTGAGCGCACCATGTTCGAGGCGGAGAACCGGCGCGTCGTGGCCGAGAGCAACGAGCCGGCCTCGGGCCGTCCGGTGCTCATGGGCATCACGAAGGCCTCGCTCGCCACCGAGTCGTGGCTGTCCGCGGCCTCCTTCCAGGAGACCACCCGCGTGCTCACCGATGCCGCGATCTCGGCCAAGAGCGACTCGCTGGTCGGCCTCAAGGAGAACGTGATCATCGGCAAGCTGATCCCGGCGGGTACCGGCATCGCGCGGTACCGCAATGTCGACGTCAACCCGACCGAGGAAGCGCGTGCCGCTGCTTTCAGCATGTCCGGGTACGACGAGAACGATTACTACGGGTTCGGCAACAGCGCGCTCGGCCCGGCGGTCCCGCTGGACGAGTTCGGCTACGACGACTACCGGTAGTCGCTGATCGCGTCGAAGGGCCGGCTCTCGATGGAGGGAGCCGGCCCCTCGTGCGTCGATACGCGTGTGGCCCGGGCCCGCCCGCCTGCCCGCCCGTCACGCCGGCTGGTCGAGATCGTCAGTGGTGTCTGATCGGCGCGATCTCGAGATGGCCCGGTGCGCGCGCAGGGACCAATTTGGAGCTACGCAAAGACCTGAGTAGTCTTGCTCCTTGTGCCCGAAGCAATTCGGGTCACCACCTGTGCCCCTCGAGGCGGCACCGGGCTCTTACCCCGGATAGCGGCAATTTTTCGTCGCTGACCGGTCCGCGGTCGAGGCGACACGCCCGACCTCGGGGACGGGAGGCCGGTCGACGGACGGGGCGCCGCGCAAGCGGTCCGCAGGAGACAACAGCACAGCAGAGTTCGCCGGGGCGTGCCCGCACGCAACGCCGGGAACGACGTAGCGATTACCGAAGGCACCGCACGCATCCGAGCAACACCGAAGCAAGCACTGACTACGAACGAGGAGATTGCAGGCCGCATGCCTACGATCCAGCAGCTGGTCCGCAAGGGCCGCCAGGACAAGGTCGACAAGACCAAGACGCCCGCGCTCAAGGGGTCCCCCCAGCGCCGCGGCGTCTGCACCCGCGTCTACACGACCACCCCGAAGAAGCCGAACTCCGCGCTGCGCAAGGTCGCCCGTGTGCGCCTGACCAGCCAGATCGAGGTCACCGCCTACATCCCGGGCGAGGGGCACAACCTGCAGGAGCACTCCATCGTGCTCGTCCGCGGCGGCCGGGTGAAGGATCTCCCCGGCGTCCGGTACAAGATCATTCGCGGTTCGCTGGACACTCAGGCGGTGCGCGGTCGCAAGCAGTCCCGCAGCCGCTATGGCGCCAAGAAGGAGAAGAGCTGATGGCCTCGCTCGAAGGGCGCCGCGGCGCACTGCGCTTCCGAAGCAAGGAGAAGAGCTGATGGCCTCGCTCGAAGGGCGCCGCGGCGCACTGCGCTTCCGAAGCAAGGAGAAGAGCTAATGCCCCGCAAAGGTCCCGCGCCGAAACGCCCGCTCGTCATCGACCCGGTCTACGCCTCGCCGCTGGTCACCCAGCTGGTGAACAAGATCCTCGTCGGGGGCAAGAAATCCATCGCCGAGCACATCGTCTACGGTGCCCTCGAGGGCACCAAGGACAAGACCGGCACCGACCCGGTGATCACCCTCAAGCGGGCCCTGGACAACGTCAAACCCACCCTCGAGGTCAAGAGCCGTCGCGTCGGTGGCGCCACCTACCAGGTGCCCATCGAGGTCAAGCCCGGCCGCAGCACCACGCTGGCCCTGCGCTGGCTGGTCGGCTACTCCCGCTCGCGTCGTGAGAAGACGATGACCGAGCGCCTCATGAACGAGATCCTCGACGCCAGCAACGGACTGGGCGCAAGCGTCAAGCGCCGTGAGGACACCCACAAGATGGCCGAGTCGAACAAGGCATTCGCGCACTACCGCTGGTAGGGCCGGCTGGTTCGGCTCGCAAGCGTCGCCGAACCGAACGCCCCGGTACCCAGCAACCGCCCGCTATTCAGAGAAGGAATCATGGCCAAACACGCCGAGCTCGCCAAGACCCGCAACATCGGGATCATGGCGCATATCGACGCGGGCAAGACCACCACGACCGAGCGAATCCTCTACTACACCGGTATCAACTACAAGATCGGTGAAGTCCACGACGGCGCAGCCACGATGGACTGGATGGAGCAGGAGCAGGAGCGCGGCATCACCATCACATCGGCCGCCACCACTGCGATCTGGAAAGAGAAGCGCCTCAACATTATCGACACGCCGGGCCATGTCGACTTCACGATCGAGGTCGAGCGCTCCATGCGCGTGCTCGACGGGGCGGTCGCGGTGTTCGACGCCTCGCAGGGGGTGGAGCCGCAGTCCGAGACGGTGTGGCGCCAAGCAGACAAGTACCGCGTGCCTCGCATCGCCTTCGCGAACAAGATGGACAAGACGGGCGCCGATTTCCAGCTCGTCATCGACTCGATGGAGGAGCGCCTCGGTGCCAACGCCGTCGCGGTCCAGTGGCCGATGGGCGCCGAGGATCACTTCCTCGGGATGATCGACCTGGTGGAGATGCAGGCGGTCACCTACGGCGACGACCTCGGCACCGACATCAGTGTGATCGACATCCCCGAACAGTTCCCGGCCTTGGCCGCCGAGAAGCGCACCCTGCTCCTCGAGAAGCTCGCCGACGTCGACGACGAGGTCGCGATGCTCTTCCTCGAGGGGGAGGAGGTGCCCACCGAGATGGTGCGCGCCGCCGTGCGCAAGGGCACGATCTCGATGGCCATCTTCCCGGTGTTCGCCGGCTCAGCCCTCAAGAACAAGGGCGTCCAGCGGCTGCTCGACGGTGTGACCGACTACCTGCCGAGCCCGCTCGAGGTACCGCCGATCCGCGGCACGCTCCCAGACAGCGGTGAGAGTGCCACCCGCGTGGTCGACGAGAATCAGCCGACCGCGGCGCTCGCCTTCAAGATCATGACCGACCCGTACGTCGGCCGCCTCACGTTCGTTCGCGTCTACTCGGGCGCCCTGCTCTCGGGGTCGTACGTGCAGAACGTCTCGAAGGGCAAGCGCGAGCGTATCGGCCACCTCTTGAAGATGCACGCGAACATCCGTGAAGAGGTCGAACGGATCGGCGCCGTCGACCTCGGCGCCGTCATCGGCCTCAAAGAC
>JBPCOE010000131.1:0-80733 GCA_051000605.1 Jatrophihabitans sp.
GTTCAAGATCATCGGAACGCCGCAAAACCGGGTGGACGCGCGGGCGGCCGTCACCGGCCGCAAGCAGTTCGCGCTCGACCTGAGGATCCCCGACGCGTTGCCGACGATGGTGGCCCGCCCGCCGACGATCAACGGGACGCCGAGATCGGTGCAGAACCTGGCCGCGGTCAAGGCCATGCCCGGGATCACCCACGTCGCGATGATCTCGACCGGCGTCGCGGTGCGCGGCGCCACGTTCGGCCAGTGCATCGACGCCATCCGGGCCGTGAAGGTCACCTGGAATCCCGGCCCCGAGGACGGCAAGTCCGACGCGTCGGTGTTCGCCCAGCTAAAGAAGGCCGAGATCCCGCTCCTCGTGCCGAAGCTGCCGCTGCTGACCAAGACGATCGAGGGCAGCTTCAAGTTCAACTTCCGCAGCAACAGCCCACTCGAGACCGGCGCGGCCATCGCTTCGTACCGGTCGGACGGCGTCGAGGTGTGGAGCTGCCTGAAGGTCCCGATCGTCCTGCAGCAAGACATCGCGCGGATCTACAAGATCCCGCAGGACAAGGTCAAGGTCCACGTCGTCGAGGGCGGCGGGTCGTTCGGTCGCCACCTGTTCAGCGACACCGCGCTCGAGGCGGTCGAGGCGTCCAAGGCCTTCGGTAAGCCGGTCCGGCTGATGTGGAGCCGCACCGACGACTTCCGCCAGGGCCGCACCCACCCGGCCGCGACGTCGCGGGTGCGGGCCACGTGGCTCGCGGGCCAGGTCCTCACCTACGAGCAGCGTCACACCAGCATCTCGACCGACTTCACCCATGGCCTCGGCGAGATGCTCTCCGCGTTCAGCGCGAGGCTGCCCGGCGGCAACCTCACCTTCGCCGAATCGATCTTCGTGCTGACCCAGACTGTCTCGTACAACTACGGCGTCACCACGCAGTTGCTCAACGAGGTCGACATGGGCTTCAACACCGGCAGCATGCGCAACATCTACTCCCCCGACGTCCGCACCGCGCAAGAGCTGATCACCGACCAGTTGGCCAAGGTGGCCCGCCAGGACCCGTACAAGTTCCGCCAGTCCTACATCAAGAATGCCCGAGGCCGGGCTGTGTTGGACAAGGTCGCGCAGGTCGGCAACTGGGGTCGTTCGATGCCCGCCGGTACGGCCCAGGGCATCGCCGTGCACAACGAGTACAAGGGCTGGGCGGCTTGCCTGGTCGAGATCGACACCCGACCCGTGGAGACGGACCGTCACATCGAGAAGGCCTACACCGGGCCGCGCGTCACCAAGGTTGTCTACGCCGTGGACGTCGGCCTGCCGATCAACCCGACGGGTCTCGAGGCTCAGATGCAGGGCGGCATCATGGACGGCATCGCCCAGACGCTGACCTCCAGCCTGCACCTCAAGGACGGTTACTTCCTCGAAGCTTCGTGGGACAACTACTTCTACACCCGACAGTGGAACGTCCCGCCGGAGATCCAGGTGATCATCATGCCGGCGACGAGCGAGTCGCCTGGTGGTGCCGGCGAGTTCGGCGTCGCGGCCTCTATGGCGGCGACCGCGTGCGCTTACGGCCGGGCGACGGGCACGATGCCCACCGAGTTCCCGATCAACCACAAGGAATCGGTCAAGGCGTTCGAGCTCATCCCCAACGTTCCGTCCACCCCCCAGAGCCCGACCGACGGCCTCACCACCCAGGTCAGCTGACCCGAAAGCGAGAACCATCGTGCCTACGCACACGTTCGTCTTGAACGGCAAACAGGTCAGCGTCGATGTCGAGGACGACGTCCGGCTGCTGTGGGTCCTGCGCGACCTGCTCGGCGTGACCGGCCCGAAGTACGGCTGCGGCCTCAACGTCTGCAAGGCGTGCACCTCGCACGTCAACGGCAAGGCCTTCAACCCGTGCTCGGTGCAGGTCAAGGACATCAAGTCCGACGACCAGATCACCACCATCGAGGGACTACCTGCGACCGTCGGCAAGCAGTTGCACCCGATGCAGGAGGCGTGGCTGGAGCAGGACGTCGCCCAGTGCGGCTACTGCCAGCCCGGCCAGATCATGGCCGCGGTGGCGAAGGTGAAGGAGAAGGGCGGCGCGTTGTCGGACAGCGACTTCGACGAGATCCGCAACATCTGCCGCTGCGGCACCTATCACCGCATTCGCGAGGCGATCACCGCCGGCGCGAAGAACATGTAGCTCTACGCGTAGCGCGCCGCGAGTTCGGGGTCCCTGGCCGCGAGCATGTCCGCGAGTTCGACCATCACCTTGGCCTGCTTCCAGGTGGCGTCGTCCTGCATCTTGCCGTCGAGCATGTGCACACCGGCGCCGTCGGGGATCGCCTCGAGGACGCGTTTGGCGAACTTGACCTCGTCCGGGTCGGGTGAGAACACCCGCTTGGCGATGTCGATCTGGGCCGGGTGCAGAGACCAGGCCCCGACGCACCCGAGCAGGAACGCCGAGCGGAACTGCGCCTCGCAGCCCTCGACGTCCTTGATGTCGCCGAACGGGCCGTAGAAGGGCAGCGCGCCGACCGCGGTGCAAGCGTCGACCATGCGCGCGATCGTGTAGTGCCACGGATCCTGCTGGTAGGACGCCCGCGGGTTGTCGCCGTCGGGATCGGCCATCGTCCGGTAGCCCGGGTGCCCACCGCCGACCCGGGTCGTCTTCATTCGCCGGGACGCCGCGAGATCCGCTGGCCCCAGGCTCATCCCCTGCATGCGTGGCGACGCCGCCGCGATCTGCTCGAGGTTGGTCATTCCCTGCGCCGTCTCGAGCAGTGCGTGGATCAGGATCGGACGATCGACGCCCGCCTTCGCCTCCAGTTGCGCGAGCAGGCGGTCGATGTAGTGGATGTCCCACGGCCCCTCCACCTTCGGGATCATGACGACGTCGAGCTTGTCCCCGATCTCGGTGACGAGCGTGGTCAGGTCGTCGAGGATCCACGGCGACTCGAGCGCGTTCACGCGCGTCCACAACTGCGTGCCGGTCACATCGTTCGCCTTCGCGAAGTCGACCAGGCCGTGGCGCGCCGCCTGCTTGCGCTCGACCGGTACGGCGTCCTCGAGGTTGCCGAGCAGGATGTCGACGTTCGCGATTGCCTCGACCGCCTTGGCCGCCATCTTCTCGTTCGAGAAGTCGACAAAGTGGATCATGCGGGACGGCAGGATCGGGATCTCCGTCAGCGGCCCCGGGGCGCCGATGGCCAGCGGCTTGAGGAAGTCACGGGGGTTGCGCATGAGCCTCACCGTACAAGCGAGGCTGCCCGGCGCGGCGTCGCATTGCGGTCATGCGTTAGGAAGGTGGGCATGACCCGCGGCGCAGATGTCGAGGCGTACCTCGACCGCCTCGGCGTCGGGGTCGAGCCGCCGTCGCCCGCGGCGCTCGCGCGCCTGCAGCGGGCGCACGTCGAACGAATCGGGTACGAGAATGTGTGGATCCATCTCGATGAGCGCTGGACCGTCGACCCGGACGAGTCGCTGCGGCGGATCGCGCGCACGCGGCGCGGAGGCTACTGCTTTCAGCTCAATGGGGCGTTCTCGACGTTGCTGACCGAGCTCGGCTACCGGGTAACCCGTCACATCGCCGGCGTCCATGGCGAGGACGGTCCGCACCCGGACGAGCTGGGCAACCACGTAGCCCTCATCGTCGACGGGCTGCCGCGCGACGACAGTCCGCACGGGCGCTGGTACGTCGACGCCGGTCTCGGCGACTCGCTGTACGAGCCGATGCCGTTGCGTGCCGGAGTCTCGGTGCAGGGACCAATTCGCTTCGAGCTCGCGCCGACGGACGAGGGTTGGCACCTCGCTGTCGGCCCGGGTGCGTCCATTTGCGGCGTGGCCATCGTGTACGGGCCGGTGGAGATGGACGTGTTCGCCGACCGGAACGAGTACTTCCGAACGTCGCCCGACTCGCCGTTCGCGAGGAGCGTTACGGTGCAACGACGCTACCGGGCGGGAACGGCGGTCGTCCGGGGTCGGGTATTCGCCCGGACAGAGGACGGCCACGCTTCAATCCGGACCTGCGAGAGCCGCGACGATTGGCTGGACCTGCTCGACACCGAGTTCGGGGTGCGACTGGACGTGCCGGGCGCTGAGCTCGACGAGCTGTGGTCGCGCATGCGCGTGGCGCACGAGTTGTGGGCCCGCAACACCTGACGCGTCCTACGCTCGCAATACACTCCGAGCGAGGGAGAGCGGTGTGCCACATCCGGCTCGCCGACCAGCACGCGGACGGCGAAGCAGTCGCGCCGCGCGGCCGGGCTGACCCCTCGCCTCAGGCGTCGTGCGCCCTGAGCCGAGCAGCGGCGGCGGCGATCGCCGCGGCCGTCCACGCACACAGTACGAGCAGGCCGGCGATCGCGGACAGGTGCGCGCCGTCTGGATGCGCCCAGAACGCCTCGCCGGCGTTGGAGGGGAGGTACGGCCCGATGTTGTCGGCCCAGCTCTTGGGCAACAGGTCCAACACCGGCGGGATGACGAAGAACAGGGCGACCAGGCTGGAGATGCCGGCCGCGGTGTTACGCAGCAAGCCGCCAAGTGCCATCCCGATCAGGCCGACGAGCACCAGGTAGACGCCGGCCCCGATCACCATGCGCAGGGCGTGCGGGCTGCCGATGGTCACGTCAATATGCTTGCCGGACAGCATCGCCTGGCCGAGGAAGAACGCGATGAACGTCGACACGATCGACACCACACCGACGACACCGGCGAAGACCGCGAGCTTGGCCCAAAGCACCGGGAGCCGACGGGGAACGGCGGTGAGGGACGCGCGGATCATGCCGGTCGCGTACTCACCACTGATCAGCAGCACCCCGAGCACTCCGACCGCGAGTTGCGAGATGTGGACGCCGTTCAAGCTGGTTACGACGGCATTGAAGTGGGCCCGTTCGCCGGGGTCGAGGTGGTTGAAGTGGGACGCCGTGACCCCACTGATGAGGGTGCCGAGCCCGATGGTGAGCACCACGCTGACAGCGAGCGTGATGAGTGTCGAACGCAACGAGCGGAACTTCGTCCACTCGGACACGATGACCCGCGCTTGCGTGACCTTCATGCCCGGGTAGCGGGGCGTCACCGACCTCGTGTCGGTCTGCGGGTTCAGAGTGCTGGTCATCGGGCGTCTCCCGCGTGGGCTGATGTGATGGTCTCGTTGATGGTGTGGGCGTGGAACTCGACCGAGTCGCGGGTCATCTCCATGAACGCGTCCTCCAACGACGCCTGTTGCACGGCGAGACCGTGCAGTCGGATGCGGTGCTCGTAGGCGACATCGCCGATCGCTTCGGCGGTGACGCCGCGGACCTCGAGCAGTCCGGCCTCCTTGCTGGTGATGGTGACGTCCGGGGCGAGCAGCAGTTCGCGTAGCTGGGTGGCTTGCGGGGAGCGCACCTGGACGATGTTCGTCGACGCCATGGCGACGAAATCGTCGACGTCGACGTCCGCTATGAGTTCCCCGCGTCCGACGACGATGAGGTGGTGCGCGGTGAGCGCCATCTCGCTCATCAGGTGGGAGGAGATGAACACCGTGCGCCCGTCCGCGGCGAGAGCCTTGAGAAGGTTTCGCACCCACAGGATGCCCTCGGGGTCCAGGCCGTTGATCGGTTCGTCGAGCACGACGGTCTGGGGGTCGCCGAGCAACGCCGACGCGATGCCCAACCGTTGACCCATCCCGAGCGAGAAGCCGCCGGCGCGCTTGCGGGCCACCTCGCGCAACCCCACCAGGTCGATCACCTCGGCCACCCGCGTGCGGGGAACCCCGTTGGTCTGGGCCAACGCGAGCAGATGGTTGTACGCGGACCGGCTGGTGTGCACGGCCTTGGCCTCGAGCAGGATGCCCAGTTCGGCCATCGGCACGCGAGCGTGCTGGTAGGGACGGCCATTGACCAGGGCAGTGCCGGCGCTCGGCGCGTCGAGCCCGGCGATCATCCGCATGGTGGTCGACTTGCCGGCGCCGTTGGGCCCGAGGAACCCGGTCACGATCCCCGGTTTCACGCTGAAGGTCAGATCGTGCACCGCCGTCTTGTCGCCGTACCGCTTGGTCAGCCCTGCTACTTCGATCATCTGCTTGCTCTCCTGGTGGACGTCGTGATTCCTGGTCCCCACCGTATGGAGCGCGCACCGTGCGGCGCATCGACCGCTGGATCGAAGTTGCGCGGGTGCGCCTATGCCGCCAGGCCTACTGCCGCTAGGCCTACTGCCGTACCGCCGACTCAGTTGCCGGGGACGATGAGCCCGGACTCGTAGGCCAGAACGACCGCCTGGACGCGGTCACGCAACTCGAGCTTCGCCAGGATCCGCCCGACATGGATCTTGACGGTGCCCGCGGATAGGTGCAGGTCTGCCGCGATCTCGCGATTCGATCGGCCCGCCGCGAGCTGGACGAAGACCGAACGTTCCCGATCGGTGAGGCGGTCCAGCAGCTCGTCGCGCCTCGTCTGACCGTTCGGGTGCGGCATCAGGGGGACGAACTGGTCGATGAGCCGCCGGGTGGCCGTGGGGGCGAGGACCGCCTCCCCGGCCGCGACGGTGCGGATCGCGCTGAGCAGTTCCGCGGGCGGCGCGTCCTTGAGCAGGAATCCGCTGGCTCCGGCCCGAAGCCCGGCGAACACGTACTGGTCGAGGTCGAAGGTGGTCAGGATGAGGACTCTGGTGTCCGTGCGGGTAGCCACGATCGCCTCCGTGGCCGCAATGCCGTCCACGCCGGGCATGCGGACATCCATCAGCACGACGTCCGGGTGTACGGCCGAGGCCATGGTGACGCCGGTGGCGCCGTCGGCAGCTTCGCCCACGACCTGCATGTCGGGTTCGGCCTCCAGGATCAGCCGGAATCCCATGCGTAGCAGCGCCTGGTCGTCGACGAGCAGTACCCGGATCATGCCGGGTCCATCTCGTCGAGGCGCAACCGCGCCGCCACCCGCCACCCGCGGTGTCGCCCCGGCCACGCGCTGACATCCCCGCCGTAGGCGTACACACGTTCGCGCATGCCTGCCAGCCCGGCGCCCACGCCGGCCGGCGCGGGCGCCGACGCCCCAACGCCGTCGTCCACGATCTCGACGTGCAGCTCATGCGGCAGGTACTGCAGGCGCACCGTGGCGCGGGCGTCGGTGCCGCCGTGCTTCAGCGTGTTCGTCAGCGCCTCCTGCACCAACCGGTACGCCGTGAGTTGCACACCGGCCGGGACGTCCGCAGCGACGCCCTGCACCTCGAAGGTGGTCGGCAGCCCGGCGGCGCGGACCCGGTCGAGCAGGTGATCGATCTCGGCCAGGTCGGGCACCGGCTGCCGTGCCTCCTGCCGGTCGCCGTCCGGATCGTGGCGCAGCACCCCGAGCAGACGACGGGTGTCCGCGAGGGCACGACGGCCGGTGGCCGACACCGTGCGCATCACCTCGACACCGCGTTGCGGGGAGGTGGCGCTCGCGGCGATCGCGCCGTCGCTCAGAGCGACCATCACGGTCAGATGATGAGCGACGACGTCGTGCATCTCTCGCGAGATCCGCGCGCGTTCGGCCGCGGCTGCGAGCTCACCCTGCTGGTCCCGTTCGCGTTCCAGACGCTCGGCCCGATCGTGCAGTTCGGCCAGATAGGCCCGCCGCGTCGAGGCGTACAACCCCAATCCGACAGCAGCACCGAGCAGGCCCGAGACGAAGATCGCGTCGTACCAGAAGTCGGCGCCGCTGAGGGCCACGGCGGCCACGACGACGATCGCCTCGAGCACCGCTGCGGCGAGGACCGAGTCGCGTCGGGGTCGGATCGAGGCAAGCGTGTACAGCGCGATCAGTACGCCGAAACCCGGGAGCACATGGTGATTCCAGGCCGCGGCCGCGAGTGACCCGGCCACTAGCCACGCGAGCACCGGGACCGGGAAGCGCCGCCGGGCCACCAACGGCGCCACGAGCACGACCAGCACCGGGAACGCCGCCGGTGGCGGCTGCGGATTGTCGTGGAACAGGAACGGCAACGCCGCCGCTCCGGCCAACAGCGCGACGAAGACGTCGAAGCCCCAGCCCGCCGCTGCCCGGCCGGCCGGCCGCTCCGAAACCGTCATCCACATCCCGCCCACGCTAGAAGGCATTGCTGTGCGCTCGGTCGTCCGCACGACCAACGATTCTGCGCGGGACGTATGCCCGGAGACCTACCTCAGCCGGCCGGTACCGCTCGGGCGTCGCGCGCCCGGCTGTGCACGTGCAGCAGCAGGAGCAGGGCTGCGGCGGAGACCGTGGCCACGCCTTCGGCGTAAGCGGTGCGGGTCTTCTCGGCAAACCACACCGGTTCGTACATCGATGGAATCGGGCCGATCGCCTTGACCCGGTAGTAGCGGTAGATCAGCAGGACGGCCAAGGCGGAGCCGGCGACCAGGAACGCGAGCAGCGCGGTGTACCGCCGCGGTCGCACGAGCAGGGCGAGTGCGACGAGGATCGCGATGACGCCCTCGCTGCGGAACAGATCGCCCTGGCTCACCGTGCTCGTCTTGATAGCGTCGTAGTTCGACGCGAGATCGAAGTGCACATACGCGTCGTACGCCAGCCCGAGTACGGCCAACAGCGTCAGTGCCCACCGGAGCCCTACCGCTACCCGAGGATTCATCGCCACCGCCCGTTCTGGCCGATCGAACCCGTGGCTACTTCACGACCACGGTGCCCTTCATGTAGGGGTGGATCGAGCAGATGTAGCTGTAGGAGCCGGCCTTGGCGAACGTGAAGGAGTACGTCTGGCCGCCACTCAACGCCTTGGACTGGAACGACTTGTCGTCGGCGACGACCGTATGCGGGGTGGAGTCCTCGAACTTCCACGTGACCTTCGTGCCGACGGCGACCATGAGTGACATCGGAGAGAATTTGAAGTTCTTGACGTCGACGGTGCTCGCACTCGAGCCACCGCCCTTGGACGCCGCGGTTGAGGACTTGCCCGATGTCTGCTTCGACCCGGTGGACGACCCGCTCGAACAGCCAGCAGCCAACCCCAACATCAGTGTCACGCCGACGATGGACGCGCCGAACCGCCGCACGGCTGTCACGCCCCGATCGTCATTTGGAGGCAGCCTTGGCGGTCCCGACGAAGGTCACCGGAACGGGGTACATGCCCAGAGCGTAGAGCAGGATCGCCTGGTGCTGCTGGTCGATGATGAAGATCTGACCGGCCAGCTTGATCGCGGGCTTCTCCGTCAGCATCGGGATCGCCTTCAAATACGTCTGCGCGGCGATCTGCTCGAGCATCAGAGCGAGTTCGGCGGCTCCCGCCGCGTCCTTCACCTTCGCAAACGCGGAGTCCACCGTCGGCTTCAGGGTCGCGTTCGGGGTCGTGACCTTCGGCTTGCCCGCGCCGGCGAGGAACTGGTTCAGCGAGTCGAGCTGCGTTTGGTGCTGCGACATCGCGGTCTTGACGAACTCGGCCACGGCGGGCGGCACCGTGCCCAGCTTGCCCGCCGTCGCGGCACTGAGCGCGGCCTTGTACGTCCCGACCGCCAGCACCTCCAGGCCTGCCGCCAGCGTCGCAACCGCGGCGTCGGCGCTGGCACCGGTGGTCGCCGGGGCGCTCGAGCTGGAGGCGGGCGTCGTGCTGGCCGGCGCGCTCGACGAGGGACTCGTCTTCGTGGACTTGCCGCTGCTGCTGCACGCGGCCAGCGCTGCGGTCATCGCCGCCACCCCGCCGCCGATCAGCGCGCGCCGCCGGGTCACGGCGCCCGGAGCCGACAGCGTCTCCCCGATCTTGGACAGCTCGTCCGTCTGTTCCTCGACGCCGGGGGTCACCTGATTGCTGCGGGTCATTTCACTGCTCCAGAGGTGGGCTCGGCGAGGAGGGCAGGGTCGGTCATTTCGAGGGCATCAGGGAATGCGACGCTGCCCGCGGCGGCGGGAAGCTTGCCGAGGTCGGAGCCGATCGGAATCTTGATGAGCTGGGAAGCACCGCCGGCCAGCAGCGCACCGACCGCACGCAGGGTGGCCAGGTGCTGGCATTCCACCCCCATCACGCTGCCCATGATCTCCTTGGACTTCATGTCCGTGAGCAGGGTGAGGTTGACCAGATAGGTGTCGGTCGCAACCTTCTCCAGGCTGGACGCGAGCTTCACGACGTCACTCGGCGCTTTCAGCCCGGGCGCCGCGCCGTTGACGACCTTCTGGAACTTCGGGTTGGGGTTGTCCTGCGCCTTGCCGCCGAGCGTCGTCGTCTGGGCCTGGAAGGCCAACCGGTGCTCGTTGTGCTGCATCATCGTGGTCTCGGCGAACTTCTTGACGACTGCGTTGCCGCCCGAGATGAACGGCAAGGTCAGCGCGGTCTTGTACGTGTTGACCGCCAAGCGCTCGAGCGACGAGGCGGTCTGCAGGACCTGGATGTCGAGCGGCGTGTCTGCGTAGGCGGGGCTGGCCAGCAGGCCGGCGAACATGGCGCCGAAGCCGCCGCTGATCAGTCCGACGGCCGCGGTGCCGTAGCCCAGCCGGGCCAGCACATCACGCCGACCGAGGTTGAACCGTTCGATCTCGTCGGCGTTGACCTCCTGCCCGCGGCGTTCCTCCCGGATCTCGGCCAGTGCGGGCAGCGTCTGCTTGATCTGCTTGATCGCGTCGACGTGCAGATCCTGCGATTCGGCCATCAGCTCGTTGAAGCCTCTGTCATCCAGAGTCATATCGACCGTCCGTTCCCTGTGGGAGATGAGCCCGCGCCCCTGAAGATCCTTCGACGCTATGTCGCACACACCCCTCGTGGGGCGTGCTCAGCACAAGTGATTCGAAAGATGTTTAGGCCGGCGGGCGAGGTGAAACCGGATGTGCGTAAATCCACGAATCAACTAGTGAACGACGATCGCACTGGCCCAACAGGTGACGAGCGAACGCGATGGATGCGTCCGCAGCGGGAATCGAGAGCGCATGGCTGATTTCGAGACATTTCACAAGGGCCTGGCCTCGCTGAAGCGGACGCCGACCGTCACCGTGCAACGGCGCGGGACGTTGTCGTTGAACAAGGCGGCGCAGGTACGTCTCGGCTGCCCCGTGGCGGTCGAACTGCTCTACGACCAGGCAGCCCGGGTCGTCGGGCTGCGCGCCGTAAGCGCCACCGCGAGGCACGGGTACAGCCTACGATCCTGCACCCGGGGCGACGCCGGCCCGTTCGTCGTCTCGGCGATGGCCTTTTTGCACTTCTACGACATTGCCCCGGACCGAACCCTGCGCTGGGACGCCACGCTCGTCGACGACGTGTTGTGCATCTACCTCGACGGTCCGGCCACCCCGGTGACCAGCAACCGCGCGAGCCACCTCGAACGGCAGGATGAAGACGCCGGACAGCGGGCCTAACTCTCAGGCGAGTGCCTCGGCCACCGAACGGTTCGTACGTCCGTAGCGGATGTGTAGCGCGATCGCCACACTGGTGACTGCGGCCCACCCGCACCAGACGGAGGCGAAACCGTCGATCGTCAACCTGGTGAGGCGCACGCCGGCCGGTGGCAGCGGTGCGAAGCCGGACCACTTTGCGTGTCATCGATGACTTCTTGCGCCCCGAAACGTCCTAACCTGTATGGCGCACGATCATGGAGGCGGAATGGGTGGCGTACGAGTTCTGGTCGGGACGCGCAAGGGCGCGTTCGTGTTGACGTCCGACGAGCAGCGGCGGGACTGGCAGGTCCAGGGCCCGCTGTTCGCAGGCTGGGAGGTCTATCACGTCGCCGGGTCCCCTGCCGATCCCGACCGCATCTGGGCGGCGCCGTCGGGCGGCTGGTTCGGCCAGGTGATCCAGCGCTCCGACGACGGCGGGCGGACATGGGACGCGGTCGGCAACGACTTCAGCTACGCCACCCCGGCCGGCGAGCACCAGTGGTACGACGGCACGCTGCGCCCGTGGGAGTTCGCCCGCGTCTGGCACCTCGAACCGTCCGCGACCGACCGCGAGCTCGTCTACGCGGGGATCCAGGACGCGGCGTTGTTCCGCAGCACCGACGGCGGTGGCAGCTGGCAGGAGCTGTCGGCCCTGCGCGAGCACAGCTCGGGACCCCAGTGGCAGCCCGGCGCCGGGGGGATGTGCCTGCACACGATCGTCCTCGACCCGAACAACGCCGACCGCATGACGGTGGCTATCTCGGCGGCCGGCGTGTTTCGCACCGACGACGGCGGGACGTCGTGGCGTCCGATCAACCAGGGCCTGCTCTCGGACGGGATTCCCTCGCCCGCCGCCGCAGTCGGACACTGCGTGCACAATCTCGCGATGCACCCGGCACGTCCGGACACCTTCTACATGCAAAAGCACTGGGACGTCATGCGCAGTGATGACGCCGGCGAGCACTGGCACGAGATCAGCGGTGACCTGCCGACCGACTTCGGCTTCCCGATCGCCGTGCATTCCCACGAGCCCGACACGGTGTACGTCGTGCCGATCACCAGCGACTCGCACCACTACCCGCCCGACGGCAAGCTGCGCGTCTACCGCAGCCGCAGCGGCGGCAACGAGTGGGAAGCGCTCACCGCCGGGCTGCCGCAGGAGAACTGCTACGTCGACATCCTGCGCGACGCCATGGCCGTCGACGCGCTGGACGAATGCGGGGTGTACTTCGGCACCACCGGCGGGCAGGTCTACGCCTCGCCCGACTCGGGTGACAGCTGGACGGCGATCGTACGTGACCTGCCACCCGTGCTGTCCGTCGAGGTGCAGACGCTGTGACAATCCGGGTGCTGCTGCCCTCGCACCTGCGCCAACTCGCCCACTGCGAGCGTGAGGTCCGAGTCGAGGCCGAGCCGACCCAGCGGGCGGTGATCGACGCGCTCGAGCAGCGCTACCCGGCGCTGCGCGGGACGTTGCGCGATCCTGCGACCGAGCGGCGGCGGCCGTTCGTCCGGTTCTACGCCTGCGAAGAGGACCTTTCGCACGAGGAACCGGACGCCGCACTGCCGAATGCCGTGGCAGACGGGACCGAGCCCTTCCTGGTTATCGGCGCGATGGCCGGCGGCTGACTAGCCGGACAGGTGCGCGGGCAGGCCGAAGGCGGGAAAGGACCGTTCCACGTCGAGGAACGAGTGGATCGCTGCGATCCGGCCGCCGGAGGTTTCCAGCACGTGCAGCGCCCACGGCGCATGCCCACCGGTCGGGTCGGGCCGGTACTGGGCGAACGCAGGGCAGCCGTTGGCCGCGGTCGGCAGCAGCCGCGAGCCGCGGCATTCCGAACCGACGCCGAGCATCCACTGCCCGATGTCGGCCGCACCGCGTAGCCACATCTCGTAGGGCGGCATGGTCTGCAATGCGTCCTCGCGCAGCAGACTGACGAACTGGTCGATATCGTAACGCTCGAAGGCATCGACGTAGCGCGCGAGCAGGTCGGCCTGGTCCGCGTCGAGCGTGGGCGGCGGCGTCAAACCCGTGTCCACGAGCGTCGCCCGGGCTCGTTGCAACGCGCTGTTGACCGCGGCAACCGTGGTGTCGAGCAGGCCGGCGACCTCGGCCGCCTTCCACCGCAGCACCTCACACAGGATGAGCACGGCGCGCTGCTTGGGCGGCAGGCATTGCAGGGCCCCCACGAAAGCGAGGCGTACGCTGGCCCGCTGTGCCGCGTGCTCGGCGGGGTCGGCCTCGAGCGGCAATACCCGCTCGTCGGCGATCGGCGACACCCACGCGTCGTCCGGCAAGACGCCGGCCAGCGATTCCACGACGGGGGGTCGCGCGGGCCCGAGCTCGACCGGGATCGCCCGGCGGGAGCGTCCGCGCAGCATGTCCAGGCAGACGTTCGTGGCGATGCGATACAGCCACGAGCGCAAGGTCGAGCGCCGCTCGAAGTCCTCGGCCGCCCGGAGCGCGTGCACCATCGTGTCCTGCACGGCGTCCTCGGCGTCGAACGCCGACCCGAGCATCCGATAGCAGTAGCCCGTCAGCTCACGGCGATGTGCTTCGAGGTCGACGGCTACGGTCGTTCCGCTGGCGGTCACGCCGGAATCGTACGTCCGGACGGTAGGGCCGCGTCGTCAGTTCTGGTAGTCCTCCTGCATCAGGTGATAGAGCAGCAGCAGTTGGGTCATCGCGAGCGGTTCGCTGCGCTGCCCCCCGCCGAGTGAACCGAGGCCTTCGGGCACGTCGCTTCGGTCCGCGATATCCGTCCATATCGTCTTCTGCAGCAACTGGATGTCCTCGCGATCGGCGTGACCGTGCACGTGCAAGCAGTCCACCGGCGTGCCGTCGCTGTCCCGGATGATCTTGAGGTGCATCGAGGTCCGGTTGTCGTCGGTGAGGACATGGCTGAGCGGTGGATGACGGATGGTCGGGCGCAGCAGGAGTTCGGCGGACAGCGGCGTCCCGGGCGGGTCGTTGCGGACGGCGACCGGAGCGAATCGGACGACGATGTCGGCATCGCGTCGTTGGGGCCGGATGTAGGCCGCGGAATCGGGTTCGCGCTTCGCCAGATCGGCGAGCACCTGCTCCTCGGTGTAGCCGCGGTCCCCTGTGTCCCGGTTGATCTTCCAGGCCCGCCGGATGTCCTCGGGCGGGTCGAGGAACACGCTGATGTCGAAGCAGGCCCGCGAGAGCCGGGTGAACAGCGGGAACAGACCCTCGATGATGATGAGCTGGCGCGGCGCGACGTACTCCGGGCGCCCGAACGTGCCGGTGGAGTGGTCGTACACCGGCTTGAGGATCGGCTGGCCCGTCGCCAACATCTGCAGGTGCTGTTCCATGATGTCGATGTAGTTGCAGTCCGGGTGCAGGGGCGTGAACGGTAGCGACTTGCGTTCCGTCCGGTCGTAGCGGTGGTAGTCATCGACGCAGACCGAGGTGCACCGTTCGGTGCCGATGGCGTTGACCAGGCCGCGGGCCAGGGTCGTCTTGCCCGATGAGCTGTCGCCGCCGATGGCGAGCATGACCGGACGCAGGCGGGCCGCGTCCGACGGCCGCGAGCGTGTCATTCGCATCTGCTTGTCCGGCATCCCCAGACGGTATGGAGACTGGCGGCCCGGTGTCTCCCCCGCACGGGTGGTCGTCGGGGTGATCTCCGAACATGTTCGGCCCACGCGTGACGATCGGCATTACGGTGTGTCATGCGTCCACCGATCCGGGTTCTCCTGGTCGATGACCACGAGATGGTGTTGCAGGGTCTGTCGGCCATGCTGGCGCGCTTCGCAGATCAGGTGCGCGTCATCGGCACCGCGTCCGAAGCGGACGGCGCCGTGCGCCTCGTCCGCGACGAGAAACCCGACGTGGTGTTGTGCGACGTCCGACTGCGGCAGGGCAGCGGACTCGACGTGTGTACCGCGATCCGCCAGGCGGACCCGCAGGCCAAGGTCGTCTTCCTGACCGTGTACGACGATGAGCAGTACCTCTATCAGGCGCTGCGCGTCGGAGCCGTGGGCTACCTGCTCAAGCAGCTCGACGGAAGCGACCTCGTCCGCCACATCCGAAACGTCTGCGAGGGCGAGATCGTGATCGACCCGACCCTCGCCGGACGGGTCGCGGCCTCCGCCGCCCACATGCAGGGCGGCGAATTCTGGCCGGGAGCGCGGCTGGGCCTCACCCAGCGCGAGAGCGAGGTGCTGGCCCTGCTCGTGGCCGGGATGTCGAACAAGGCGATCGCCGCCAAGCTCGTCGTCAGCGACGACACGGTGAAGACGCATCTGCGCGGCGTCTACCGCAAGCTCGACGTCGGTGACCGGGGCGGCGCCGTGGCCACCGCGCTGCGCGAGGGCCTATTCCATTGACCGGAGTGGTCGCAGCCGTCGGGTCGCTCGTCGTGCGCGAGACCTCCCTCGACGCGGTGTTGTCGGGCACCGCGCGGCTGTTGAGCGAAGCGATGTCGGCGGACGGTTGCCTCGTCTATCGCGTAGGCGACGGCGGCGAGGTCGCGGTCGCGGCCAGCTTCCCACCGCGAACGGGGGCGGCGCTGCGGTTGCCGGGCGGATTCGGGGTCACGGGACGGGTCGCCGCCGACCAGGTGCCGGCCGTTCTCGTGGACGACAACCCGCGCAACCCGCTGCACCGAGAGCTGCTGGGCCTGGCCGAGGGACAACTCGTCTCGCGGCTGTGCGTTCCGGCGCGTGAGCCACGCGGCCGATGCGCCGCAGTTCTCGCCGTCCACATGCGGGCGCACCGCGAGTTCACCTGGGAGGAGGTCGTGCTCGCCTCTCAGGTTGCCGACCTCGTCGGGTTGCGCGTCGAGCTGGACCGTTCGTCTGTGGCGCTGGCCGGCTACGAACGGGGTTGGGATGCGATGGTCGACGCAGCGGTCGAAGCGCAGGAAACCGAACGGCGCCGGGTCGCCGGGGACTTGCACGACGGCGTGACCCAGACGCTCGCCAGCCTCACGTTCCACCTGTCCGCGGCAGAGATGGCGGTGGCTGCGTGCGACTTCGACGACGCCGCCACGCAGGTGCACACCGCCCGCACGCTGGCCGACCTCGCATTCGCCGAAACCCGGAGCGCGATCTCCGGGCTGCACAGCCCGGTATTGGACGATCTCGGGCTGGCCGCCGGATTGGCGAGCATGGCGCGGGCCGTCCCGACGCTGCAGGTAGACGTCGACGCAGCGGATCTGGAACTGCCCGACCACGTGGAAGCTGCGCTGTTCCGGATCGCGCAGGAGGCCGTCCAGAACGTGGTCAAGCACGCCCACGCTTCGCACGCGAGGGTGCAGCTGGCCAAGCACGGACGGTCGGCCGTGCTGACCGTGTCCGACGACGGGCGCGGGTTCGACGCAAGCCTGCGACCGTCCGGTTCCCGACGCGATCGGACCGCGGTGGCGCAGTACGGGCTGGCCGGCATGTCAGAGCGCGTTCAGCTGCTCGGCGGTGAGTTGAGCATCGCGTCCGAGCCCGGCGAGGGAACAACCGTCCGCGTGCGCGTCCCGGACGTCCTGAGCTGACCGCGGCCGGTCGCGATCAGGTCGGGATGGACATGGTGGCCGGTGCGCACGCCGCACTCGCGCGGCGGCAATTGTCGCGCAGGACGTCCTGCGCATCGTCGACGTTGCCACGCTCGCCGGCCCAGGTGTGCAGCGCGTCGGCGACGAGGGCGCGTCCGAAGGAGAACGTCAGGCGCCAGGGGGTGGCGCCCGCGGCTTCAGCGGTGATGGCGGCGAGGTTCGCGCAGGCCTCGTCGTTGGACTGACCACCGGACAGGAACGCCACGCCGGGCACGGATGCCGGGACCCGCTCGCGCAACACCCGCAGGGTCCGGTGCGCCACCTCGGCCGGGGACGGTCGCGGGGTGTGCCCGGCGCCGGCCACGACCATGTTGGGTTTCAGGACGACGGCGCTCGGATCGACCCCCATCCCCTCCAGCTCGGTGAAGACGGCTTCGAGTGTGTTCGCGGTAACCGCCTGGCACAGCGCGATGCTGTGCTCGCCGGTCATGAGGACCTCGGGTTCGACGACTGGGACGAGCCCGACCTCCTGGCACAGGCCGGCGTAGCGCGCGAGAGCGTGCGCGTTGGCGTGAACGGTCGGGCGGTGCAAACCGTTCGGATCGAGCACGGCACGCCACTTGGCGAACACCGCACCGTCGCCGCGATACGCGACGAGCCGTTCGCGCAGGTCGTCGAGACCCTGGGTCACCATCCCGCCGCCCGAGAACGGCATCCGGGTGGTCCCGGTGTCGACCTTGACGCCGGGCAGGATCCCCAGCTCGTGCGCTGCGGACGGGAAGGAACGGCGGTCCGAGATGTCCTGACCGATCGTCTCGTCGGAGAAGATGATGCCCGATATCCACGTCGAGAGCCGAGGCGTCGTGAGTAGCAGACGCCGATACGCGCACCGGCTGTCGAACGTAGGGACGACGCCCTCGGCGCGCAGCCGGCTCGACATCGTGGCCACACTCTCGTCCGCCGCGAGTATGCCCTTGCCCGGTACCAGTAACGCAGCCGCGATTTCAGAAAGATCCACGAGCCACCTCCGTCGTTGCGTCGACGCTATCGACGTCCGGTGGTCGTTCGCTTCACCCGCATGGGCGTAGCCGAGGGTGGGGCGCCCCCGGCGACCTCAGCGCTGGTCGACGCTTGTCCAACTGGACCGACGCCACGACCGCTCGCGCAGGGCGGTCACCGTTGAGCTCGGGAGGTTCCGAGGCAAACATCAGTTCCTCGGAGCGCTTCTGATCACGAGCTGGCTGAGCCTCGGCGGCTGGAGACCGGCGGGAATGAGTGCAGTGGCACGGCGAGCGTGGGCGCCGAGCCGCGTGTCATCGTGCCCCACGCCGTCCATCATCCACCCGCGCGGAGGGTTGCGCGAGGTTGAAGCTGGGTCGGCTTCCTTGATGAGCGGAGCAGACGCCAAGTCCTTTCACAGGCGGCGTAGGGCCTCAACCGGTGGCCCTTTTCGGGCCGGTTGGCAGGCCGGCGCGGCGCCGCCGAAACGCCATCGGCCCGGCGCCGGATCCGGTGACATGACCTAGGAACAGCTGCGTCGTCGCCGTGGGCGAGCCGGTGGTGACGAGATGCCACGGGCGACGCAACGGCGTGCCGGGTACCGAGACCTGCTCGAGCTCCCCGGCGCTCAATCGCGTCGCGATCGCGTCCGCGGACGTGACAGTCACGCCGAGCCCGAGCACCGCCGACGCGACAGCCGAACCGGGCGACCCGAGCGTCAACACCGGGGGGTCGAGCTGCAGCGCGTCCAACAATCCGAGCGTGGTGGCTCGCGTGCCGGACCCGGGCTCGCGCAACAGCCAGGTCGCGCGCCCCAGGTCGGTATCGGCACCCGGCGCGGCCACGACGATCAAGGTGTTCGACCGCGTCGCCCGGCTGACCAAACCCAGGCCGGGCAGCGGACGCCCGGCGATGGCGACGTCGAGCTGGTGGTCCGACAGCCGCGCGAGGATCCGGTCGCGTGGGCCGACGTCGAGCGCGACGTCGACATCGGGATAACGGCGACGGAAGGACGCAAGCAGAGTGGGCACGAGGTACTCCCCCGCGGTCGTCACAGCGCCGAGCCGCAGCCGCCCCCGCGCACCGATCCCACCAGACCGGGCCGCGGCCAACCCCTCGTCGATCAGGCCGAGGATGCGCCGCGCATAGCCGGTGAACAACGTGCCTGCCTCGGTCAGCCGCAACCCGCGACCACTGCGCTCGAACAGCGCCGCGCCCACCTCACGCTGTAGCGCCGCCAGCGAGGCAGACACCGCCGATTCGGTGACGGAGAGATCGGCGGCCGCCGCTTTCGCCGTGCCGGCGTCGACCATCGCCAGGAACGTACGCAGCCGCGCCGGAGTCACCGCTTGATCCAAACATGAGTTTTCGTTCAAGTAAAGATCGCAGATACTCGCTGGACACCTCAACCGGGCAAACGCATGCTGGGGCCATGTCGATCGCAGCGCCAGAGAAGGAACCGGCCCGCTGGGACCCGGGTGTGCACAGCTACGCCAGCATGGGCTACTACAACCCCGACTACGTCCCGAAGGACACTGACGTCCTTGCCGTATTCCGGGTGACACCGCAGCCAGGCGTCGACCCGATCGAGGCCGCCGCCGCCGTGGCCGGCGAGTCGTCGACCGCGACGTGGACAGTCGTCTGGACGGACCGGTTGACCGCCAACACGCACTACCAGGCGAAGTGCTATCGGGTGGACGCCGTAGCCGGGCGCGAGGGCGAGTTCATGGCTTACGTCGCCTATGACATCGACCTGTTCGAGGAGGGCTCGATAGCCAACCTGACCTCGTCGATCATCGGCAACGTCTTCGGTTTCAAACCGCTTACGGCCCTGCGCCTGGAGGACATGCGGATCCCGGTCGCGTACGTGAAGACGTTCCAGGGCCCCGCGCACGGGATCGTGATGGAACGCGAGATGCTCAACAAGTACGGTCGCCCGCTGCTCGGCGCGACGGTCAAGCCGAAGCTCGGCCTGTCCGCGCGCAACTACGGCCGGGTCGTCTACGAGGCATGCCGCGGCGGTCTGGACTTCACTAAGGACGACGAGAACATCAACTCCCAGCCCTTCATGCGCTGGCGCGACCGGTACCTCTACGCGATGGAGGGCGTCAACAAAGCGGTGGCCGACACCGGCGAGATCAAGGGCCACTACCTCAACGTCACCGCCGCCACCGTCGAGGAAATGTACGAGCGCGCCGAGTTCGCGAAGGAGCTCGGCAGCGTCGTCGTCATGATCGACCTCACGATCGGCTACTCGGCGATGCAGTCGATGGCTTACTGGGCGCGCCGCAACAGCATGCTGTTGCACCTGCACCGCGCCGGCCACGGCACCTACACGCGGCAGAAGACGCACGGCGTCAGCTTCCGGGTGATCGCGAAGTGGTGCCGACTGATCGGCGTCGACCACATCCACGCCGGGACCGTGGTTGGCAAGCTCGAAGGCGACCCGGCGACCACCAAAGGGTTCTACGACACGCTGCGCGACGACCACATCCCGGCCAATCCCGCCAACGGGATCTACTTCGAGCAGGACTGGGCCAGCCTGCCTGGCGTGATGCCAGTGGCCTCGGGCGGCATCCACGCCGCGCAGATGCACCAGCTGCTCGACCTGTTCGACAACGACGTGATCCTGCAGTTCGGCGGCGGCACCATCGGCCATCCGCTGGGGATCGCGGCGGGTGCGGAGGCGAACCGGGTCGCGCTCGAATCCGTCGTGAAGGGACGCAACGAAGGCCGTGACCTGCGAAGGGAAGGCCTCGACATGCTCAACGACGCAGCGAAGTCGTGCCACCCGCTGCAGGTGGCGCTGGACACCTGGGGCGACATCACCTTCGACTACACCTCCACCGACGCACCCGACGTCGTCGCCACCCCGAACGCCTGAGGAGCCGGCATGTATCTGCGCCACGGCGCTTTTTCCTACCTTCCCGAACTGACCGACGACGAGATCGCCGCACAGGTCCGTTACGTGCTGGACAAGGGCTGGCCGGTATCGATCGAGTACACGGACGATCCGCACCCCCGCAACGTCTATTGGGAGATGTGGGGCCTGCCGATGTTCGACCTCGCCGAACCCGACGGCGTGCTGAGCGAGATCAACGAGTGCCGCTCGACGTTCCCCTCGCACTACGTCCGGGTGCTCGCCTACGACGCCAGCCTCGGCCGGCAGACAACGGGCTTGACTTTCTTGGTGCAGCGCCCGTCGCACGAGCCCGGTTTCCGCCTCGATCGCGTCGAGGCCGAAGGCCGGGTCCAGCGCTACGCACTGCACTCGTACGCCACCGAAACACCGTCCGGATCGCGTTACACCCGCGAGTCGTGACCGGGTTCCAGCTCCACCGTCCCGGCTCGGCGCCACCGACAGGATCCGGATCGGTACCGGCGAAGGCGGGCGGTACGGGGCCCGAATCCGAGACCGTCCTCGACGACGACGCCAAGGTCGACCTGAGCGAGGACTCTGCGGCGGCGAAGGTCCGCGACGTCCTCGCCTCGATCGACACCGACTTGATCGGCCTGGCGGCGGTGAAGCGGCGCATCCGCGAGATCGCCGCGCTCCTGACCGTCGACCGCGCTCGCGCCCGGTTCGGGCTGTCGGCGAGCCGGCCCACGCTGCACATGAGCTTCACCGGCGGCCCCGGTACCGGGAAGACGACGGTTGCGCTGCGGATGGCCGAGATCCTGCACGCGCTGGGCTACCTTCGGGCCCCGCGCGTACATGCCGTGACCCGCGAGGACCTCGTCGGCCAGTTCATCGGGCACACCGCCCCGAAGACCAAGGAAGCGCTGGCCAGGGCTGCCGGCGGCGTGCTGTTCATCGACGAGGCCTACTACCTGTTCCGGCCCGAGAACGAGCGCGACTATGGGCAGGAGGCGATCGAGATCCTGTTGCAGGAGATGGAGTCCGAACGCAGCTCCCTGGTCGTGATCTTCGCGGGTTACCCGGACCGGATGGAGTCGTTCTTCTCCTCCAATCCCGGCTTGAGCTCCCGCGTCTCGCACCACATCCGCTTCGAGGACTACACCGAGCCGGAGCTCACGCAGATCGCCGAGCTGATGCTCGCGCGCGACGACTACCGCTTCGATGAAGGCGGCTCGACCGCCTTCGCCGAGTACCTCTCGCTACGAATCCAGCAGCCCCGGTTCGCCAACGCGCGCAGCGTGCGCAACGCACTCGAGCGCTGCCGGCTACGGCAGGCGAATCGCCTCGTCGGGCACGCCGGGGTCGTTGGCCGGGACGAGTTGATGACGCTGACCGAGGACGACGTGCGGGGCAGCAGCCTGTTCACACCGCCCGGCGCGGACGCTCAGCAGCCGGTCTGACTACGTAGCTGGTGCACGGTGTCATCCATTGCGCTTGTCACCCGCGGGTCGCTCGTGTCGCAGGTCGAGTCGAAGCAGGCCGTCCAGATCACGGCGCCGGAATCCGAATCGCGGTAGGCGACCACGGTGGCAGCGCACGAGTCGCTCAGCCGGACCCGCCGGCGAAGCACATGGCAGGCGGCGACACGCTCGGCCGCGAGTTCGGCCAGACGCGGGCGTTTCTGGAAGCGCAGAATCAGCGGGTGCGCGGCGACGACGCGCAGGGTGCGGGTGGCGTCCTCCCAGCCGACCTCGTCGATTCCTGACCAGTCGACCCGCGACCACAGGCACGCCGGACCCGCACTGCGCCAGTGCAATGCCCGGTCGGTCGCGACGCATTCGGTGCCGTCGTCGGAACGGTCGCGCGCGAGGACGCGCTCATGGGGGGCAAGGCGCGGGGCCCCCGAGCCCGGACGGAGCGCCGCTTCGGTGTGCTGAGTCCACAGGTGGTGCGCCGACAGCCAGGGCGTGACTGTGCCAGTCATGAGAACCTCCGTCTGCGGGGCCTCGATCCTCGCCCGCGCCGGGCCGGTGCGCCTCCCCCGCACGGGTGAGCCCGTGGGGTAGCGAGACATAGGCGGCCACACATCAACCTGTACCTCGAGCAGCCGCGCCGACACCCGGCATCGCGACCGCGCTAGTCGCTCCGGCACGGACACGACTATATTGATCTTCGCCGGATAGATTGCTCGGTTCGCCGGGTACGGCAGATTCGAGATGGAAGGTCGAACCCGTACCTTGTTCACATGTCTCATGCAGGAGCGGAATGACCGCAAAGATTCACCTGCCCGCACGACAGTCACCGCGCTGGGCGCCCACGCCGAAGGACGCGACCGTGTCGGTTGATCTGCTCGTCGTCACGGCGTTACGCACCGAGTACGGGGCGTTGTTCGGATGTTCGGACGGCGTGCAACTCGAGCGCTGCGGGATGGGACCCGACGCCGCGCGTCGCTGGGCGCAGGACGCCACCGCGATGCCGACCGCGCTCGCGGTCGTCGGTGTCGCCGGCGCGCTGGATCCCGCGATCGACGCCGGGGACGTCGTGGTGGCCACCGAGGTACGCGACGAAAGCGGACGCACGGTGCTGCGCGGGGCGGCGCCCCTCGTCGCTCGACTGCGCGAACGCGGGTTGCGGGTGCACAGCGGGCCGATCGTCAGCCGTCGGCACATCGCCGGCGCAGCCGGCCGCGCCGAACTGCGGGCCACCGGCGCGCTGGCCGTCGACATGGAATCCGCGGCCATCGTCCAAGGCTGGAAGAAGCGGACGCCGACTGCGGTGGTGCGGGTCGTCGTAGACACTCCGTACAAGCGCGTGCTGCACCCCGCCACGATTCCCAACGGAATCCGCGCTCTGCACACCCTGCGCCGCCTGGTCCCGGCGCTGCGCGAGTGGGCCGCTCTGGCCGGCCCGCGTCGGGTATTGCTCGCCGAGCCGCGGTCGTTCTGCGCGGGTGTCGAACGGGCGATCGATGTCGTCGAGCGCGCCCTGCGGCGCTACTCGCATCCGGTGTACGTCCGCCGCCAGATCGTGCACAACGCCCACGTCATAGCCGATCTGGAGCGGCGCGGCGCGGTGTTCGTCGACGAGCTCGACCAGGTCCCGGACGGCACCACCGTGGTGTTCTCAGCACACGGGGTGGGCCGGTCGGTACGTGCGGAGGCCGCCCGGCGTGGCCTGAATGTCGTCGACGCGACGTGTCCGCTGGTGGCCAAGGTGCACAACGAGGCGGTGCGCTTCGACCGCCGTGGCTACACGGTGGTGCTGATCGGGCACGAGGGCCACGACGAGACCGAAGGCACGCTCGACGAGCTGCCGTCGCGGATCCAACTGGTCGAGAAGCCGCAGGATGTCGATCGCGTCGCGGCGCCGGACCCCGACCGGGTGGCGTACGTCACCCAAACGACGCTGTCCGTCGCCGACGTCGAGGAGGTGGCGTCCGCGCTCCGGCACCGCTTCCCGCGCGTAGAGACACCGAGCAGCGACGACATCTGTTACGCCACCACCAACCGCCAGCAGGCCGTGCGTGCGATCGCGGCCGAGTGCGACGTCGTGCTCGTGCTGGGCTCGGCGAACTCGTCCAACTCGCTGCGGTTGGTCGAGGTCGCCCAGCGGTGCGGCACCGCTGCCCATTTGGTGGAAGACGCCACGGCGCTGCGTCCGGAGTGGCTGCACGACGCCAGGATCGTCGGCATCACCGCGGGTGCGTCCGCACCGCCCTATCTGGTCGACGAGGTCATCGGGACGTTGTCCGAACTCGGATCCGTCGAGATTTCTCACCGCGAGGTCGCCCGGGAAAACGTGCACTTCGCCCTACCCAAGGAGGTGGCCGACTAGATGCCCATTCCGATGCGTCAAAGCGCCCGGATCGGTTCGTATCTGATGAAGCAGAAGCTCGCACGGCGCGAGAAGTTCCCGCTCATCGTCGAGCTCGAGCCGCTCTACGCCTGCAACCTCAAGTGCAATGGGTGCGGCAAGATCCAGCAACCACACGAGGTGCTGCGCCAGCGCATGCCCGTGCAACAGGCGATCGCCGCGATCGAGGAGTGCGGTGCACCGATGGTGTCCATCGCCGGCGGTGAGCCACTCATGCACCCGCAGATCGACGAGATGGTCGCCGAACTCGTCAAGCGCAAGAAGTACGTCTACCTGTGCACCAATGCCGAGCTGGTCCGGAAGCGGTGGGACAAGTTCGACTTCGTTCCGTCGGAGTACTTCTCCTTCGCCATCCACGTGGACGGCCTGCGCGAGCGGCATGACGAGTCGGTGGCCAAGGAAGGCGTCTTCGACGAAGCCATCGCGGCCATCGCCTTCTTGAAGGAGAAGGGTTTCCGCGTCACCACCAACTCGACGTTCTTCAATACCGACACCCCACAGACCATCATCGACGTCATGAACTTCCTCAACGACGAGGTCAAGGTCGACAGCATGATGCTCTCGCCGGCCTACGCCTACGAGAAGGCCCCCGACCAGGACCACTTCCTCGGCGTCACCGAGACGCGGGAGCTATTCAGCAAGGCCTTCGCCGGCGGCAACCGCAAGCGCTGGCGCCTGAACCACTCGCCGTTGTTCCTGGACTTCCTCGAGGGCAAGGTCGACTTCGGCTGCACCGCGTGGGGCATCCCGTCCTACTCGTTGCTGGGGTGGCAGAAGCCCTGCTACCTGATGGCGGACGGCTACGTGAAGACGTACAAGGAGCTCATCGAGACGACGGACTGGGAGAAGTACGGCCGCGGCCGCGACGAGCGGTGCAACAACTGCATGGCGCACTGCGGTTACGAGCCGACGGCGGTGCTCGCGACAATGGGTTCGCTGCGCCAGAGCCTGCGCGCGGCGCGCGACCAGGGCTGACGCCGAGCCGCTCCGGGCCGACTCACCGCTTCCCGGCACGGTGCAGTACCGAGCCGTCCCGCATCGAGCCGGAGCGCGCAATCAACACCACGCCACCGACCATCGCCACCAGGCAGACGAGTTCGACTGCGATCCCGGCGGCGCTCACCGACAGCTGGTCTCCGAGCACGCTGACGCCGAGCGCGACGCCCGCAATCGGCTCCGCGGCCGCGGTCGGGGGCAGCGAATAGTCCAGGCGGGCGGCGCGGAACGCACTCTGGGACAGCAGGATGCCGATCGCCGCCGACGCGACGACGACGTACGGCCAGGGAGCGAGGAACAGCCGGCCGACGCCGTGATGATCCACCACCACCAGGCCGGCGCGGGTGCTGGCGTCCTGCAAGCCGTACATCAGACCGGCCGACGCGGCGATGATCGCCGATTCGAGCAGCAGGCCACGTCGACGTGCCGATGCCACCAGCGCCGCCACGACGGCGACCACGACACCGATGGCGAGGGCGGCCGACGATGCCGACGGGTTTTCGACGTCGGTGGCGTGCGGGTTGCCCACGACAATGAACACGGCCAGCGCGGCCGAGAGCAGCACGGCGCCCGCGATCTCACGCCACTGCACGCGGGACCGCGCGAGCAGCGCGGCAAATACGAACGCGAACAGCAGGTTGGCCGACAGCAGCGGCTCGACGAGCGCGACCGAGCCGAGCTGCAACGCCCACCCGCCAAGAGCCGAACCGGTCACCATCGCGCTGATGCCCAGCCACCACACCGGCTTGTTCATCAGGTGCAGCAGGAGCCGAAACGACAGCAGGTCCGACAATGCCGCGTGCGCGGCCGTCCGCTGCTGCAGCACCCAGCCCGCGCCGAGGAATACCGCCGCGAGCAGTCCCGCCAGGAAGACCATCAGGCCGCCTCGGGGTGGGTTCGGGCGGCGGAGCGGGCCAGCCAGACCGCGGCCGCCACGATGGCGCCGCCGCCGAGCGCGGCGAGGACCAGGATCGGGCCGGTGCGCGTGTGCTCCCCGGTGACGATCGTGCCCCACAGCAGCGACACCAGCGGGTCGAGCAGGGTGATGCCGGGCTGAGCGGTGACCAGGGTGCCCGCATTCAACGCGGCCTGGACCACCCCGACCGAGGCGATCCCGGCCGCGACCATCGCATAGGTCTCCCAGGTCGCGAACAGCACCGCGACACCGTGCGCGGAGAGTTGGGCGACGGCCAGCTTCATCAGTCCGGCCGTCAGACCGAATCCGCTGCCGGCAGCCGCACCGAACAGCGCCGCCCGCCCCCTTGCTGGCCCGGCGTGGCCGGCCAGCACCAGAACCAGCACCCCGGCGAGCGTCCCAGCGCTGGCGAGCAGGGCGAGCACGGTCGAGACATGCTGCGCGTCCCCGCCGGACGGGGCGAGCACGGCGATCAGCAGGGCGAGCCCGGCGGCCATAGTGGCCGAGGCGAGCCAGTCCTGGCGCTGCAGCCGTTGCCGGAACACGGCCGCGCCCAGGATCAGCGCGAGCGGCAACTCGAGTACGAGCACCGGCTCCACGGCCGCGAGCGTGCCGACGCCCAGCGCGGTCGCCTGCAACAGGAAGGAGGCGATCATGGCGCCGAGCCCGAACAGCCAGACCGGTCGCGTGATCAGGTGCAGCAGCAGTCCGACGCCGAATTTGCGTGTCGTCGCCTCGTCCCGATTGGCCTTGCGCTGCAGCACGCTCGACACCGCGTTGAAACCAGCGGCCAGGACGGCGAGGACGATGCTGAACATGGCCGCCTCCGATTTCGATCTACCCGTCCCCCCGCGCCACTTACCGTTTGGCTTCGCGATCTTGCGGGTAGCCACCTAATGGACGCGTCCTGCGCGCGTGAAACAGCCACTGCATCAGGCCGGCACGGGGAGCGGCGCGTGTACTTCGGTACCCGGACATCGAGCCAACCGGCGCTCGATCGGGAACTCTCCTCACTCGAACGCCTGGCGGCCGCGGCGCCGCACCGGGCGCGGTCCGAGAACTTCCCGGTCGCGCTGCGGCTGCTGCCGTCCCGACCCCGCTCCCTGCTGCGTGACATCTATGCCTTCGCACGCTTTGTCGACGAGACGGGTGATAGCGCGTCGGGCGACCGGCTCAGCTTGCTCGAACTCGTCGAACTCGACGTGCGCGCAGCCGCGTCCGGCACCGCCCGGTTGTCCGTGGTGCGGGCACTGGCTCCGGCGCTGGCGCGCGGCGAGCTGACCCTCGACCCGCTGCTCAACCTGATCGCGGCCAACCGACTCGACCAGTCGGTCACCTCGTACGCCACGTTCGCCGACCTGCTCGGGTACTGCCGGCTGTCTGCCGCCCCGATCGGACAGCTCGTGCTGCAGGTCGCCGGCGCAAGCAGCGCGGCCAACGTCGCGTTGTCCGACGACGTGTGCGCCGGTCTGCAGGTGCTCGAGCATTGCCAGGACGTCGGAGAGGACGCAGCCGCCGGACGGGTCTACCTGCCCGCCGACGAACTCACCGCTGCGGGGCTCACCGTCGCGGATCTCAGGGCCGTGGCGACCGGTCCCGCGCTTCGTGCCGTGCTGGCGCGCCAGGTCGAGCGGGCGAGCGAGCTGCTCGCGGCCGGCGATCGGCTCGTTCGCAACCTGCACGGCTGGGCCCGGCTCTCGGTCGCCGGCTACGTCGCCGGTGGCCGGGCAACTGCCGACGCGTTGCGGCGCGCGGACTTCGACGTCCTCGGCCGGCAGGTGGTCCCTTCGGGGCGAAACACCGTGCGGCGGGCCGTGCCGTTGCTCGTCGGCGCATCGGCGCGGGCGGCCGACCTCGACGACGATGTCGCCGCCGCCTACCGGCACTGCGAACGGATCACCGGCGAGCAGGCGCGCAACTTCGCGTGGGGCATCCGGCTGCTCCCCGGCGAGAAACGTCGCGCGCTGTCGGCGGTGTACGCCTTCGCTCGCCGGGTCGACGACATCGGCGACGGGACGCTGCCGCGCGAGCAGAAACTGCACGCGTTGGCCGAGTGCCGTGCCTCCGTCGCCGCGCCCGCCGACCACCCCGACGACCTTGTCCTCGTGGCTTTGGCCGACGCCGCCCAGCGGCTGCCGATCCCGCTCGGCGCGTTCGGCGAGCTCGTCGACGGCTGTGAGATGGACGTCGCGGGACGCAACTACGACACGCCGGCCGACCTCGTGCAGTACTGCCGGTGCGTCGCCGGGTCGATCGGCCGGCTCAGCCTTGGCGTCTTCGACCCGGGATCAACCGGCGCCCGCACCGCACACGCCGCGTCACTGGCTGATGACCTCGGCGTGGCGCTGCAACTGACCAATATCCTGCGTGACGTGCGCGAGGACTACCAGAACGGCCGCGTCTACCTGCCGGCACAAGATCGCGCTCGTTTCGATTGCGAGATTCGGACCACCGCCGACGGCAGCCTCGACCCGCAGCACGGCGCCCTGGCCGAGCTCATCCGTTTCGAGGCCGCGCGCGCCGCCGGATGGTACGACCGGGGGCTGCAACTGTTGCCGCTGCTGGATCGCCGCAGCGCGGCGTGCTGCGCCGCGATGGCCGGCATCTACCGCGAACTGCTCACCCGCATCGCCGCAGACCCGGAGATGATCATGGACGGCCGGGCGCGGCTCGACGGGTGGGACAAGGCCCGAATCGCCGCTCGAGCGCTCGCAGGTCGCGGTGCCTAATCACTATGTCGTCATCGGTGGCGGGTTGGCGGGTATCTCGGCCGCCCTGGACCTCGTCGATGCCGGGCACGCAGTCACTCTCGTCGACGCGCGAGCCCGCCTCGGCGGTGCGGCGTTCTCGTTCCGGCGCGGGCAGTTGCACGTCGACAACGGGCAGCACGTCTTCTTGCGCTGCTGCAGCGCCTATCGCGGTCTGCTGGAGCGGATCGGCGCGACCGCGCAGACCTCCATGCAGGACCGCCTCGACATCCCGGTGCTATCCAGATCGCGGCACCCCGGCCGGCTGGCCCGCACGCCGGGTCTCCCGGCGCCGGTGCATCTGGCCGCGTCGCTCGCGCGCTACCGCGTGCTCTCGATGGCCGACCGCGCTCGAGCCGGACGCGCGCTGGCCGGACTGCTCCGTCTCGACCCGGCCGACCCTGCCCTCGACACCCGCTCGTTCGGGCGGTTCCTGCGCGAGCACGGCCAGTCCGACGCGGCCATCGCCGGCCTCTGGGGCATCATCGGCACCGCGACCCTCAACGCGCACCCCGACGACGCCTCGCTCGCTCTCGCGGCCAAGGTGTTCCGGACCGGCCTGCTCGAACACGCGGACGCCGCCGATATCGGCTATGCGGCCGTGCCGCTCGGCTACCTGCACGACGTGGCCGCCCGCCGCGCGCTCGGTGCCGCCGGCGTCGACGTGCTGCTGCGTCACCGGGCCCGCGAGGTGCGTCCGGATCGGGTCGAGCTGCAGACACCCGACGGCGAACGGACACTGCACGCGGACGGGGTCGTCGTCGCGGTCCCGCCCGAGGCGATGCCGCCGGTGCCAGGACTGCGCGACACCGGCTGGTCCCGACTCGGCGCAGCGCCGATCGTCAACGTCCACATCGTCTACGACCGGCGCGTGACGGAGCTGCCGTTCGCCGCCGCCGTCGGATCGCCGGTGCATTGGCTCTTCGACCGCACCGACGCCTCCGGGCTGGGCGACCGCGCCTCAGGCCAGCAGTACCTGGCGATCACGGTCTCCGCCGCCGACGAGCTCATCGACCGACCCAGCAAGGAGGTGGTGACGCTGTACACAGCCGAGCTCGAACGGCTGCTGCCGGCGGCTCGCACCGCCGCCGTGCTCGACGCCTTCGTGACCCGTGAACGGCGGGCGACCTTCCGGCAGGCGCCGGGAACGGCGGCCTATCGCAGCGGCCCCGATTCGGGCATCCCCGGTCTCGCCATCGCCGGTGCGTGGACGGACACCGGCTGGCCGGACACGATGGAGAGCGCCGTGCGCAGCGGGCAGGCCGCGGCCGCCAGGCTCCTCGCCACCCGCACCCCTGACAACCTGGCGGTCGCGCCATGAGCGGAGCGAACAGAAGGAATCGTCCGAGCCGCCAGGAGGTATGGCCCGAAGACGGGCCCGAGCGAAGCGAGCGGCCCCGAGGAGTGGTCATGAGCGGCGACGCGCCGACATCCTTGGCGCGCTGCGCCGCCCTCGTGCAGCCCGCGCTGCGCTCGTCGCTCGACCGGCTCGACGACGCCCGGATGCGCCAGATCGCCGGCTATCAGCTCGGATTCGTCGAGGCGGACGGCACAGCGAGCAGCGGGCACGGTGGCAAGGGCCTTCGGGGCGCCCTCACGATCCTGGCCACCGAAGCCGCTGGGTGCGACGTAGCCAACGGCGTGCCGGCCGCGGTGGCCGTTGAGCTCGTCCACAACTTCTCACTGCTGCACGACGACATCATGGATCGCGACGTCGAACGACGGCACCGCCCGACCGGTTGGGTGGTGTTCGGTGAGGGTCCGACGATCCTGGCCGGCACGGCGATGCTCACGCTGGCCGCGCAGGTGTTGGCCTCGGCCGCGCCTGGCGCCCTGCCCTGCCTGCTCGTTGCCACCCAGCGGCTGATCAGCGGGCAGTCCGACGACCTGCGCCTGGAATCCGACAGCGAGGCCGACGTCGACGACGTGCTGCGGATGGAGGCCGGCAAGACCGCGGCGCTGCTGTCGTGTGCCGCGTCGATCGGGCCGACGGCAGCCGGCGCCCCGGCGGAGATCGTCGATGCCCTCGCCGGGTACGGGCACGAGTTGGGGATCGCCTTCCAGCTCGTCGACGACGTCCTGGGCATCACCGGCGACCCGGTTGCGACCGGCAAGTCAGCGTCCTCGGACCTACGCGCGGGCAAGCGATCGGCCCCCATCGTCGCCGCCCGCTGCGCCGACAACGAGGCCGGCCGCCGACTGCACGACCTGCTGGACGCGGGGCCACCCACGTCCGAGGAGGATGTCGCCCTGGCCGCGAAGCTCGTCGACGAAGCCGGCGGTATCGAGTGGACGCACCGCGAGGCGCAGGCACATGCGCGTCAGGCGTTCGCGCACCTCGAGCGCGACGATCTGGAACCATCGGCCGCGGACGAGTTGCGTGACCTGGGCCGATACATCCTCGATCGGGACCGCTGATCCCGACCGACACACAGCAAGGAGTCGCCGGTGACGGCATTGCAGGACGCGGATCAGGCCACGGCGCTGGGCGACGCGCTCGAGCGCGCGAGCGCCTTTGTGCTCGGCGAGCAGAACCCGCTCGGCTGGTGGAAGGGCGAGTTGCGCACGAACGTGACCATGGACGCCGAGGACCTGCTGCTACGCCAGTTCCTGGGCATCCTGCGTGACGACGAACTCGACGCCGCGGCCCGCTGGATCCGTTCGCAGCAACGCGCCGACGGCACCTGGGCCACCTTCCCGGGGGGCCCTGGCGATCTGTCCACCACTATCGAGGCCTACGCCGCACTGCGGCTCGCCGGCGACGACCCGGAGGCGACGCACCTGGTCGCGGCCCGTGAGTTCGTCCAGGCCCAGGGCGGCATCGAGGCCAGCCGCGTGTTCACCCGCATCTGGTTGGCGCTGTTCGGCGAATGGTCCTGGGACGACCTGCCCGCGATGCCGCCCGAGCTGGTGCTGCTGCCGTCCTGGGTACCACTCAACGTCTACGACTGGGCCTGCTGGGCGCGCCAGACCGTCGTCCCGATCACGGTCGTGGCCACCTTGCGGCCGTGCCGTCCCCTGCCGTTCTCGTTGGCCGAACTACGTGGGAGCGCCGCCGTGCCGCGCCGCGGGCGCGGTGTCGTCGGCCGGGCGTTCGGACTGCTCGACGTCGGGCTGAAGCTCTACGGGCGCATGCCCGTCCAGCCCGGGCGCACCGTCGCGCTGCGCAGAGCCGCCGAGTGGATCATCGCGCGGCAGGAGGCAGACGGCGGGTGGGGCGGCATCCAGCCGCCGTGGGTCTATTCGGTGCTCGCCCTCGTTCTGCTCGGCTATCCGCTCTCGCACCCTGCCGTTCGGGCGGCCCTTGACGGACTCGACGGCTTCCTGGTCCACGAACACACCCCCGACGGCCCGGTCCGTCGGCTGGAGGCCTGCCAGTCGCCGGTCTGGGACACCTGCCTGACCGTCACCGCGTTGCGCGACGCCGACGTGCCCGCCGAGCATCCGGGCGTCGCGAAGGCAGCTCACTGGCTGGTCGGGGAAGAGATCGTCAGCGCCGGCGACTGGCAGGTCCGGCGCCCACACCTCGCTCCCGGGGGCTGGGCGTTCGAGTTCGCCAACGTCGGCTATCCGGACGTCGACGACACCGCCGAAGTGGTGCTCGCCCTGGATCGACTGCCGACCAGCCCGGCGTGCGAGGCCGCGATCGAGCGCGGCGTGGCCTGGACGATCGGCATGCAGTGCCAGGACGGCGGCTGGGGCGCCTTCGACGCCGACAACGACCGCCGCCTCGTCGAGGCGCTGCCGTTCTGCGACTTCGGGGCGGTGATCGACCCGCCGTCGGCCGACGTCACCGCGCACGTGGTGGAAATGCTCGCCGCGCGAGGCCTGGACGCCGACCCCAGTTGCCGGCGCGGGGTGCGCTGGCTACTCGACCATCAGGAGGCCGACGGATCCTGGTTCGGCCGGTGGGGCTGTAACTACGTCTACGGCACCGGGGCGGTGATCCCGGCGCTCGTCGCCGCCGGGATGGCGGTGGACGACCCCGCGATCCGGCGCGCCGTCCAGTGGCTCGAGGAGCACCAGAACGACGACGGCGGCTGGGGCGAGGATCTGCGTTCCTACGACGACGAAAGCTGGCGCGGGCGCGGGACGTCCACTCCGTCGCAGACCGCGTGGGCGTTGCTGGCGCTGCTCGCCGTTGACTCCGACACGCCCGCGGTCGAGCGCGGGGTGGCGTGGCTGCTGGCCGCTCAGCGCGCCGACGGCGGCTGGGACGAGGACCTGCACACCGCCACCGGCTTCCCCGGCGACTTCTACATCAGCTACGAGATGTACCGGCACCTGTTCCCGCTCAGCGCACTCGGCCGTTACCGCACGGCCGGCGCCGCGCTCGCCAGCTCGTCGTCCTGATGCCCCGCGTGCTGATCGTCACGGCCGCGATGGGCGCAGGACATACCCGGGTGGCGAGCGAGCTGGCCCGGCGGCTGGACGAGGAAGGCGCCGAGGCCGAGGTGGTGGACGTCCTCGCGCTGGCCGGTCGGGCCGGCCGGCGGCTGCAGCGCGCCTACCGCCTGTTGCTCTCGTACGCGCCCTGGCTCTACGACGCAGCGATGCGGTACTGGGCGCGTTACCCGGGGCCGTTGGAGCGGCTCGTCGCGGGCCGGTCCGGGGCGGCCGAACGCGTGCTCCGCGCAGCCGTGGCCGAGCACCGCCCGGACGTCGTCGTGTCGACGTACAACCTCGCCGCGCAGGCCCTCGGCCGGCTCGCCGCGCACGGCGAGGTGAGCACGCCGCTCGTCACGCTGGTGACCGATCCCGGTGCGCACCCGTACTGGGTCAGCCGCTCGGCAACCCTGCACATCGCCGCGCTACCGCAGACCGCGGCGCGCCTGGAGGCGTTCGGCGCCATGCGCACCGCAGTCGCCCCGCCCGTGCTGCGGCCGCAGCTCCGAACCGTGCCGACACCGCACGCCGCGCGTCAACTCCTGGGGTTGCCGACTGGGCGAATCGCGCTGGTGACCGCAGGCTCGTGGGCGGCCGGTCGCGTCCGCCGAACCGTGACCGCCCTGGCCGCGCTGCCCGACGTGTTCGTCGTCGTCGTCTGCGGCACGGACGCCCGGCTGTGCGCGACGCTCACCGGCCGCCCCGGCGTGCGGGCGTTCGGATGGACGGAGCAGCTGCCGGCCTATCTCGCCGCCGTCGACGTCGTCGTCGACAACGCCGGCGGGCTCACCTGCTGGGAGGCACTCGCCTGCGGCACGCCGGTCGTGCTGTTCCACCCGCTGCCCGGGCACGGCCGGTTCAACGCAGCGACCCTGGCCGAGGCCGGGCTGGTCCGCGCCGCGCGCACCCGCGCCGAGCTCCGCGCGGCGGTCAGCGCACCGGCAACGGTGCCGCCGCTGCCGTGGGTCGGCGCCCCGGAGGCCGAAGCGCACATCCTCGCTGTCGCCCGGAACGGGCCGGTTAGCCGAAACGACTCCCATGCCCGGGCGTGAGCTGCTGACCACGGCGGCGGCCGTCCACCTCGTCCCCAGCGTCGCCGCCATCGGCCCGCTGCGCCGCCGGCTGCTGCCCGGGCTCTGCGGGCGATCGGCGACCGACCACGTCGCTCTCACCTTCGACGACGGCCCCGATCCCGAGTCCACGCCACGCGTGCTCGACGCACTCGCCGAGCTCGACCTGCGCGCGACGTTCTTCGTCCTCGGCGAGCGGCTGAACCGCTACCCGGGCCTCGGGCGCCGGCTCGTCGATCAGGGGCACGAGCTCGCCGTACACGGCTGGACGCACCGTCCGCACCTGCTGCGCTCGCCGCTCGCGCTGCACCTCGACCTGCGGCGGACCGTCGACCTCATCGAGGACGTCACGGGGCGCACGTCGAGATACTGGCGGCCGCCGCACGGCATCCCCACCGGGACGGGCCTGCTCGCGGCGCGCAGGCTGGCGCTACGTCCGGTGCTGTGGACCGCCGACGGCCGGGACTGGGCCCGCACCGCAACCCCCGCCTCGATCCGCGACGGCATCGCCGCCCACCTGAGCGCCGGCGGTGTCGTACTGCTGCACGATTCGGACGCGTTCGCCACCCCTGGCTCGTGGCGGCGGACCGTCGACGCGCTGCCCGGCTTGGTCGAGCACTGTCACGCCCGCGGCTGGAAGCTCGGCCCGCTGAGCGAGCACGGCCTGCCAGGCGAGGTGGGGCATGCACGTCGCTGACGCGCGCATCCTGGTCACCGGCGCCACCGGAGGTATCGGGCAGGCCACGGCCCGTCGGCTGCACGCGCGGGGCGCTCGCCTGGTGCTGCATGGCCGCGATCCGGACCGGCTGACCACCCTCGCCTCGTCCCTCGACGCCAGCGTCGTCGCCGGCGACCTCACCGCGATCGACGGGCCGGCGCGGATCGCGCGCGACGCTGAGTTCGTCGACGTGCTGGTGCACTGCGCCGGGGTCGGGCTGCGGGGTGCGTTCGCCACCGCCGACCCTGATCAGCTGGATCGGCTGATCGCGCTCAACCTCCGCGCGCCTGTCCAACTCGCCCGCGCGCTGCTGCCGAAGATGTGCGCGGCCCGGCGAGGGCACCTGGCGTTCGTTGCGTCGATCGCCGGATTCACCGCGGTCCCTCATGAGGCCGTCTACGCCGCCACCAAGGCCGGCGTGCTGGCCCTCGCCGACAGCCTCGCGCTGGAGCTTGCCGGTACCGGCGTCGGCGTCTCGACGATCAGTCCCGGTGCGGTGGCCACCGGCTTCTGGGACGCCCGCGGCGTGCCGTATCACCGCAGCGTCCCCCGGCCGATCTCCGCCGGCCGGGTGGCCGACGCGCTCGTGCGCGACATCGAGAGCGGGGGCGGGGATCGGATCGTGCCCGGTTGGCTCGGAGTCGCGCCGAGGGTCCGCGCGCTCAGCCCCGGCCTGTACCGCCGCCTCGCCCGACGGCTAGATCAGTCATGACTCAGCCAGGCCTGTGAGCGCAGATCACGCCGGCTGGTCTCGCGGGCCGTCCCAGGCGAGCAGCCCGTCGTCGCAGACCCGCGCTGGACGCGGGTGTGTGAGCATCGACTCGACCGCCGGGGAACAGGTGGTGGACCGGCACGCCGTGACCGAGCACCGCGACGTCGGCGGTGAGGCGGAGGTGACAGCGCCACCAGACCGTCTCGCTGCACATGAACCGCGACGCGGTGCTCGCGGACGGCGGCCAGTACCTCGTCGAGAGCCCCGCGGAATTCGGCGGTGCGGGTGTGCGCGGCGTACGTGCGGAAGGCGGCGACCGCCCACCAGGTGTCGACGGCCGGCAGGACATCGACGTCTGCGTGGTGACGCAGGTGTCCGCGCGCTTCCTGATCCGACGTCCCGTGCCCGACGGTGAGCAACCCACTGCCGTCCTCCGGTCGGTCGGTCGGTTTGCCACACGTCATCAAGCATGGTGCGGTTCGGGTGGAACGCACGTAAACGCTCCTGCCGGTTCGAGACCTATTGTGCAGATCCTCCGAATAGACCACGATCGGTCTGGGCGCCTACCGACGCTCTGGTTCCGGCTGATCGATCATCAGCCCTCTCCGTCCGAAGGACTTGCCAATGAAGCGAGCAAGGTCTGTTCGTATCGCCGTGGTCACCGCCACCGTTGCCACCACCGTGGCCGGTGCCCTGACCGCGGCACAGGGTTCCGCAGCCGCCCCGACCGGCAGCGCCGACAAGCACGAATCGGTCATCGTCGTGCTGAAAGACCAGCTCGCCGGCACGCCGGCGACCACCTCGCACGTGGACGCACGGCGCACCGCAGCGCGCAGTGCCCAGAGCTCGATCTTGCACCGGCTACTCGGAGCCACGCCGACCCACCTCGTCAACTACACCGTCGGGAACGCGTTCTCGGCCACGATCACGACGGCACAGGCCGCGCAGCTCGCCACCGATCCGGCCGTCGCGAGCGTCGTGCCAAACCGCACTGTCCAGGTGAATCCCACCGCCGCCCACTCGCCGGCCACACCCGCGGCCCCCCGCACGATCAAACCAGCCGCAGTCGGCGCGCCGGCCACCGTCAACCCCGCCGCCTGCTCGACCAACCCGGCGAAGCCGCTGCTCGAGCCCGAGGCGCTGCAGACGATCAACGCGCGTTCCTCCGACCCGGCCGCCAAGACCGCGGCGCAGTTGGGCATCGACGGCTCCGGCGTCAAGGTCGCCTACATCGCCGACGGCATCAACCCGAACAACGCAGGCTTCCTGCGCGCGAACAAGAAGTCCTCGGTCGTCGACTACAAGGACTTCTACGGCGACGGCCCCAACGCGCCGACCAGCGGCGCCGAGGCATTCGGTGACGCCAGCGCGATCTCGGCGCAGGGCAACGTCGTCTACGACGTCAAGGACTACGCGAACCCGAACGCCGTCACGTTTCCTGGCGGCCATTGCTACATCAAGATCGTCGGCGTCTCGCCGGGCGCGGACGTCGTCGCGCTCAAGGCCGGCAGCGAGCTCCTGCCCAACTCGGCCATCCTGCAGTCGATCGACTATGCGGTGTCGGTGGCCAAGGTGAACGTCATCAACGAGTCGTTCGGCGCCAACATCTACCCCGACAGCAGCTCGCGCAGCACCGTCCAGCTGTTCAACGACAACGCCGTGAAGGCGGGCGTCACCGTCGTCGAGTCCAGCGGTGATGCAGGCATCACGAGCACGATCGGCAGCTCGGCGACCGATCCGAACGTCATCTCGACCGGTGCCTCGACCGACTCGCGGATCTACGAGCAGACCGACTACGCGCTGGCCACGGCGTTCGGCAACGGCAAGTGGCTGGACAGCAACATCTCTGCCCTGTCGTCGGCCGGCGTCACGCAGGAAGGCCGCACCATCGACGTCTCGGCGCCCGGCGAGGCCGACTGGGCGGTCTGCGACGACAGCGGCAACTTCTCAGGGTGCACCTCGTTCGGCAACCCGGATCACAAGTACGCGAAGATCCAGGCTTTCGGCGGCACCAGCCAGTCATCGCCGATGACCGCCGGCGTGGCGGCTTTGGTGATCCAGGCGTACAAGAAGACGCATGGCGGCACGGCTCCGACGCCCACGGTGATCAAGCGGATCATCGCCAGCACCTCTCGCGACCTCGGCCTGCCGGGCGACGAGCAGGGTTCCGGCCTGGTCGACGCGCGGGCCGCGACCGAGGCAGCGCTCACCTGGCCGGGTGCGAAATCTGCCGCTCCGGCGGGTACGCGTTCGAACATCGCGCTGTCGAGTGACCAGCTGACGCTGACGGGCCAGCCCGGCAGCACGAAGGCGGGCACGGTCACGGTGACCAATGTCGGCAACAAGACGCAGTCGGTCGTGGCCAGCGCTCGGCGGTACGCCCAGCTGTCGCAGGCGACACAGAACGCCACGCTGGACACCACTTCCTCGCAGACCACGCCGTACCCGACGAACGGGGCGCCGTGGGTGTACAAGAAGGTGCCCTTCACGGTGCCGTCGGGAGCCGACGAGTTGGCCTCGACCATCCGCTGGAATAGTGGCGCGACCTACAGCGGCCCCGGACCGGTGGTTCGGCTGTCGCTGTTCACGCCAGACGGCACCTACGCGGGCAACAGCCGTCCGCAGGGCGGCCCGGCACCGTCGAACTACGGCCTGGTGACGATCAAGCACCCGGCCGCGGGCACCTGGACGGCGGTGCTCTACACGCCGGCCAGCGGCGGCTACACGGGCAACGTCGCGCTGGATACCCAGACCTACCGAGCCATTCCGGTCGGTCGGGTGTCGCCCAGCACGGCGACGCTCGCGCCGGGGGCGTCGACAACGGTGCGGGCCAATCTGCCTGTCCCGTCGGTCGGTGGCGACACCGTCGACACGATGTCGATCGGCAGCTCGGACGGTCACCAGACGGCCGTTCCGGTTGTCGTGCGGGCACTCGTACCCACCGGTCGTACTCCAGGCACGTTCGCGGGCCAGATCACTGGCGGCAACGCGCGCTCGTACGCGCCGGCACAGACGTTCTCGTACGCGTTCGACGTGCCGGCGGGCAAGCGGGATGTCGAGGTCGGCGTGACCCTCGCCGACGACCCCAAGGATCTGCTCGAGGGCGTGCTCATCGACCCGAACGGCGAGGTCCAGTCGGTCAACAGCAACCGGACCTCCTCGCAGGGTCTGTCGATGCAGAACACGGTAGCCAAGCCGATCACCGGTCGTTGGCGTTACGTCGTGGTCGTACAGAGCCCGGTGTCAGGCAACGAGCTGGTCGAGAACTTCACCGGCACCGTCGCGTTCGACCAGATCAGGACGAGCGGGCTCACGGTGCCGCGAAAGATCAAATCGGGCACCTCGGTGCAGGGCACGGTCACGATCACGAACACGGGCAAGGCGCCCATGCTCGTGCAGGCCGACGCCCGTCGCGACGGAGTACAGCAGGTCCAGCTCGCGCCGCAGTTCGCCGGCTCGACGCTGCAGCTGCCCCAGAGCGTCGACGACCTCTCGCAGCTGCCGGCCTACCTCGTGCCGCCGAATACCCGTCAGGTTTCCCTGACGGCTTCGACGACGAGCCCGGCGCAGGTAGAGCTCTCGTCGCCCCTGGGCGGCATCGACCTGTTCGGTGACCTGCAGTCGGCACAGAACGGCAACACGGTGTCGACAGCGTCGGTGTCCGAGGCGCGTGGGTCGGTAGGCCTGGGCTACTGGGGCACGTACGTGCAGCAGATCGGACCGTTCGGCGACAGCGGCGCGCCCAAGGCCACCTCCGTACTGGCGGCCACGGCGCTCACGAAGCGGTTTGACGATTCGGTGACGACCTCGACCGGTGACCCGTTCCTGGCCGCCGTTGACCCGACCACCGACTCGGGCACGCCGATCGTGATCGAGCCCGGTGCGACGAAGACGATCACCGTGCAGATCGCTCCGACCGCCCGGAAGGGCACCACCGTGACTGGGGTACTCAACCTCGTCACTCCGCCGGCCGGCGTGGCCAACGTGTTCAACACGACCGGCGAGGTCCTGGCAGCCCTGCCGTACAGCTACACCGTGTCGTAGGCCCAACCGTTTCACCGAGCCCGCCGGTCCGGACGCCACCTGCGTCCGGACCGGCGGGTTCGGCCCGAAACGCGGGCCGCCCGCCCGGTCCTATCGGGAGATACGCTTCGCTGGTGTTGGACGTCCGCCGCCTCAAGGTGTTGTGCGAGGTTGCGCGCCGTGGGTCGTTGTCCGGGGCGGCCGACGCCCTGTCCTATACCTCGTCTGCGATCTCGCAGCAGATTGCGGCGCTCGAACGCGAGGTTGGGGTCACCTTGCTCGAGCGGCGTGCCCGCGGCGTCGTGCTGACCGAGGCCGGTGTGCTGCTCGTCTCGCACGCAGAGTTGATTTTCGCCCAGCTCGAGGCGGCCGAAAGCGCACTCGCCGAGCTTTCCGATCTGCGGCGAGGGCAGCTGCGGCTCGGGTCCTTCGCCACCGCGGGGGCTACGATCGTGCCGCGCGCGATCGACGATTTCCAGGCGCACTATCCTGACATCGATGTCCGGGTGGAGCAGGCAACAACCCGCGAGGGCGTGGCCCGGCTGCGGCAGGGGCGCCTCGATCTTGTGCTTACCGTCGATTTCGCGCCGGCGCCGGACCTGAACATCGCGGATCTCTTCACCGATCCGTTCCGCCTAGCTCTGCATCGCCGGCATCCCCGAGCCGGTGCCACCGAATTGCGCCTGGCCGATCTTGCGGGTGAGCGGTGGATCAATGTGCCGTCCGACTCTCAGGGCGGCGACGTCCTCGCCGCGGCCTTTGCCCAGCTCGGCTTGAACTTCGAGGTTGCCTACGAGAGCGACGACTACACCGCGATCCACGAACTCGTCGGCGCCGGGCTCGGTGTCGCCCTGCTCCCGGACCTCGCGCTGTTCCCGGTGAACGAGGACGTCGTCCTGCGTCCCCTCGGCCCCGACGCGCCGCACCGACGCATCCAGGCGGTCACCCGGCGGGACGGCCTGCGCTCACCGTCCTCGACGGCGATGCTCGCCATCCTGCGCAACCTTCAGCCGCGGCGACGCGTGCCGTTGCCCACTCCCGTTCAGCCGGCGGCGACGGGCGCGCCGAGCCGGTAACCCGGCTCGTAGTCCGGGTCGACCATCGCGGGCCGGTCGGCGCGAAACGCCTCGATCGGGTAGCCGGTGCGACCGTCGGTGCTGAGCTCGGCGAGGATGCGTCCGAACAGGCCGGCGAACTTGGCGGCGTGACCCGCGCCGATGCCGACCGCGATGTTCGGGTGCCCGGGCAGCACGTCGATGACGAAGTCGCGGTCCGGCGCCATGTCGTAGAGGCAGCAGCGGGTGTAGAGCTCGGGCCCGCTGTAGCCGGGCAGGATGCGCTCGACGAAGTCGGCCACCCGGCGCACGCGGGCTTGGTCGGGGGCCCAGCTCGCGGCGTCGAGCCCGACCGACTCGCCGCAGACCTCCTGGGCCGCCTTCGTCGCGACCTCGCCGTAGACCGGGAAGCCGTAGTACTCCTGCTCGCCGTGCCAGATCCAGATCGGGAACCGGTCGGCGGCGAAGCGGCGCACGTGGGGCGTGGCGAAGTAGGTAACCTGCTCCTGGGTCAGCCGAATGGGCCAGCGGATCCCGAGTTGAGTCTCGAGCAGCTGTGCAGTCCAGGCGCCTGCGCAGAGCACGACCCGCTCGGCCTCGAAGTCTCCCGCGCTCGTGCGCAGCCGGATCACGTCGCCCGAATCGTCGATCGCCGTGACCTCCGCGTTGGGCAGCACTGTCGCGCCGTGGCCACGCGCGAGCGCGAGGTGGACGGCGACGGCCTTGCGGATGTCGAGGATGCCGCCATCGGCCTGGAAGACCGCGTCGTACTCCCCGTCCAGATGGAACTGGGGCCAACGACGCATCACCTCGCGTGCGTCGAAACGCTGATAAGGGATGTCGTACGCGCTCATCGCGTGCTCGTAGTTGTCGAGGATGCCGCCGCCCTCGGTGCCCGGACGGGCCAGGTTGACCATCCCGGTGCGGTGCACCAGCTGCACGCCCGACTCGCGTTCGGCCACCTGCCATGCCGTGTAGGAGTCCCGGGTCAGTGCTGTGTAGCGCGCCGCGTGGTAGCCGAGCCGGATGATGCGCGAGTGGTCTTCGGACGCGCCGCGGGCGTGGCCGTGTTCCCACTGCTCCAGACAGAGGACGTCCTCCCCCGAAGTCTTGCTCAGCCAGTAGGCCGTTGCGCTGCCGATACCACCGCCGCCGACGACGGCGTAGCGGAACCGACGGGTCACAGGTGCTCGGCGAAGGCGAGGTTCTGCGGGCGCAGGCTCGCGTCGGTACCGAGGTACGCGTGCTTGCTCATGTCCGCGGAGAAGCGGCTCGCCGGCGGGATTCGCCCCATCGCCTCGGCCATCGCCCGGACGTGGTGCGGGCCGGCGCCGCAGCACAGTCCGAGATAGCGCACCCCCGTATCGAGCGCGGCGTGCGTGAACGCGGCGATGTCGTAGCGGGTGCAGGTCAGCGCGTCGAGGGCGACCGGGAAGGCCCGCCCTTCAGGCAGTGGCGTACCTCGTGGGTCGGTCAGCGACTGGAACGTAGGCTCGTCGGCCGTCGTGCGGTACGGGACCGGCAGCGCCGCCACCGGAACGTCGACGGCCTCAACGATCGCGGCGAGCAGCGGCAGCATCGTCTGCGGGCCACGGATGCAGTTGAGCCCGACAACGTCGGCGCCGGCGTCCTGCAGCCGTCGGCAGGCATCGGCGAGAGTCACGCCCTCGCGAGTCGTGTCGCCCTGGTGGGCGGCCAACGTGATCACCGACGGTAGGCCGGCCGACCGGATGACCTCGAGCGCGGCCAGCGCCTCGCCGAGGAACTGGAACGTCTCGCCGATGATGTAGTCGACGCCGGCCTGCGCAGCCCAGTCGACCTGCTCGGCGAACATCGCCCGAACGCCGTTGTCGTCGGGATGCTGGCCATCGAGCCAGATGTTGGTGTTGCACACGTCGCCGGCCAGCAGGACACCGGTCTCGCGGGCGACGCCGGCGGCAGCGGCCAGCGCCTGCCGGTTCAGCTTCTCCAGGTCGGCCTCGCGGCCGATGAGGCGCAGCTTCTCGCGGTGCGCGTAGTAGGTGAACGCCTCGACCACGTCCGAGCCGGCGTGGACGAAGTCGCGATGCAGCCCGGCGACGATCTCTGGATGATCGAGTACGACCTCGGGCACGAAGGCCCCGGCTTGCAAGTAGCCGCGGCGCTCGAGTTCGAAAAGGTACCCCTCGGCGCACAGGACGGTGCCGGACGCGAGCCGGTCGAGCAGCGAGTCACCCATGCCGCGAGTCTGACGGCATTGGCGTTCGCGAGCCACGCACGTTCGTGACGGCTCCGGTAAGCCCTTCTTTACCGTGCAATCTGTCGCGGGAAGCAGGCGGCCGGGACGGTCCATCGTGTCGACCACGACCGCCCGGGTAGTGCGGGTGCTCACCTGCGGACGGCGCCGGTGGGGTGAGCGTCGGTGTCGGTCGCGTGGACTCGCGCACTGGTCCGGTCGGGAACAGTCAGAATGCCCGCGTCCGGCGAGTCAACCACCGCCAGACGGTGACATGGCGGTTGACCATGTTGGTACCGCTTGTCGCAATTCTCGTCACGTCGTGTCGTGCTGGCCTGTGACGTGATATCCCAGGTGGGCGATACTGGGATTGAACCAGTGACCCCTACCGTGTCAACGTTTTCCCGCCGGCGTTGGTCAGGTTGGTTACCCCCAGAACGACCGAGTTCACTGGGCCCGACGCGTTGGTCAGGTTGGTTGCAGCGGGCTGGTTGCGGCTGCGGTGTTGCACGACCGTTGCACGCATCCCGACTCCGGCGGCTCAGACGAGTCTGCTCAACGCGGGCCGCCGGTTCACAGTTGTGACGACTCGCAGGGTCATGCGTCGATGAAAGCTCACGACTCTGCCAAGGCCACGTCAAGCCCTTCCATCGTGCCGGAACGATTCTGGTCGAACGAACATCTACCCCGACCTGGGGCTCAGTCCTGGCCGAGATTCAGTTCGGCGATCCAGTGATGGAAGAACGCGCGCAGCGCGGCGATGTCGACGTCGCCGAGTGCGAGATCGACATCGATGTAGCGGGCCACGTGGGTAAGCATGTCGGTGAACACGCCGAGGTCGAAGCCGGCATCGACCTCGCGGGCCAGATCGAGCAGGTCAGTTGTCGTGGACCGTCGGGCCAACGCGTAGACATCGACGAAGTCGCGAGCGGCGGCGCGATCGAACAAGGCGATCACCTTGCGGCCGGCAAGTTTGTCCGTGCGATGTCGGCGCTCACGTCATTCCCCAGGTTGAGGCGGTTGTGTCAAGTCGCCATGCCCGTAGGCTACCGACCTGGCTTGCCGTTGGCCCGCGACGTCGCGCTACTCCCCGGTCCGCGCAGGTCGAGCGGCGTTGCACGACGACACCGTCCGCCCCTATGTCCGCATCGGCGGACGGTTCATGCTCCTCTGGGACAGGCAACTGTTGTGGTTAGGGGCTTACGCGTCGCGGCTCGCGCGGCAGTGAGACTATGGCTCGGCTGCAGCCGAGCCTCTTCATCTGATCGTGTATCCGCCGTCTACCGTCACTACGGAGCCGGTCACATAGGATGCGTCTTCGGACGCGAGCCATAGGACGGCGCCGTTCAGCTCGTCCACGTGGGCGATGCGCTTGAGGGGATGCAGTTCGACCATTGCCTGCCGCGCGCCAGGACCGGACATCCAGTTATTGAAGATGTCGGTGTCGATCGCCCCCGGAGCCACCGCGTTGATCCGAATTCCGAGCGCTGCGTAGTCAAGAGCGGCGCCACGGGTAAGCCCGATCACGCCGTGTTTGCTCGCGCAGTACGGACCGATTCCCGGCGCAGCAACGACTCCACCCACTGAAGCGGTGTTCACGATTGCACCGCTACCTTGGATGACCATCCGCGCGAGTTCGTACTTGAGGCAATAGAACAAGCCCGTCAGGTTGGTTTCCAGCACCGAGACCCACGTCTCCGTGGTCAGTTCATGTATCGGCGCGGCCGGGCCTTGCGCTCCCGCATTATTGAACGCGATGTCGATCGCACCGTAGGTGTCAACCGCGAAGTCGATCGCAGCTTCGACGGAAGCCTCGACGCAAACGTCGGCCGTCACCGCACTCGCCTCGCCACCGGCCTGACGAATGCGTCTGACGACACCGTCGCTGGCCCTCCGGTCCCGGCTGGCAAGTACAACGGCAGCACCTCTCTCGGCGAACGCGAAGGAGACGGCTGCTCCGATGCCGCGGCTGGCGCCGACGACCAGGACCACCCGGCCATCAAACTGCCCTGGAGAGCTGTCATGTGAGAGCACTTCAGCCACCTTCGCTCGTTCAGACGGCGGTGCGCGCCGACCAAAGTTCTGGGAACACCTCGCGGCCCGCGCTACGTTCCAGCCAGGTCAGGCCGGGTGACCCGCCGCTGCCGGGCTTCGCACCCATCGCCCGCCTGACAGCCATCAAATGCCGCTGGCGCCACGTAGTGAACGCATCGGCGATCTCGGTCAATTGCTCGCCGAGCTGGAACAGCGGGTTAGTCGCCCGTGGGTCGGCGTAGATGGCGCTCCATGCCGCCTCAACCGCCGGGTCGGGGTGGTACTCCTCCGCATAACTGAGCGGGCTGGCTGGCGCGGATGGCCCCAGACCACTACGCGCAAGGAACGCGACGGCGTCGTCGTAGAGGCTCGGCGCATTCAGCGCCCGATTGAGGTCGGCGTAGATGTCCGGTGAGCCATGGTGTGGACGGATTCGCGCGGCTTCCTTGAGTCCGAGCAGAAACTCGACGTGGCGGTAGGCGTAGGACTGAAATCCGGACGCCTCGCCGAGAGCGTCCCGGAAGTCGTTGAACTCGGCCGGGGTGAGCCAGATCAGCGAGCGCCACGAGGCGTTGAGCACCTCGAAGTGGTAGACCGACCGCGCGAGCGCGGCGAGCGCCCCGTCCAAGTTGTCGGCACGCAGCTGCTGTTGCGCGTGCTCCCACTCGGCACGCAGCAGGCCAAAGTAGAGTTCCATCACCTGCGTGTTGACCAGGAACGCGCGCTCGGCGGGGTGGTTGGTCACGGGCTGCTGAAGGGCGTGCAGGGTCCTGGTTCGGACGTAGTCGTCGTACGGCGTCGAGCCGGTGAACTCCAGGCAAGGTTCGCCAGCGTTACTCGCCGCGCGGTCTGCACGCTCCGCGGCGGAGACGCGACGAGGCGCCGCGGCACACGCTACCGCGCTCCTCCCATGCATGGTCGCCGCTTCGTGCTGCGCATGATGTTGCTCCATACCAACGATCCTGGTGCAGAGGGGCACGGAGGGGCAGTATCGCCGTTAGGCAATTGCCAGCAGCTACTTTCCGCGCGAAACGAATTTGGCCGCGGCGACCTTCCGCGTGTCTGCCCGACCGATCAGTTCAGCGGAGCGGGCTCCACGGCGCCGGACTGTCCAAGATCATCGTGCTGCACGGCTGCCCGTACGAGGCGAGCCGGTCCAGCAGGCCCTCCAACGCCGGCATCGAAGTCGTCGCCACCTTGAGCAGGCAGCATGCGTCACCGGTGATGCGGTGGATCTCCAGGACCTCTGCCCACTCGGCGACGGTGGGGTCACGCAGCAGGCAGCGCGGCCCGTAGCAGGTCATTCGGATCATCGCCGCTATCGCGCGGCCGGCGCGTGCGGCGTCGATGTGTGCGTGATAGCCGCTGAGCACACCGCAGCTTTCCAGCCGACGCACCCGCTCGCCGACTGCCGGGGCCGACAGGTGTACCCGACGGGAGAGTTCCTTGAACGAGAGCCTGGCCTCGATCTGGAGTTCGCGCAAAATGGCCCAATCCGTCGCGTCCAGGCCGCTGTCCACGACGGGTTGCGCGGCCCGCGCACGTCCTGTGTTCACGCCGAAAATTCGGTCAGGATGGCCCCGCGTCCCGCCAGGCACTCAGCGCGGCGTGGACCGGCCTCAACGCACCGTAGGCCTGCCGGTAGATCGCGAACAGATCCGAGTACAGCTGGACGCGCTCCGGGTTCGGCTCAAAGACACGCTCGACGTGGACAGCACTGTCGCCGGCCGCGGCGAGGCTGTCGTACAACTTGCTGCCGACTCCGGCAAGCAGCGCGGCGCCCAGGACTGCGCTGTCGCGGACGGCGAGGCGGCGCAACGGCCGGCCGAGCACATCCGCTTTGATCTGCGACCAGAGGTCGCTGCGGGAGCTACCGCCAGACAGTGCGATCGTGCTGACCGGAACGCCGCCGGCCGTGGTGACCGCCTCGAACAGCTCCCGGGCAGAGAAGGCGACGCCCTCGAGCACGGCCCGACCTAGCTCTGCGGTACCCGTTCCACTGCTCAGGCCCAGGAAGGACGCCCGCACGTCGGGGTCCCACAGTGGGGCCCGCTCGCCGAGTAGGTGGGGGGCGAAGATCACTCCGCCGGCACCAGCTGCGGTATCGGCCGCCTGGGCGAGGACCTCGTCGTAGTTGTGCCCGCTGGTTTGTACCCACCAGCGCAGTGCATCACCGCCGGCCTGCGTCGGCCCGGCATGCACGATCAGCCCGTCCACCGCGGGAAACGTGATGATCCCGGGGGTCGGCACGTGCCGGTCTGATACGAGCGCCACGATTTCGCTGGTGCCGCCGACTAGAATCGCGGAACCGGACGAGCTTGCGGCCGATCCGTGCAGGTTCCCCCAGGCGTCCATCGTCCCGGCCATGACCGGGACGCCAACCGGTAGGCCGGTCGCGTCCGCAGCGGCAGCGGTGATTGTTCCGACCGGTTCAGTGGGTCGAGCCAACCGCGGCAGCCGCTGGCTCACACCGTCCATCAGCGCCATTGCGCCGCCCAGGTAACTGTCTCCGGCGCCAGTGACGAGGCCAATGGCGCTGACCGCGTCCGTCGCCACCTCGTCGGTGAGCCGGGCGATCACATAGTCCTTCGGTAAGAGAACCCACGCGGCCCTGTCCCAGGCCGCCGGGTCGTGAACGGCGAGCCAGGCTGCCCGCGAGATGAGGTAGGACGAATCGATCGTGAACGGCCCGCCCCAGAGCCGGTGTCGGGTCGCGTCATCGAAGCGGCCGTCGAGTTCGCGGGCGATGTCAGCGCAGCGCTGATCCTGCCAGACGATAGCCGGGCCGATCGGGCGCAGGACCGCGTCTACGAAGGCGTGGGTGTTCACCTGGCTGACCAGACCGACCGCATGAACCGTGCTCAGGTCGGTGGTGGTCGCGACCGCACGCAGCGTGTGGATAGCAGCGCGCCACCAGTCCTCGGCGTCCTGCTCGGCCCACCCATTCCGCGGCCGGGTGATCGGATACCCCGCGGACGCGGCCGCGAGCTGCGTGCCCGCAGCGTCATACACCGCCGCCTTGGTCGCCGTCGTCCCAATGTCGAGTCCGATGAGCAGCACCTCACCCATCCAGGGCCGCCCGCAGCTCTCGAAGCAGCCGGACCAGCACGTCGCGTCCCTGTGCAGCTGCCGAGACGACGGCCGACCCGACGACCACGCCCTGCGCACCGCACTCGACCGCACGGTGCACGCTCGCTCGGTCGGAGATGCCGAAACCGAGGACCAGGGGCACCGTGACGCCCGAGGTCCGGATTCGCTCGAGCAGCGCACCGTTACCCGGTGAGATCCCCAAGCGATTGCCGGTCACTCCATTGGCCGCAGCGGCCATGACGTACCCGGTTGCCTCCGCGGCCGCGGTCAGGTCGCGGGTCGTCGGCGAGTGCGGCACGAACACGATCTGACGCACCCCAGGCGGCGGCCGATATTGGCCGGGGCCAGCGCCGGCGACGAGGGTGCCGTCAACTCCGGACGCGGCCACCGCATCGGCCCAGCCGGGCTCCGCGGCAGCGGTCGGGTACGTCATCCAGACCATGGCCGCAGCATCGAACCGGCCACGAAGTTCCGCGATGGCGCCAGCCGCGATCGCATTGTCCATTCCGTTCTCACGCGCCCGACGCATCGACTCGGCGATAACCGGCCCGTCCAGCTTGGAATCTGCCGCGGGCACGCCGATCTCCAACACATCGACGCCTTCGGCGAGATACTCCGCCGGGTCGGCGTGCTGCAGGGCGGGGTCACCCAGCGGCAGGTAGCAGATGAGCGCCGGTCGACCACGGCCGAACGACTCGTCCAGCGCGTTGGGGATCCGGGACGCCGCATCGCTCACGTGGCCCTCTGCACCCGGTGGGCAGGCTCACGCGCCACAGAGCTCACCGTGGCCTCGCCCATCTCCGGACGCAGCAGCTCACGCAGCCGGCTGCGCAGGCCGGGATAGCGCGGGTCGCTGATCAGCGCATCCAGCGTGCGCTCGGCGCCGAATGGGACGTCGACGATCTGCTTGATCCGGGCGGGTCGGTTGCTCATCACCACGATCCGGTCTGCCAGCAAGAGGGCTTCGTCGATGTCGTGGGTGACTAGAATCGTCGTGCTGTCCGTCCGGCGAACCAAGCTGAGCAGCTCCTCCTGCAGGTAACCGCGGGTCAGGGCGTCCAGTGCACCGAACGGCTCGTCCATCAGCAGCAGTTCCGGTTCAAGGGCCAGGCCCCGGGCCAGGGCCACTCGCTGCTGCATGCCTCCGGAAAGTTGATGCGGGTACTTGGCCACGTGATCGTCCAGGTGCACCAGGCGCAGCGTCTGGAGTGCTCGCCGCCGGGTCTCTTGCCGTGAAAGCCCGAGCTGCTCGAGCCCGAACTCGACGTTGCGTAGCACCGTGCGCCACGGAAGCAGCCGCGGTCCCTGGAACACGTAGGCGACACAGGCCTTCGGGTTGGCGAGCGTGACCGTGCCCCGGGTCGGCGTGGTGAGCCGGGCCAGGATGTTGAGTAGCGTAGATTTGCCGCACCCAGAAGGGCCGATGACCGCGACGAGCTCACCTGTCGCGACCGACAGCGACACGTCGCTGAGCACGGGCCCGCCCGCGTCCTTGCCGAACTCCTTCCAGACATTGCAGATCTGGACGAGGTCTCCGGACTGGGTCGGCGCCAACTGTGCGGTCATTGAACCCTCCTCATGTGGCGGGTAAGGTAGGCCTCCAACGGACGGAACGCGCCGTACTCGAACAGCAGGGTGAGCACCACCACGCTCAGTCCCCACATGAACACGCTCGAGGTGTCGAGCAGCTTGATGGAGCTGCTCACCTGGAACCCCACTCCGCTGCTGCCCATCAGGTACTCGGCGAACAGGGTCACCTGCCAGGCGACCCCGATCGTGATGCGGCTGCCGGCCAGTATGTAAGGGACAACTGACGGCAGCAGGATCGTGCGCATGACGACCCGCTCGTTGGCGCCGTAGGCCTTGGCCATCTCCACCAGATCTCGGTCGATCGAACGGGTGCCCTGGATGACGTTGAGCAGGAAGTAGGTCAGACCCGTCGCGATGGTGACCGCGACGACCGCCTTCGTGCTCGCCCCGATGAAGATCAGCGCCATGGCGATCAGGACCACCGTGGGCACCGTTTGTAAGAACACCAGCCAGACTCGGGTGAGGTCCTCGGCGATCACCGAGCGGCCGATGATGATTCCGATCGGAAGGCCGGCCGCGAAGATGATGGCAACCGCGATGAACAGGTGGACCAGGGTCGCATCGATGTTCTGACCCCACGCACCCCGGCTGAACGCGTCGGTGAACGAGTGCCACACCAACGGCGGGCCCGGCAGAATGTAGCTGGCGTAGTGCCACGAGCCCAGCCACCAGAGCCCGACGAACGAGACCGCGGACAGCAGAATTCGGGCGCTACGGAAGGTCCGAGTACGAGTCATGCCGGCTCGACCGCGGCCGGCCGCAGGCGCTGGAGGCAGATCTGCCCCCAGCGCAACGTCTTCGCTTACGCCAATATTTGGCGGTGCTGCCATCTGGCCACCTCGCTACTTCAGTTGCGATGTCAGGATAAAGAGGCTATTCACGTCTGAAGGTGTCTGCTGTGTGAAGCCCGCCCGCTGCAGCACTGGGAACAGTTTTTTCCATGTCGCGATGTCGCGCGAGGTCACCTGCCGTTCGGCCGCGGGAATGCGCTCGAGGTCGAGGACCTTGCCGACGACAGATAGCTGTGCGGCAGGGATGCCGCTGATCTTGCTGGCGACGGCGTTAACCGCACTTGGGTCGGCCTGGTACTTGTTCCACGCATCCTGCGTCGCGCCGACCAAGTCTTTGATGAAGCCGGGGTTGTCCTTCACGAATTGGCTGCGGGCGATGTAGCCGCCGTTCATGACCGCGGGATCGCCGAATGCCTTCTGGAACGCGTCATGCACGCTGTAGATGGCCTGGAAGTTCCCGCTGCTCAGCAGGGGGTAGGTGGTGGGCGCTTCGATGAACGCCGCGTCGACCCGACCCAGGCTGAGCTGCTGTGCCGCGGCATCGGTCTGCTGCAGATTGAAGTAGTCCTGGATCTTCTGACCGGTCGCTCCCAGAATGGCGGCCTGCTCGGCGCCGAAGCGCGACGTCAGCGGCGCTATCGCCATCTTCTTGCCCTTCAAGTCCGCCAGAGTCTTATACGGCGAGCCCTTCTTGACCAGGATCTGCGGGCCGATGGTCCAGCGGGCCAACGGGAAGAAGTAACTGGTGTCGATGTTGTACTGCTTCTTCACGATTGGCATGAACGACGGCACCGTCGTCATCACCTGCAGGTCGCCCTTGCCGAAGGCCGGCACCTGGGTAGTCGCGTCGAGCACCTTGAAGTGCACCTTGTACGGCTTACCGGCGAAGTAGGTACTGGCTTTCGCCTGGACGTAGTCCCAGATCGGATGGAACGGGACGTCGATGCCGATGGTGATGTCCCTCGCCGTGCCAGACGACTGCGGTTGCGTCTGCGTTCGTGTCTGCTGCTCGTGCTTCTTGACGGCCGGCGAGCTGGAGCAGCCGGCGACCACGAGCATCGCGGCTGCTGCGGTGACGGCCAGAAGCCGTCGACCGCGTTTCGGTGTGACGGAAACCGACATGGTCATCTCCTTGGGTTAGCCCGCGAGGCGGGTCGGTCACTGATGGTCTTCGCTGAGCGTGTAGCTGAGTTGCAGGCCTTCACGGTTGCGGTTTGCCGTAATGAGAACGCTGTCGCCGGCAAGAACGGCGACGTCGTCGATGACGGGCTGATCGTCATCAGCGAAGCTGACGCGTTGGCTGATGATCGCGGCCGAACCGGGGTCGCGATCAAGTACCGCCGCCTGCTCTGCATCGAGCACGACCGGTCGAATCGCCTCAGTCGCTCTGTTGACCACCATCCCGAGGTCTTCGGCGAGCACCGCGTACAGCGATTTGGTCTCCAGCTCGCGCACGTCGACGTGCCGGCCGACCCGCAGCGGCAGATAGGAGTCCTGGAGCACGACTGGGCGCCCGTCGATGAGCCGGAGCCTGCGAATCGCCGACGCTCTGTGGCTGCCGCCGAGCCCGAGCCGTGCGGAAACGGCGGGCGGCGCGGTCACTGTTCGACTGGCGAGGATCTTGGTCTGCACCTGTGTGCCCTGCAGCGCCATGTCCTGTGCGAAGCTCTGCAGGTGACCCAGATCGTAGGCGTATCGGGGAGTCGCGACGAACGTTCCGGTGCCGTGACGGGTCTCGACGAGCCCTTCCTCCTCAAGTAGTTGCAGCGCCTGCCGCAGTGTCATGAGGGTCACGTGATACGACTCGCTCAGCTCGCGTTGCGAGGGAAGCGGCGTGCCCGGTGTGTGTTCACCGGCGCGGATCCGGGCTGCCAGGTCCTCGTAGATGCGCAGGTACTTCGGCTGCCGAGGCGTAGCCGTGCGGTGCTTGTGCGAGGTGGCGCTCACGCTGCCACCTGATCGAGCGCCGACCGGATCGCGCCGACCGCGCGGGAGATTTCGCCAACACTCCCCCCGTCCAAGACTCGGCGCATGAGTGCGGACGCCACGATGACGCCGTCGGCGTGGCCAACCGCGTGCGCCGCGATCTCCGGTGTATTGACCCCGAATCCGATCAGGACGGGCGTGTCGGTGAGCGCGCGCGCGCGATCGGCCGCGGACCACCCGTCCTCGCCCGGACCCGCCCCCCCGGTGGTCCCCATCACACTCACCGAGTAGATGAATCCGCGCGAGCGGCTGCAGATGAGCGGCAGCCGCTCTCGGCTCGTCGCCGGGCTAGCCAGCAAGATCGCGTCGACGTGGCGGGCCGCCGCGCACGCGAGGTACTCCTCCGCTTCGTCGAGCGGCAAATCAGGAACGATCGTTCCGCTGATGCCCGCGTCGGCGAGCATCGCGCAGAACGTGTCGACGCCGCGCGAGTACACATGGTTCGCGTAGGTCATCGCGATCAGCGGCACAGTCGGCTGCAGGATCGCGGCGCGATCGAGAATGTCGCTGATCCGGGCGCCGGCATCGAGCGCGACGGCAGACGCCTCTTGGATAGTGCCGCCGTCGAGCATCGGGTCGCTGAACGGGAGCCCGATCTCCACGGCATCCGCGCCGGCGTCGACCATCGCGGTGAGCAGGTCCGTCCAGTCCGGCCGGATTCCACCCATCACGTAACCGACCAGGATCGGCCGACCGGCGCCCCGGGCACCCCGCAGCGCCTCCTCAAGCTTGGCCATTGGTCAGCTCCCTCACGTGTGCGGCGTCCTTGTCGCCCCGCCCGGACAAAGTGATCAAGATGTTGGTGCCCGCTGACAGGTCCCCATCGCCTGCCGCACGTATGACCCACGCGATCGCGTGCGCCGACTCCAGCGCCGGGACAAGGCCTTCAGTGCGGGCCAACAACTTCACTGCATCCAGTACCTCGGCGTCGGTCGCCATCGTGTAGAGCGCGCGTCCGGCCTGTGCCAGATACGCGTGTTCCGGCCCGACGCCCGGATAGTCAAGCCCCGCGCTGATCGACTGCGCGTCACCGATCTGACCGTCCTCGTCCTGCAAGAATTCGGAAAAGAAGCCGTGCAAGATGCCCTCGCGGCCGTTGGTTATCGCGGCACCACCGCTCGCCTCGACACCAACAAGGCGCGCGCTCGTCGATACAAACCCGGCGAAGGTTCCGGCCGCGTTCGATCCGCCGCCAACACAGGCCACGACAACGTCGGGCACGGCGGACGGAAGCAGCACGGCGCACTGCGCACGCGCCTCGTCGCCGATGACCCGCTGGAATTCGCGGACCATCCAGGGGTAGGGGTGCGGGCCCATGACCGAGCCGAGGCAGTAGTGCGTCGTCTCGACCGTGGCCACCCACTGTCGCAGCGCCTCGTTCGTCGCGTCCTTCAGCGTCCGCTTGCCAGTCGTGACGGGCACGACGCTCGCGCCGAGCATCTCCATCCGAAAGACGTTCAGCGCCTGCCGCCGGGTGTCCTCCTCCCCCATATATACCGTGCATTCCAGGCCCAGAAGCGCAGCGACCGTCGCCGTCGCGACACCATGCTGGCCGGCTCCGGTTTCGGCGATAAGCGCGGTCTTGCCCATCCGCCGCGCGAGCAGACCCTGACCAAGCGCATTATTGATCTTGTGGCTTCCGGTGTGCGCCAAGTCCTCGCGCTTGAGCAGGACACGCACACCGAGCTCGTCCGACAACCGCCGCGCCTCAGTCACCGGGGTCGGTCGGCCCGCGTAATCGCGGAGCACCGAATGCAGCTCCATGCGGTAGGCGGGGTCGACCCAGGCCTCACGGAAAGCCTGCTCAAGTTCAATGCACGCCGACACGAGTGACTCCGGCACGTACCTACCGCCAAAGGAGCCGAACCGGCCACTCACGCCAGGATCACCCATTCGGACCGGGGAGCCGGCCACGGTGCGGGCGACGGGGGGATCAAGAGTGGTTGCCATCGCGCTCCTCATGAGTTATAGAAGTCTAGAACTATGGTCAGGACCATGTCACGACTCCCCCGACCGGTCAAGGGATGGCTGGCGAGTCCCAGGCCAAACCTGTGCCGGACGATGCTGAGCTGAGAGAAGGTCCCACCGCGTGCCAATCCATTCCGACCGCGAACCGACAGTGCGGGCAAGTGCAGAACTCGTGCACCGGCTGATGAGGCTCGGCCTACACGACGCAGGCGAAGTCCTCACTCTGCAACGGGCGGCCTACGTGAGCGAAGCTCAGGCACATGCAGACCCTGACCTTCCGCCACTTCGGCAATCATTGGCCATGCTGCAGGCTGAGCTTGCCGACCCGAGCGTGCTGGCCCTCGGCTGCCGCGACGCAGATGGGCGGCTGCTCGCCGCCGCCCGGGTTCAGGTCGACCCGGGCCATCCCGCGGTCGCCGAGATCGGCAGGCTTACCGTCGTCCCGGACCGCCAGCGCGAGGGACTCGGATCGCTGCTACTTGCCGCGATCGAGGACGCGATGCCGGCCACGGTCACCGAACTCCGATTGTTCACAGGAGAGCGCAGCAAGGAGAACCTGCGGCTGTACATCCGACACGGATATCTCGAAGACAATCGAGAGCCGACGGCGGCTGGCTACGCGCTCGTTCACCTCCGCAAACGGCGCTGACACACCGGCGAACGAAGTACATCCCGACCCATCTGATGAGGGGATCGCCCCCATGCAGGCGGCGCCACCGAACTTGACCCTCGTCTGCGGATCGATCGTGCTGCATTTGCATATGCGGTGTCCGACACTTCGAGCTGCGCCCGAGTGCGGCTGACGATCCGCGCGTCGTCCTCGCTAGCGTCTTGAGTCCCGACGGCGAAAGCGCATCCCGGCGCCTTCCCGGCGACTCCATCGAATTTGAGGCTGCGGAGCACATCGCGCCGCTTGAGCCGCGATATCGAAGATCGGACGGCTTGTCTTTTCAGTTTCGGGGAAGCCGCGTGGGGCGCACTGGCGAGTGCGAGTCCTCAGCGCCTGCACATGACCAGGGGATTTCGACGGAAACGAAGTCGAACGGCACAGTTTGCAAGGGCGAGCGTCCGTAGCCCGCGACGGTTCCCGCGGACGGCCATGCGAGTCACTGGGTTTATCGCCGACCGCGCTGCCCTTTAACGCGGTGACGAGGGATGCAGCGCGTGTTTATTCTAGTTTCGGTCTGGGTGCCAGCGGCGGTGTGCGACGCCGCGAGGTCCGTTCCGGATTAGTTCCAGCCGTGGTTTGACATCGTCCCCACGGGCGGCCTGCGGGCGCCGGGAGCCGGCTTGCCAAGGTAGTGGCCACTGCGCCCCCGGCCCTGTGTAGCCCTGTTCGGCGGCCGCGTGCAGTGTCCAGTTCGGATCATGAAGATGCGTACGCCCGAGCAGGCATAGGTCGGCTCTCCCGGCGAGCAGGATCGAGTTGACGTCGTCGTAGGACGAGATGACCCCGACGGCCATGGTGGCGATGCCGGTCTCGTTGCGGATGCGGTCGGCGAACGGGGTCTGGTAGGAGCGACCGAATGCGGGTGCCTCGTCGGGGTGGACCTGGCCGGTCGAGACGTCGACGGCGTCGACCCCGGCGGCGGAGAAGGCCCACGCGATCTGGACGGCGTCGTCGCCGGTGATGCCGTCGGGCATCCAGTCGGTGGCGGAGATGCGTACCGACATAGGTCGCTCGGCGGGCCAGCGCTCGCGCACGGCGGTGCAGACCTCCAGCGGAAAACGCAGCCGGTTCGCTGGTGACCCGCCGTAGCTGTCGGTGCGGTGGTTGGTCAGCGGCGAGATGAACGAGGACAGCAGGTAGCCGTGTGCGCAGTGCAGCTCGAGCAGGTCGAAGCCGGCCCAGGCGGCGCGAGCTGCGGCGTCGACGAACTGTTGCTTGATCTCATCGAGTTCGTCGAGGGTCAGCTCGCGTGGCACTTGGTTGAGGCCCTCGACGTAGGGCAGCGGCGACGGCGCGACGAGCGGCCAGTTGCCCTCGGGCAGCGGCTGGTCGATGCCGTCCCACATCAGCCGTGTGGAGCCCTTGCGGCCGGAGTGTCCGATCTGGATGCCGACCTTGGCGTTGGATTCGGAGTGGACGAGGTCGGTGAGCCGGCGCCACTGCTGCGCGTGTTCGTCGGTGTAGAGTCCGGTGCAGCCCGGCGTGATTCGTCCGGTGGGCGACACGCAGACCATCTCGGTCATGACCAGGCCGGCGCCGCCGAGGGCCTTGCCGCCGAGGTGGACGAGGTGGAAGTCGTTGGGTACGCCCTCGACGGCCTTGTACATGTCCATTGGCGACACGACGATCCGGTTGGCTAGCTCGAGGTCGCGCAGCCGGAACGGTTGGAACATCGGCGGCCGCACCTGGCCGGTGCCGTTGCCGCGGTGCAGCTCGTGCTCGGCGAACCAGCGGTCGAGGGATTCGACGAACTCCGCGTCGCGTACGCGCAGGTTGTCGTAGGTGACGCGGCGGCTGCGGGTCATGATGTTGAACGCGAACTGCAGTGGGTCTTGGTCGATGTACTGGCCGAGGTTCTCGAACCACTCCAGGCTGGCCTGCGCGGCGCGCTGGGTGGACAGCACGACCGGGCGCCGCTCGGCCTCGTAAGCCTCGAGCGCGGTGAGGACGTCGGGCTGCTCGTTCAGGCATGCGGCCAGCGCCAGCGCGTCCTCCATCGCCAGTTTGGTGCCGGAGCCGATCGAGAAGTGTGCTGTGTGCGCGGCGTCGCCCATCAGCACCACGTTCTCGTGACGCCAGCTCTCGTTGCGGACGGTCGTGAAGGTGAGCCACTTGGAGTTGTTCAGGTACAGCTGGGCGCCGTCTAGGACGTCGGCGAACAGCTCACGCACGACCGCGACGGACTTCTCGTCCGACTCGCCCGGCGCGAACTCGCGCTCGGCGAAGGCGTCGAAGCCGGCACGCTGCCACACCGCGTCGTTCATCTCGACGATGAAGGTGCTGGTGTTCGCGTCGAAGGGGTAGCCGTGAATCTGCATGACGCCGTGCGGTGTCTCGCGGATGTAAAACTTGAACGCGTCGAAGACCTTGTCGGTACCGAGCCACATGTAGCGGCAGCGGCGGCTCTCGAGCGTCGGGCTGAACGCGTCGGCGTAGCGAGTCCGGACGGCCGAGTTTGCGCCGTCGCAGGCGATCACGAGGTCGTGCTCGCCGCGCAGCGTGTCGACGTCCGGGGCGACGGTGTTGAAGTGGATGGCGATCCCGAGTTGCTGGCAGCGCTGTTGCAGGATTTTCAGCAGCCGTTTGCGGCTCATCGCGGCGAAGCCGTGCCCGCCGCTGGTGAGCACCTGGTCGCGGACGTGCACGTCGATGTCGTCCCAGCGCGCGAACTCACGCTCCATCTGCGCGTAGATGCGTTCGTCGGCGTGCTCGATGCCGCCCAGCGTCTCGTCGGAGAACACCACTCCGAAGCCGAAGGTGTCCTCGGCGGCGTTGCGCTCCCAGACGGTGATCTCGTCATCGGGGCAGAGTTGCTTGGCGAGGGCGGCGAAGTAGAGCCCGCCCGGACCGCCGCCTACTACTGCGATGCGCATTCGTCTACTCCTGCCGTGCGTCGGCTGCAAGGTCCCCGGTCACGCTTGCCTGCTGACGCAGCAGGAAGTGTTGGACTTTCCCGGTAGCGCTGCGGGGCAGGCTCGCCACGAACTGCACCGCCCGCGGGTATTTGTACGGCGCGATCCGCGCCTTGACGAACTGCTGCAACTCCTCGCCCAGTTGCGGGCTCGCGCCATGCCCGTCGCGTAGGACCACGTAGGCCTTCACCAGCTGTCCGCGCTGGGTGTCGGGCACCCCGACGACACACACCTCGGCGACGGCGTCGTGGCCGAGCAGCGCCTCCTCGACCTCGGGGCCGGCGATGTTGTAGCCCGAGGACACGATCATGTCGTCGTTGCGGGCCTGGTAGTGCAGGTAGCCGTCCTCGTCCTGGATGAAGGTGTCGCCGGTGAGGTTCCAGCCGTCCTGGACGTAAGTGGCTTGGCGGGGGTCGGCGAGGTAGCGGCAGCCGGTCGGGCCCTTCACCGCCAGCCGCCCCGGCGTGCCGGGCGGCACCGGCCGGCCCTGCTCGTCCAGGACGCAGGCGGTGTAGCCGGGCACGGGCAGGCCGGTGGCGCCGGGTCGGATGTCGTCGTCTGCGGCCGAGATGAACACATGCAGCATCTCCGTCGTGCCGATGCCATCGATGATCTTCAGGCCGATCGCGTCGTGTACCGCCTCCCAGGTCGCGGCCGGAAGGTGCTCGCCGGCCGACACCGCGCGGCGCAGGGTGCGAAGGCTCGACGTGCGCCCGCCACGCACCATCGCGCGGTATGCGGTCGGGGCGGTGAAGCAGACCGACACCGCGTTGCGCTCGATGACGTCGGCCAGCTCGTCCGGTGTCGCCGTCTCGATCAGTAGGGTCGCCGCACCGACCCGCAGCGGGAACACCACCAGCCCACCGAGGCCGAACGTGAACGCCAGTGGCGGGGTGCCGGCGAACACGTCCTCGGCCACCGGCTGCACGATGTGCCGCGAGAAGGTGTCGGCGATGGCCAGCAGGTCGCGGTGGAAGTGCATCGTGGCCTTGGGCTGGCCAGTGGTGCCGGAGGTGAACGCGAGCAGCGCGACGTCGTCGGCCGCGGTGTCGACGGCGGCGAAGGGCCCGCTGACACCGGCGATGCGTTGGGTCAGGTCGCCGGGCGTGTCGGCGCCGTAGGGGACGACCGGCGCACCGTGCAGCTCGGCGGCGAACAGGTCGGTCACGAAGCGTGCGTCGCACAGCGCGAGGTCGACGCGCGCGATGCCGGCGATGGCGGTAAGCTCGGACTCGCGCAGCATCGGCATCGTGGTGACGGCGACGGCGCCGGCCTTCTGCACAGCGAGCCAGCAGGCCACGAGCCAGGGGTTGTTTGGCCCGCGCAGCAGCACCCGGTTGCCGGGCACGACACCGAGCTCGCCGACGAGCACGTGTGCGACGCGGTCGACGACGTCTCGCGTCTTGCCGTAGTTCCATGCCTCGCCGTGCGGGGTGAGCAGGCACGGCCGGTCGGCACCGAGCCTGTCGATCACGGCATCCAGCAACTCGAAGGCGCAGTTGAGCCGGGTCGGGTACTGCAGGCCCGGCAGATCGAAGACAAGCTCCGGCCAGGCCTTTGCCGGCGGCAGGTGATCGCGAGCGAAGGTGTCCACATGAGCGGACCGAGCAAGCGCCGGTCCCGTGCCGATCGTCATGCCTTCAGTATTCGCTGTTCTTGACGACAGTCAATAGAGCGCTAGGCAAACGTCGGCGGTGTGTCGTCGGGGGAACGCTAGGGTGATCACGTGCCAGCCGACGTAGACGGGGCCGGATCGCCGAGCCAGCAGCCGCGAGCGCTCATCGTCACCGTCTACGGCCTGTACGCCCGCGAGTCCGGCGGCTGGATGAGCGTCGCGTCGATCATCCGGCTGCTCGCCCAGTGCGACGTCGACGAACCGGCCGTGCGCTCGGCGATCTTCCGGCTCAAGCGCCGCGGGCTGCTCGAGGCCGAGAAGGTCGACGGGATAGCCGGTTACGGACTGTCCGACGACGCACGCGCCATCCTCGACGAAGGCGATCGGCGCATCTTCGAACGGCGTCGCGCTGCCCCCGACGAGGGCTGGCTGCTCGCGGTGTTCAGCGTCCCGGAGACCGAGCGAGACCAGCGGCACCAGCTGCGGTCGCGGCTGACCTGGCTGGGTTTCGGGACGGTCGCCGCCGGCGTGTGGATCGCGCCGGAGCACCTGCTCGACGAGACCCGCCACACGCTGCAACGCCACGGCCTGGACGTCTACGTCGAGCTGTTCCGCGGCGAACGGCTCGGCTTCACCGACTCGTCCCCAGCCGTCGCGAGCTGGTGGGACCTCGATAGGCTCGCCGGTCTCTACGACGAGTTCCTGGCGCGATACGCGCCGGTGGCGGCCCGATACCGGCGTCGGCGCCGCGTCGACCCGCCCCGTGCCTTCGGTGACTACGTCGACGCACTGACCCAGTGGCGTCGGCTGCCGTACTCCGACCCCGGCCTGCCGGTGCGGGTACTGCCGGCCGGCTGGCGTGGCTTCGAGGCCGAGCGGACCTTCCTCGAACTGCACGAGCGGCTCGCCGGCCCGGCGCACGAGTTCGCCGCCGCCGTCAGCGCCGAGTGACCGCACGTCACGGACTGGCCGCGGGTCACACGACGGCGAAGCCCTGCACCTCGACTAGCGCCGTGGCGTCCCACAGCCGGGCGACCCCGATACCGGCCATCGCCGGGTAGTCACAGCCGGCCAGGCGCCGCCAGACCACCCCGATGTCGCGGGAGTGCGCCTTGTAGTCGTCCATGTCGGTGAGGTAGACGGTCACGGCCGTCAGGTCAGCGGGTGTGCCGCCTGCCGCCGCCAGTGCCGCCAGCAGGTTGCCGAGCGCCTGCTCGAACTGCTCAACGACACCGTCGCCGACGATGACGCCGTGGCGGTTCAGCGCCGTCTGCCCGGCTAGGAAGATCGTGGTGCCGCGGCCCACCACCGCGTGCGAGAAGCCCTGCGGCGTTGCCAGATCGGGTGGGTTGACGCGCTCGACACTCATTGGACGGCTCCTCCGTCGACGGTGACGGCCTGGCCGGTGACCGCGCCGTTAGTCAGGCAGAACCAGATCGCCGAGGCCACCTCACCGGGGGTGATCAGGCGTCCGATCGGTTGCTTGCGTTCCAGTGTCCGCCGCACGTCAGCCTCGCTGCGACCGCTGGTGGCGACAATGTGGGCTATCGTCGCCGTCGTCATGTCGGTGTCGACGTAGGCCGGGCAGACCGCGTTGACGGTGATGCCCTCGCCCGCGAGTTCGGCGGCGGCCGAGCGCACCAGCCCGAGTACGCCGTGCTTGCTCGCGGTGTAGGCGGCGATGTAGGCCTCGCCGACCCGCGCCGCGGTGGACGCGACGATCACGATGCGGCCTCGGCCAGCGGTCCGCATGGCCGGGACGGCGCGGCGCACGCAACGGAACGGCGCGGTCAGGTTGAGCTCGAGCATCCGCTGCCAGTCCTCGTCCGTGGTCTTCTCCACACGGGCCGAGTGGCCGGCGCCGGCCGCAGCGACGAGCACCTCCACCGGCCCCCACCTACTCTCGACTGCGGCGAACGCGGCGTCGAGCTGCGCGCCGTCGGTGACGTCGGCCGGCACAACGAGCGCCTCCCCCGGGCACGCGGCCGCGACCCGCTCGAGCTGCTCGCGGTCGCGTGCCAACAGCGCCACCCGTAGGCCCTCGCTGCTCAGCCGCAGCGCGGCCTCCCGGCCGATGCCGCGTCCGGCGCCGGTGACAAGGGCGATCCGGCCGGTCGTCTCAGGCATGTCAGCGAAACGCCGAGAGACCGGTGACGGCCTGCCCGACGCTGAGCAGGTGCATCTCTTCGGTGCCCTCATAGGTCGACACCGTTTCGAGGTTGACCATGTGCCGCATGACAGTGTGGTCGAGCGTGATGCCAGCACCGCCGAGGAGCGATCGGGCCGCGCGGGCGACGTCGAGTGCGGCGCGGACGTTGTTCAACTTGCCGTAGCTGACGTGGCCCGGTTCGATGCTGCCGGCGTCTTTCATCCAGCCCAGGTGCAGCGCGACGAGGTTGGCGTTCGAAACCGCCAGCACCATGTCGGCGAGCTTGCGCTGCGAGAGCTGGAAGCCGGCAAGCGGCTTGCCGAACTGGGTGCGCGCGAGGGTGTAGCGCAACGCCTCGAGGTAGCACGCCCGGGCGGCGCCGGCCGCGCCCCACAAGACGCCGAAGCGGGCCTCGTTCAGGCACGACAGCGGGGCGCGGAGGCCGCGGGCCTCGGGCAGCATCGCGTCTGCGGGCAGCCGGACGCCGTGAATGCTCAGCTCGGCCGTCACCGAGGCCCGCAGCGAGAGCTTGCGGTGGATCTCGTGCGCCTCGAAGCCGGGAGTGTCGGTGGGCACGACGAAGCCACGGATGCCGTCGTTAGTGCGCGCCCACACAATCGCGACGTCGGCGAGCGTGCCGTTCGTGATCCACGTCTTCGAACCGTCGAGCACCCAGTCCGAGCCGTTCCGGCGCGCGCGGGTGCGCATCGAGCCGGGGTCGCTGCCGGCGTCGGCCTCGGTGAGGCCGAAACAGCCGATCACGTCGCCCGTGGCCATCGCCGGCAGCCAATGCTCGCGCTGCTGCTCGGAACCCCAGCGGTGGATCGCGAACATCGCCAGCGAGCCCTGCACCGACACGAAGCTGCGCAGGCCCGAATCGACGGCTTCCAGCTCGCGGCACGCCAGCCCGTACTCCGTCGCGCTGGCACCGGCGCAGCCGTACCCGTCCAAGTGCATGCCGAGCAGCCCGAGTTTGCCGAACACGCGGCCGAGGTCTGCGGGCAGCGCACCGGCCTCGAACCACTCGGTGACGTTCGGGGCCAGCTCGCCGGCCGCGAAGTCGCGGACGGTGTCGCGGATGGCGCGCTCGTCGTCGGTGAGCTGCTCGTCGATGCCCAGGTAGTCGGCGGCGCGCATGTCAGCGGCCCTGCCAGTTCGGCGGGCGGTGTTCGTTGAACGCGGCGTGGAACTCTGCGTGGTCGCGCGTGGTCATCAGCAGTGCCTGGGTCATGGCGTCGAGTTCCATGGCACTGCCGATGGGCATGTCGAGCTCGCGGGTGAGCAGCGACTTGGTCTGTGCGAACGCGAGCGTCGGGCCGTCGGCCAGTGTGCGGGCAAGCGCGTCGACCGCGGCCGGCAGCTCGTCGTCGGTGACCAGACGCGACACTAGGCCGTAGCGGTCGGCGGTGGCGGAGTCGATGGTGCCGCCGAGCATCAGCAACTCGGTGGCGCGGCCGAGGCCGACGACGCGCGGCAGCAGGTACGCCGCCCCCATGTCTCCGCCGGACAATCCGACCTTGGTGAACAGGAAGGCGAACCGTCCAGACGTACTGACGACACGGAAGTCCGACGCGAGCGCGATCACCGAGCCGGCACCGGCGGCGATGCCGTGGATCGCGGTGATGATCGGGATCGGACACTCGCGCATCGCGCGGATGACGTCGCCGGTCATCTTCGTGAACCGCATCAGATCGCGCGGCTCCATCCTGATCAGCTCGCCGATGATCTCGTTGACGTCGCCGCCGCCGCAGAAGCCGCGGCCCTCGCCGCGTATCACCAGCACCCTGACGTCCTGGTGGTGCGGCAGCTCGGCGAGCAGGTCGCGCAGGTCGGCGTAACTCTCGAACGTCAGCGGGTTGAGCTTCTCGGGACGGTCGAGGGTGACGGTCGCGACGCCGTAGGCCTTCATGAAACGGAAGTGCTGCCAGTCCTCGGTCAACCTCGGTGAGGCGTGGAAGCGATACGAGTCGATCATAAGCGTGTGGTCCTGCCAATCACGGAGCGGGCGATGATGGTGCGCTGCACCTCGGACGCACCCTCGTAGATGCGCAACGCACGCACGTCACGATAAAGGTGCTCGAGCAGGTGGCCGGTACGCAGCGCGGCAGCACCGTGCAGCTGGACGCAGCCGTCGACGATCTGCTGTGCGGCCTCGGTCGCCTTCAGCTTGGCCATCGCCGAGCGGCGGCTCTGCAGCGCGGGCTCCGATCCGTTGTCGTAGGCGGACGCGGCCGCGTAGACGAGCAGCCGGGCGGCTTCGAGTTCGGTGCTCATGTCCGCGATGCGGTGCGCCACGGCCTGCTGCGCGGCCAACGGCCCGCCGTACACCTGCCGCTCACGCACGTGCGTCACCGTCGCGTCGAGCGCGGCCTGCGCCATGCCGACCGCGAACGCGCCCACGCTCGGGCGGAACAGGTCCAGAGTGCCCATGGCCACGGCGAAGCCGGCGTCGACATCGCCCAGCACGGCGTCCGGGCCGACCGGCACGCCATCGAAGGCGAGCCGCCCGATCGGGTGCGGTGAGAGCATGTCGAGATGCTCGCCGGACAGCCCGACGCTGTCGCCCGGCACGGCGAAAGCGGTGACACCGCGCGCGCCTGCGCCGGCTGTGGTGCGAGCGAAGACGGTATAGATGTCGGCGTCGGGCGCGTTGGAGATCCAGATCTTCTCGCCGTGCAGCCGCCAGCCGTCACCGTCGGGGTCGGCGAGCAGCGCGAGCGCGGCGGCGTCGGACCCGGCGCCGGGTTCGGACAAGGCGAACGCGGCGAACGCCTCGCCGCTGATCACCTTCGGGATCCACCGCTGCACGAGCTCCGGCGAACCGGACTGCAATATCGGGTAGCTGCCCAGGCCCTGCAGCGCCAGCGCGGTCTCGGCCCCACCGCTGACCTGCGCGATCGACTCTCGCAGCAGACACAGTTTCATTGCGGCGGCGTTGCGCGGCGGCTCGCCCGGTTCGCCGCCGAACAGCCCGCGCAGCAACCCCGCGTCACCCAAGGCCCGCACCAGTGGACGATTCACCCGTCCCGGCTCGCCGCCGGCCATCGGCGCGATCTTCGCCGCAGCGGTGTCACGGGCCCACGACGCATACGCCTGCTGCTCGTCGGTCAGCTGGAAGCCAGCCACTCGTGTCCTCTCGCGATCAGGTGCCGACAACGCTAAGCGTTCTCCTGACGGTCGTCAATGTTGCGCAATCCACATGTGACGCATGCTTCTGCGATGGTGCGAGGTCAATCGGGCGATCAGGGTGGTCAGCGGGCGAGTGTCTGTGACGGCGACTCACCGAAGAACGCCCGGTAGGCGACGGCGAACCGGCCTAGATGACCGAGGCCGTGCTCAAGCGCGATCGCGGTGACCGACGCGCACGACGGATCGGTCGCCGACAGCGCCTCGCGGGTCGCCTGCAGCCGGGCCCGGCGCAGGAAACACATCGGTGATGTGCCGAGCTCTCGCTGGAACCCGTCCTGCAGTGCGCGGACGCTGACCCCGACGGCGTCGGCGATGTCCTGCACGACGAGCGGCTCCGCGTGGTGGTGTTCGATCAGCTCGCAGGCCTGCCGGATTTTGCGGGTCACTGCGAGGCTCGGACGCGCCAGCACGTGCGAGTAGTTGTGCTGGTGGCTCGTCAGCAGGCACGTCATGAGCATCGAGGCGAGCTGGGCGGCGTAGTGCGCGTCTGCCACCAGTGACGCGTCACTGCGCACCTCGTCCCGGACGTAATCGACCGCGCGCAGCCACGACTTCGCGCCGTTACGCCGCGTCGACATCGCCAGGTCGAACCGCAGCGGCGCGGCGAGGGGTTGGTCGAGCATCTGGGCGAGTCGTTGTTCGAGCGCGCACCGCTCGATGTAGACGATGGACTGCGGCGTACCGGCGTTCCACTTCATACGGATGTCGTCGTGCGGAGAGAGCACCGATGCCGTGGACGGCGTGGACACGAACTCCTCACGGCCCTGCCGGATGTTTGCCGACCCCCCCAGCGGCAGCTGCACCAGGTAGAACGAGTCGAGGGAGCCGGGTTCGATGCGTACCGCGGCGCCGTAGTCGAGGCTGACCAGCCCGACCGAGCCGATGCGGCGAGCCCGCAGGTCGAGGTCGACGCACCCGCGGCTGACCGGCAGCAACCGGTGGGGGCAGAAGATCTGTCCCACCTCGGTGCGCGCCTGGTCAACGTCCCTGGTCTGAACTTCGGTAGAACGCAACCCACTCATGTGCGGGACTCCCGTCGTCGGCGCCAGCTGCCGTCCTTTCGATTCTATAACCGCCGTCACCAGCACGGAAGGCTCGTCGGAACGACGCGCCCGCCGCGCGCGCCGGATAGCGGGCGCGCGAATCGGATACCGGCCCCCGCGCAGGTGGCTTACGTTCGCGATTACACCTTCTGCCGATACCCGAGGGGGCAGCAGCGCATGGCCGATTCGTTGGCCGGCAGGACCGCGATCGTCACCGGGGGGGCAACCCTCGTTGGGCGCGGCGTCGTTGACACGCTCACTGCGGCAGGCGCGCAGGTGATGATCGCTGACATCGACTCCGCCGGCGGTGCGGCGGCCGCCGCGGGCTCGCCGGCCGTCCGGTTCCGGCGGACCGACATCACCGCCGACGACGAAGTCGCGGCGCTCGTGACCGAGACGGTGAGCTCATTCGGCGGCATCGACATCGTCGTCAATCTCGCCTGCACCTATCTGGACGACGGCCCGGACACGTCCCGACGGGACTGGCTGACCGCGCTGGATGTCAACCTGGTCAGCGCCGTCATTCTCGTTGCCGCCGCACGGCCGTACCTCGCGGCGAGTGGGCACGGCGCGGTCGTCAACTTCACGTCGATCTCGGCCAAGATCGCGCAGACTGGCCGGTGGGTCTACCCGGTGAGCAAAGCGGGACTCGTCCAGCTCACCCGATCCATGGCGCTCGACCTGCGCGGCGACGCGATCCGGGTGAACTCGGTGAGCCCGGGCTGGACCTGGTCGAAGATCATGGACGACCTCTCCGGCGGAGACCGAGCCAAGACCGATCGCGTCGCCGCCCCCTTCCACGTGACCGGCCGCGTCGGCGACCCGCTCGAGCTCGGCAGGGTCGTCGCGTTCCTCTGCTCGGACGCGGCGTCGGTCGTCACCGGCGCCGACTGGGCGGCCGACGGGGGCTACTCGGCCCTCGGCCCCGAACAGCAAGCGCCGGCCATCCCCGCGCTGGGCGCCTGAGCGAGCGACCGAATCGAAGCAGAGGAGACGCGCATGAAGATCGCGATCATCGGCGCAGGCTTTGCCGGCCTGAGCACCGCCAAGGTGCTGCGCCAATCCGGACATTCGGTCGCCGTCTACGAGAAGGCGCCGGACGTCGGCGGGGTGTGGAGCCGGACCCGGCGCTACCCCGGCGTCCGGACGCAGAACAACAAGGGCACGTACGCGATGTCGGACTTCCCGATGCCACGCTCGTTCCCGCAGTGGCCTACCGGCGAGCAGCTGCAGAGCTACCTCGCGAGCTACGCGTCTACCTTCGAGCTGGACGCAGTGATCCAGCTCGGCACTGAGGTCACCTGGGCCGAGCTGGACTTGGGCGGGACCTTCTGGACGCTCACCCTGCGCACCGACGACGCCGCCGAACGGCGGGAGGTCTTCGACCACCTCGTCGTCGCCAACGGCATCTTTAGCGAGCCGCTGCTGCCACCGTTCGAGGGCATCGATGACTTCGTGAGGGCGGGTGGCCGGGTCTGCGCGTCCGGCGACTTCCACGACGTCACGGACGCCGCCGACCGCAACGTGATCGTGGTCGGCTACGGCAAGTCGTCGTGCGACGTCGCGGTGCCGATCAGCGACGTCGCGGCCAGCACGGACGTCGTGGCGCGCGAACTGCTGTGGAAGATGCCGAAGAAGCTCGGCGGCCTCGTCAACTTCAAGTACCTGATGCTCACCCGGATGGGCGAAGGGCTGTTTCGCTACATCCGCCCGCACGGCATGGAGCGGTTCCTGCACGGCCCGGGTAACCCTGTCCGCAAGCAGCTGCTCGGGTTGGTGCAGGCGGTCGCGACTCGGCAGCTCAAGTTGCGCGGGCTTGGTCTCGTTCCCGACGGCACGTTTGAGGACATCGCCCGCAGCACGGTCAGCCTCGCCACCGACGGCTTCTACGAGCGGGTGAGCGACGGCCGGATCACTGTCCACCGCGACACGGTCATCACCCGGCTCTTCGAGAAGGACGGCCGACCGCACGCCGAGATCGGCGGCGGCACCGTCGTGCCAGCTGACCTCGTCGTCTGCGCCATCGGCTTCGTGCAGTCGGTACCGTTCCTGTCGGACGATGTGCTGGACCGGATCACCGACGACCGCGGCAACTTCGAGCTGTACCGCCAGATCCACCCGCTCGACGTCCCGCACCTGTCGTTCGCCGGTTACAACTCGTCGTTCTTCAGCCCGCTCAGCGCCGAGATGGCCGCGGTCTGGATCGCTGAGCAGATCGGCGGCGGGATCGTCCTGCCTCCGGTCGACGAGCTGCGGCGACGTGTCGATGAGCGACTGCGCTGGATGGAGCAGCGCACGAACGGCAACCACGCTCGGGGCACGAACATCATCCCGTTCTCGATGCACAACATCGACGAGGTGCTGGACGAGATCGGATTGAACGTCGGCCCGCTCACTCGTGCGATGCAGTGGTTGGGGCCGGTCCGGCCACAGTCCTACCGCCGGATCACGCCCAAGATGGTCAAGCGGCAGCAGAAGCGCCGTTCGCCGCAATGAGTGCCTACGACGACGTCGTCGTCGGCGCGGGGATCAACGGCCTCGTGGCCGCAGCGGAACTAGCCGGAGCCGGCCGCCGGGTCTGTCTCGTGGATGCCTGCCAGCGGATCGGCGGGTTCGTCGCCGGGCACCAGAGCGCGCCCGGCTATCACCACGACACGTACTCGTCGTGGCACCCGCTCTTTGTCACTGGCGGCGCGTACGCCGAGCTCGGCGACGCCCTCGCCCGCCACGGACTGGCCTACGCGAACACCGACCATCTGCTGTTCGGCTCAGTTGCTGACGACGGTCAGGTCACCGTCGCGGACCGCGACCCGCTGGCGACGGCGGCGAGCTTCGCGCACGGCCCGGACCGCGACGCCTACCTACGGATGCTCGACGACCTCGGCGCCCAACTGCCGGTGATCGGCACGCTGCTCGGCGGCGAATTGCGTTCGGCGGCCGCCCTCCGGCCCCTGCTACGAATGGCGTGCGGCGGCGGCCGGACGACCATCGAGGCGTGGGCGCGCGCAACCGCGACCAGCGGCCGCGCTTACCTGAGCCGGACGTTCCACGGCCCAGAGGCCGACCACCTGTGGGCGCCGTGGCTGCTGCATGCTGGCCTCGCCCCCGACAACGCCAGCGGCGGCCTGATGGTGCCGCTGCTCGCCGGGACGATCCACGCGGCAGGACTGCCGGTCGCGATCGGCGGCATGACGTGCTTCGTCACAGCCTGGGAACGACTGCTCGCGGAGCGCAGCGTGGACGTCGTCACCGACGCCGCGGTCGACGCCGTCGACGTGCGCGACGGCCGCGCGGTCGCCGTCCGCAGCGGGGGCCGCCGCATAGAGGCGGCCCACAACGTGCTCGCCTCGGTCACGCCTCAAGCGCTCTACGAGCATCTGCTGCCGTCGGGCACCGTCGACGCCGCTGTGCTCACGGAGGCCCGGCAGTACCGCGCCGGCCGCGCCGCGATGCAGATTCACCTCGCCCTCGAGGCCCCGCCCGCGTGGCGCGATGAGCGGCTGCGGCAGGTTCCGCTCGTCCACGTCGGCGACGGCAGCGCGAGCACCGCCATCGCCTGCGCCGAGGCCGAGGCCGGCCTGCTGCCGCGACGGCCGACGATCGTCGTCGGCCAGCAGTGCGTGCTCGACCCGAGCCGCGCTCCGGCCGTCGCGGCGACGCTGTGGCTGCAGCTGCAAGAACTCCCGTTCGTGCCGTCCGGCGACGCCGCCGGGCTGCTGGATACCTCGCGGGGCTGGGACGCCGAGCTGGCCGACGGTTACGTCGGACGCGTCCTCGACCGGATCGAGCAGCACGCCCCCGGCTTGCGGGCGTCGATCCGCTCGACGTCGGTCATCGACCCGGCGAACCTCGCGGCGGCTAACCCGAACGCCGAGGGGGGCGACCCGTACTGCGGCAGCGCAGAACTGGACCAGAACCTGCTGTGGCGGCCGGGGCCGCGCACCGGCCGGCACCGCACCACGGTGCGCGGGCTGTGGCACATCGGCGCCGCCACCCATCCGGGCCCAGGTCTGGGCGGCGGATCAGGGCATCTCGTCGCCCGTTCGATCATCGACCATGCAGGTCCCCTGCAGTCCAGGCTGGCGCTGCGACTGCGCCGCGGCCCATCCTAAATATCCCAGCCCGTACCGGAGGCCCGCCATGACCGTCCTGACCGACCTACTCACCGCACTCGGCTCCGGGGCCGTCAAGGTCATCGACCTCACCGCTCCGCTGTCACCGGACACTCCCGTATTGCAGCTGCCGCAGCCCTTCGCGAACACAATTCCACTGCGTCTGGAGCCGGTGAGCGCCTTCGACGATGACGGCCCGGCCTGGCGCTGGAACAATATCCACACCGGTGAGCACACCGGCACGCACTTGGATGCTCCGGCACATTGGATCACCGCCCGCGACGGCGAGACCGTCGACCGCATCCCACCCACCCGGCTGGTCGGCCCTGCCGTGGTCATCGATGTCAGCGAACAAGTCGCCGACAACCCCGACTTCCTCCTCGAGCCCGAGCACCTGATCGCCTGGGAGGCCGCGCACGGCCGGCTGCCCGACGACGGCTGGCTGCTGCTTCGCACCGGCTGGAGCGCGCGCGGCGAGGACGCCGCCGCGTTCCTCAATACCGACGACGTCGGCCCGCACACCCCCGGGCCGTCGGCCGACCTCGCGCGCTGGCTCGCCGGCGAGCGGGCGCTGGCCGGCTTCGGCGTGGAGACGGTGGGCATCGACGCCGGCGCAGCGGCTGGCTTCGAGCCGCCGTTCCCGGCGCACAACCTGCTTCTAGGCGCCGGGACGTACGGGCTGACGCAGTTGCGCAACCTCGACCGGCTGCCGGTGACCGGCGCGGTGCTAGTCGTCAGCCCGCTGCCCATCGTCGGCGGGACGGGCAGCCCGAGCCGGGTGTTCGCGCTCACCGACACCGCATCGTGAGCGAGCCGGCCACCACCGTCGCGCAGGTCGTCGGACGCACCGTCGCGGCGCTCGGCGTCGGTCACGCCTTCGGCGTCGTCGGCAGCGGCAACTTCGACGTCACCAACGCGCTGATCGCCGCGGGCGTGCCGTTCACTGCGGCCCGACACGAGGGCGGGGCGGCGACCATGGCGGACGCATTCGCGCGGACGTCCGGGCAGGTCGGCGTACTCAGCGTCCACCAAGGCTGCGGCCTCACCAATGCAATGACTGGCATAACCGAGGCGGCGAAAAGCCGGACCCCGCTGCTCGTGCTCGCCGCGGACACCGCGGGCGCGGCCGTGCGGTCGAACTTCCGCATCGATCAGGCCGCGCTCGTCACCAGCGTCGGCGCGATCGCCGAACGCGTTCACTCGGCGCACAGTGCCGTCGCTGACACCACGCGGGCATGGCAGCGTGCCCGCGACTCGCGGCGCACCGTCGTGCTCAACCTGCCGCTAGACGTGCAGGCCCTGACACTCGACGACCCGGGCGAGCTGGCGGTGCCGCCGGTGCTGCCGCTCCGCCCGCCGGCCCCGGCGGGCGTCGCCGCGCTGGCCGCGCGAATGCGCGCCGCGCAGCGTCCCGTGTTCCTCGCCGGGCGTGGGGCCCGCGGGCACTCCGAGATCCTCCGCGAAATCGCCCGCCGCTGCGGGGCGCTGCTGGCGACCTCGGCCGTCGCGAAGGGGACGTTCACCGGCGACGCCCACGACCTCGGCATCTCCGGCGGGTTCTCCTCGCCGCTAGCGGCCGACCTCATCTCCGGCGCGGACCTGCTCGTGGCGTGGGGCGCGAGCCTGACCATGTGGACGCTGCGTCACGGTCGGCTACTCGGGTCCGGCACGGCGGTCGTCCAAGTCGACACCGAACACGAGGCGATCGGGGTCAACCACCAGGTCGACCTCGGCGTCGTCGGCGATGTTGGCGAGACCGCCCGCGGCCTGCTCGCGCTGCTCGACTCCGTCCCGCAGCAGGGGTACCGCACCCCCGAGGTGACCGCCCGTATCGCCGCGGAGGTGCGGTTCGCCGACGTTCCGTACACCGACGTCTCGACGGACCGCACAATCGACCCCCGCACCCTTAGCCGCGAGATCGCCGCGCGGCTGCCAGCCGAGATCACGCTCGCCCTCGACTCCGGCAACTTCATGGGCTACCCAAGCGCCTACTGGGAAGTGCCCGACGAGCAGGGGTTCTGCTTCACCCAGTCCTTCCAGTCGATCGGCCTCGGATTGGCGACCGCGATCGGCGCCGCCCTCGCCCGTCCCGACCGCCTGCCGGTACTGGGTACCGGCGACGGCGGGCTACTGATGGCCGCCGCCGAACTGGAAACCGTGGCCCGGCTAGGACTGCCGATGCTAATCGTGGTCTACGATGACGCCGCCTACGGCGCCGAAGTGCACCACTTCGGCCCGCACTCCGCTGACCTTTCGACCGTTACCTTCCCCGACACTGACATCGCTGCCCTAGCCGCGGGGTTCGGTCTCGACGCCGCAACAGTCCGATCCGCGATCGACCTCACGGCGCTTGACACCTGGATCACTGGCCCCCGAAACCGGCCAATGCTGCTCGACGCCAAGATCAGCAGCGACGGTGGGGCCTGGTGGCTCGCCGAGGCGTTTCGCGGGCACTGAACGCGGTCTGCGATGCGGGTCCGACCATGGGGAGCCGGGTCGCCACCATCCAGCGAGCCCATCGCGAGGCTGGAAGGGATGGACTTCGTGTTCGTCGCGGCCGAGGGCGGCACGACCAAGCGCCTTATCGTCGAGAAACTCGAAGCGCGCGGCATCCCCTTCGTAGACGTCGGAATGGGCCTCTACCACTCTGGGGAAAGCCTCGCCGGCGTCCTTGCAGTCACCACGAGTACCCCTTCCTGCCGACCCAGGGCCGAGACGCGAACCGGATTGACTTCGCCGATACCGACGACGCCAACGGCTACGACCTCAACATCCAGATCGCCGAACTCAACGCCCTCAACGCCGTCTTGGCAGTAATCCGGTGGAAGACCCACTTCGGCTTCTATTCCGACTTGGAAAGTGAGCACTACTCAGCCTTCACGATCGACGGCAATCACCTCCTCAACGAGGACACACAGTGACGCCCCGACACAGCACCGTCAATTTCCGCTTCGTCGACACATCCCCGCCGATCTGGATGACGGCATCGCCCACATGGCTGCGGAGTTCGGCGCCGTCATGCACCTATGCTGCGACGGATGTGGCAAGAAGGTCTCCACGCCGCTTCGTCCCGCGCAGTGGACGCTGACGTACGACGGCGAGACGGTCTCGTTGGCGCCGTCGATCGGCAACTTTAGCCTCGCCTGCGGCTCGCACTATTGGATCCGACAAAACCGGGTGCGGCGGGCTCGCCCGATGCCGCGTAGCGCCATCAGGGCCAACACCGCTCGTGATCTTGAGGCGGCGGAGCAGGCCTTCGCTTCAGTGAACACGGATATGCCAGCGGGGCAACGACGCCGAGCGCTCTGGCTGCGCTTTCTCCGCCGTCGATAGGTCGGCGCATCGAACGCACGGACCCGACCTGCGGATTCCGTCCGCGCGCATAACGGCACGGCCGTGAGTACAGGATCACGGGGCGCAGCCCGCCGTATTTGGCGATCTCGAGCAGGTCTTCTGTCATTTCTGGTCGGGCCGATGTCCGGCGGTCGACGGCAACGATGAGCACAACACGCTCGCGGTAATGCTCATTCTCGGCGTCGAGGCGAGGCCCCGCTCCCCCAGCATCTACCGGACTTTTGATGGGGTGATCGCCCTCGCGACTGGTGACGTGCAACCAGCGTGCAACTCGAGAACCAGCCTCCGAGACGATCACAGCGACCTTGAGGTCGACAGAATCGAGACAGCGCGCCCCGTCACAGAGCGCCGTCGCGCCGCGGGTCCGCCTGCCACTGGCAGAAGCTGGTGTTGCACGTCTGTTGCACGAAGCCGGGTGCGGCCCTCTTAGCGTCCCGGCACACCATGCTCGTGCCCGTGTAGTTGCCAATTTCGGGGGCATCACGCTTGATCTGTCGTCGACCTGACGGACGAGCATTACCGTCCAGCAGAAACCGGACAAAAGAACAGCCCGGACCGCTGCAGGGCAGCAAATCCGGCGCTTCTAAGTGGGCGATGCTGGGGTTGAACCAGTGACCTCTACCGTGTCAACGTTTTCCGTCCACCGTTGGCCAGGTTGTTACCTTCAGAACGCCGGAGTTCACTGGGGCCGCCGCGTTGACCAGGTTGGTTGCAACGACCTGGTTCGGCTGCGGTGTTGCACGACCGTTGCACGCAGCCCGACTCCGTCGGCTCAGACGAGCCCGCTCGAGGCGGCCCGAGAACCTCGGGGATGGTGACACGTCGAAAGGTCACGCGTTGATGGAAGTCCACGCCTTTGCCATCGCAACCTCAAAGCCCTTCCATCGTGCCGGAACAGTTCTGGTCGAAGGAACGTCGACGCCGGACCTGGGCTCAGTGCTCGCCGAGATTCAGTTCGGCGATCCAGTGCTGAAAGAACGCGCGCAACGCGGCGATGTCGACGTCGCCGAGGGCGAGATCGACATCGGCGTAGCGGGCCAGATGCTTGAGCATGTCGGTGAACACGCCGGGGTCGAAGCCGGCGTCGACCTCGCGGGCCAGACCGAGCAGCTCGGTTGTCGAGAACCGTCGGGACAACGCGTAGACATCGACGAAGTCGCGAGCCGCAGCGCGATCGAACAAGGCGATCACCTTCCGGCCGGCTAGCTCGTCCGGTGCAAAGGTCGGGCCCGCGATGCTCGCGCTCCCTGGTCGCCCAGGTGCGGAGTCCAGCGCGAGATCGACCAGCAGATCCTCCGGCCCGTGGACAAGTAGTCGACAGAAGGTGCCCGCGTCCTGCACCCGGTCGACATGCCAGCCACGCACATCTGCGGCCGCGATGAACTGATCACGAGCGAGCCCGACATCCCCGGCGTCAGGTCGGGTGAAGAAATCCAGGTCCTGCGTCGCTCGCGCGGTCAGACCGTGCGCCAGCAGTGCCGCTCCCCCAGCCAACAGGAACCCGCCGCTTGCCGGCAGGCTGAAGAACAGCTGCGCGACCTCCACCTGGAACTCGGTTAGCCAGCCCCGCGGGTCCTTGGCCGTCACGCCACAACCGGTACGCCCGCGACGCCACGGATCTGCTCGATGAGCGGCGACCATGCAGCACGCACCGGTCGGGGAAGCACCAGCTCGTCCCACAGATCGACCAGCAGTACGCCGTCGACGTAGCGGAGCACGTCTGCCTCTGCGCCCTCACCGAGCACGAGCTCGTAGACCCGAGCCCGATCACCTCGATCGGCAAGCCGAAACACCCGCCCTGGCTGCGACCAGTTCAGCGTCAACGGCAACTCCACCGACGCCAGCGCCTGCGCCACCGGCAACTGCGGCAACCGAGTCGGCACGCGCACAACCAGACCCCGACCACCAGGAACGCCGACAAACTCGACCCGCTGCCGAACGTCCAGCTCGTAGCCCGCGCCGGCAACGAGCCGATCGACGGTGTCCAACGCGGGCGACTTGCGACCATGCTCATACGCCGACACCGCCGTACGTGACGTACCCGCCCGCCGCGCAAACTCATCCTGACTCAAACCCGCCAGACGACGGACACGCGAAAGCAGCTCAACCCCGCCGCTCACGATCCACCTCCGACCAATCGGCAACGTATCCGATCGGATACTACCAGGATCGGCGGAGCAGGCGCCTTCACGTCGCGATATCCAGCCCGACAGCCGCTGCCCACGACCCGATATCCGTCTGCCGGACTGGCCGCCTCTTGAAGTCAGACTTGATCTGGTCGGGAACTTGATGCGGTCTAGGCTCGGATAGCCTAGAGCGTCCAGGGTTGGGCGCCGACGTGCCGCACGCACGCGGATCCGGCGGCGACGGCGTCTGTGAGCGCGTCCGATCGCGAACGGCGGAGAGCCAGTCCGGCGGCCAGTACGCCAGCGAAGGCGTCGCCGGCGCCGGTCGTGTCGATGACGGAGTCGACCGACGGGGCGGCCACGATGAGGTCACCCCAGGCCGCCCCGTCGGGACCGGCGGTGGTGACCAGGCGGGACGGGTCGAGCCGCGTACTGGTGAGCCGCTTGGCCTCGGTCCGGTTGACGATCACCACGTCACAGCGGGCGAGCGTGTCTGGGGGAACGTCGTGGTAGGGGGAGAGGTTGAGCGCGACCGTGGCCCCAGCGTCGTGGGCGGCGCCGATGGCAGCAATCGCGGAGTCGACGGGGATCTCGAGTTGTAGCAGCAGCACGTCACCGCGGGCGAGGTGGGCCCGAGAAATGTCTTCGGGCCCGATGGCGGAGTTGGCGCCGGGGGACACGACGATCAGGTTCTCGCCGGCAGGGTCCACGACGACGACGGCGAGGCCGGTCGTGGTCGACGCATCCTCGAGCAAGCCGGAGACGTCAACTCCGTGGTCGGCGAGCGCTGCACGGTAGGCGGGCCCGTCGTCGTGGGCGCCGACCCGGCCGATGAGCATCGTCGACGCGCCAGCCGCTGCGGCCGCGATGGCCTGGTTGGCCCCTTTACCGCCCGGTCGTCGAGTCGGTCGGGCGCTGAGAACCGTTTCGCCGGGCGCCGGCAGTCCCGCGACCTGTAACACGAGGTCGATGTTGAGCGAACCAAGTACGACGACGTTGCCCACGTGCTTAATCTCCTCCCACGACGTGCGAGCGCGCAGCCACGGGCCTCGTGCTGCACGGGCATGATGATCGGTGACAAGTGAGCCGCGTTCGACGCGCACCGGTATTCCGAACGGGTTCGGGATGCGCCGCTGGGGCGAGCGCAGGACTCACGTTCGGTCCTTCCAGCGACGAGCCGGCGGCACACCGGTTTGGTGCCGCGAGTCAGTGTTGCGGGTTGACGACGCTCTTGAGGACGCCTGGGCGGGTGGTCGAGGCGAGCGCTTCGTCAACTTGGCTGAGTGCAAAGTGGCCGGTGACCAGGGAGTCGAGGTCGACCATCCCGCGTGTGACGAGGTCTATCGCGGTGGGCCAGGTGTTGGCGTAGCGGAAGACGCCGGTGAGGATGAGTTCGCGATTTTGGATGGTTGACAGCGGCAGGGTGACGTCGCGTGGTCCCATGCCGACGAGCACGACTCGTCCGGCGGGACGCACTTCGCGGATGCCGGCGTGAACCGCACTCGGTGCTCCGGACGCGTCGATAAACGCATCGACCTGGAGGTCGAGCGAGCCGAGGTCGGCGGTGTTGGAGCTGATGAGCCGATCTGCGCCGAAGGACGCGGCCCGTTGACATCGTGCATCGTCGATGTCGGCGACGATCACCTCGGCGGCCCCGAAGGCCTTGGCGACCTGCGTTGTGATGATGCCGATCGGACCGGCGCCGGTGATTAGCACGCGCGTGCCGACGGAGATCTCGGCTTTGCGGGCGGCGGCGACGGCAACGGACAGCGGTTCCATGAGGGCGGCGGCGTCGTCACTTATCGAGTCGGACACCGGCCAGGCGAAGTGGCCCTGGATCGTGACATATTCTGCGAAGGCACCGTCGACGCCGGGCGTGGCGTAGAAGCGCAGTGCCGGGTCGAGGTTGTAGTGCCCGCGCAAGGTCTCGGTCGACGTCGGGTTAGGGCGCTGCGGTTCGATCGACACCCGCTGCCCGAGCCGCGCCGACGACACGGCGCGGCCGACAGCGACGATGCGGCCCGCGGACTCGTGGCCGAGTACGAGTGGTTCGCGGACGACCCAGTCGCCGAGGGCGCCGTCGTGCCAGAAGTGGGCGTCGGATCCGCACACTCCGACGGCCCCTACCTGGACGAGCACTTCGTCGTCGCCCGGGGTGGGCAGGTCGCGTTGTTCGAGGGTGATCTGCTGGGGCGCGGTGAGCACGCTGGCTCGCATGGTGGTCGGAAGCGGTGTTGTCATGCGTCCGTCCTCTGTTGTGTGGTGCGGCGTCGGGTGGCGGCCGATCCGGCGACGACAACGTTGATGCCCCTGTCCTTCATGCGCGTGCGGTGCTTTTTGGGTGTGGCGTCGTCGACGAGGACGACGTCGAAGTCTTGGAGCCGGGCGAGCGCGTGGAGTGCCTGTTTCTCGAATTTGGTGTGGTCGGCCAGCAGGATCCGGGTGTTGGCGGCCTCGAACATCGCGCGCTTGGTCTCGATGGTCTCGGGGTACTGGTGGAAGGCGATGTCATTGGTGATGGCCGAAGTCGACATGAGGAAGGTATCGGCCCGCAGGCCCGCGATGGCCTGGGTGGTCATCGGCCCCATGAACGCGCTGCACCAGTTGTAGTACTGGCCGCCGAGGCCGAGCAGGGTGATCCCCGAGACGCCGCGTAGGTCGGTCATCAGGGTGAGCACATTGGTGATGACGGTCAGCGGTGCCTTGTGCTCGAGGTATGGTGCCAGGCGCAGGACGGTCGTCGAATCGTCGAGGAAGATTGCCTGGCCGGCCTCGATGTAGTGTGACGCGGCCTCGCCGAGGGCCTCCTTTTCCGTGGATTGGCGGCTGAGCCGGAAGACGTCACTGGACTCCACGAGCGTGGTGGACGTTGCGGTGGCGATGCCGCGGCTTTTGCGCAGCAGCCCGCGGCTCGCGAGCAGGTCAAGGTCGCGGTGGATCGTCATGACGCTTGTGTCGAACCGCTCGGCGAGTCGCTCGATGCGCACCGATCCTTCAGTCATCACCGCCTCGGTGATGGCACGCTGGCGCGCGAACTGCCGCGATTGGCGTGCGTCACCTGTGATTTGCTCGCCCGACAACGCCGCTCCCACCCGGTTGCCATTGGGGCTGTAGCTACTCATCTGGCCTCAACACTCTCGTCCAGGATGGCTTTCAGGGCCATCGGCTCATGCACGAACCGTCCCAGGAACAGGCCGTCGGCAGCGGGGCCGAGCTCGCGCAGCAGCCCTTCGCCGGCACTACCGCCGTAGATTATCGTGGCGTCGGACGGCGCATGGGTTGCGTCGAGGTGCGTGCGGATCGTGGCGAGCACCGTGGTGATGTGCTCGATGTCGGCGGGGTGCTCGGTTCCGATCGACCATTCCGGCTCGTAAGCGATAGCGAGCGGGGGCGGCGGACTTGCCTGCTCTGCGACGCCCGGGAGCGCCGCGACGAGTTGGCGTACACACTCGCGACCGGCGTCGGCGGCGGTGACACGCGTCGCTTCGCCGACGCAGAGGATGGGGACGAGCTGATTGCGCCACGCAGCTCGGACTTTGCGGCGCACCATGTCGTCGTCCTCGCCGAAGTGCCGCCGCCGTTCGCTGTGCCCGACCTCGACGTAGTGGACGCCGAGCTGGTGCAGGTCGGCGCCGCTGACCTCGCCGGTGAACGGCCCGCGGTCCTCGTAGTGCAGATTCTGGGCGCCGACGCGAACCGGCGTGCCGGCGACCGTGTGCAGTACCGCCGGCAGCGACGGGAAGGACGGCAGGATGACCAGCTCGGCGGCACCGTCGACGATGGCGGGATGGGTGCGGGCGATTTCGGCGACCTGCGCGATCCACTGCGCCGTGCGGGCCAGGTCGAAGTACATCTTCAGGCTGACGGCGAGCAGGACCGTGCCGCCCTCAGCCCGCGCGGTGACGCTCATAGTCGCAGACCGCTGCGACCTTCGAGGCCGACGCGGACGTCTCGTCGAAGGTGTAGGTGAGCCATTCACGGGCCAGGCGGCGCGCGAGTTCGAGACCGATGACGCGTTGCCCGAAGGCCAGCACCTGCGCGTTGTTGCTCAGCACGGAGCGTTCGACGGAGAAGCTGTCATGCGCGGTCACCGCACGCACGCCCGGCACCTTGTTCGCGGCGATCGCGACACCGAGCCCGGTGCCGCACACCAGCAGCGCCCGGTCGGCCGCGCCGCTGGCCACGAGTTCGGCGGCCGCGATAGCGATGGCGGGATAGGAAATGTGGTCCTCGGCTTCGACTCCCACGTCGTGCACGGATTCGACGAGATCATGGCCGAGCAGGTCGGCTTTGAGCGCTTCCTTGTACTCGTAGCCGGCGTCGTCCGAGCCGATCACGAGGCGCAACTTCTGGCTCATGGTGTGGCCTTCCTGTCCCGGTCGAGCACGTGCGCGACGGCGGTAACAGCGAGGCCGAACGACACCGCGCCCGGGTCGGGGCTGCCGAGGCTCTTGTGCGCGTGGGTCCGGGCGCGGCCGCGCCGCGCGGTGAGGGCGTCGGTGGCCGCCGCGGCGTCGGTGGCGGCGGCCGCGGCCTCGCGCCACACGCCAGCCAGCCTCGCGCCCCCATCCCGGCCGGCGGCGAGGCGGTCCCGGAGCAGGTTAAGCGCGTCGAGCCCCGTCTTGTCGCCCGGCTGGGCACCCCCCGCCGCGACGAGCGCGTCTCGGGCAGCGCGCACCCCAGCGATGAGCGAGGGAGCGCGGAGCGCGTCCTCGTCGCCGAGGTGCTCGGCCAGTGCCCGCAG
>JBPCOE010000133.1:0-12230 GCA_051000605.1 Jatrophihabitans sp.
AAGCCGAATTAGGCGGAGAGGAGGCGTAAACAAAGGGGGATTCGCCGCCCTCGCAGTCCATCTGGACGAGCTGTGGCGGGGCGGCCGCTGCGGCGGCCGCGCGGTCAAATGTCGTCGTCCGAACCTCGAGCGTGTGTCGGTCATCCAGTGCGTCCTGCCCTGCAACCATCCGGCCCTCGCCACGGACCAGGCCGTTATGAACGCTGCCGCCGTCGTTGTCATCCAGCCTGGCGAGGCCCTCGGTGTCCGCAAGGGCAATCTCATGAACGGTGATCTGCTCGCCGAGCCCGTTCTGGTCGAGGTTCTGGCGGAGGTACCGCGCGCTTTCCGGGGACGGCTCGTAGCAGTCGATCCGAGCCTGCGAGAACAGCATCGCTATGTGTGTAGCGAACGCTCCGATGTGCGCGCCGACGTCGAGCACGGACAAGGGTTGCGTGGCGAACGGGGCGAGGAACTCGCGCAGGCGGTAGCAGTCGTCCGCATACTGCTCATACACCGCGAGCCGCGCCCCCGGCACGTTCGGGCAGCTGAGAAGCGGGCCCGCCTTCGTCCGGAATGTCAGCTCGGTGCTGCCGCGGCCGACGCGTCGCGCCGCGAGGCCTTTGAGAAGCTCCGGCCAGTTCGCAAACGTCCCCGGGGTCTGGTAGACGCGAAGCGCATCGTGCCGAAGTTGGGCGAGCGTCATGCCGTAATCCTCGCCCGCGCGGGAAGCGGGGCGGTCAGCGACCCGGGATCTGGCTCGATCCCGACGGCTCGCCGGGAGATCAGCATGGCCACGAGGATGGCTTCGGGCACATAGTAGAAACGGTCCGTGAGATCCGCCTCGAAGAGGTTCAGCGCCAGCGTCGCGCCGATCGAGCCGAGGATTGCCGCCGCCAGCGGGTCGTGCGGGATCAGCCTGAACGAATTCCATGCGGCGCCGAGCAGGTAGAACGACATGGCGAGTAGCAGGATCAGGCCGCCGGACGCGAGTTCCTGGATGTAGACCTGAGACGCGTCTGTCGATACCTGCAGACCGATGCCGTGGATCGGTGAGTAGCGGAAATCGGCCACGCCTTGAGCGCCGACCAGTGCCCGCACCTGATCGCTTCCTGCGGTCGTGCCGCTCCCGTACAGGCGCGTCACCCTCAAGATCTTCAGGCCAATGGCGGGAAACGCGACGACAACGACGCCCGCTCCGGCCGCGCTCGCAAGTAGGATCGCAGGCATCTGGCGACGGGTTCGCGGCAGCAGCACGAAGGCGAGACCGAGCGCTCCGACCGCGCAGACCGCTCCGCCGCGCGAACCGGTCGAGTACACGCCGAGCAGATCGCTCACCACGCAGGCAACACCGAGCCGTTTTTCCCATCGCGACGTCGACGTGAGCAGCCAGCAGCCGAACGGGATGGCCAGGACGAGGCCCGCGGCGAGGAAGTTCGGCTGGGTGGTGAAGCCGGCCGCACGTCCGCTCAGGCTGGTGGTGACCGGCGCACGGGTGATGAGCTTGGTGACCGACGGGAGGCCGACGTGGTCCAGGAAGGCGGTGAGACCGGACAGCGACGTGCCTGCGGCGAACGCGACCGCGAGCCAGCGGATGGCTCTCCTATCGACGAGTGCCGCCGCGGTGTACGCGATCGGGATCGCGGCGACGGCGATGATGAACTTTGCCGCGATGCCGATGTTGCGCAGTGGCAGCCCACTGTTCGAGACGTGGATCGACTTGCCCCCGGCGTCCAGGACGATTCGATGCGCGAGGTAGCTTGGATCAGGCGGCAGCAGCGTGATCAGCAGTAAGCCGAGGACCAGCGCGAGCGCGAGCTGCTTGATCCACCACGGCGGTGCACGGAAAACGGTGATCGGTGCCCCGATTGCGAAACAGATCAACGCAACCAGCACGAGAACGTCGCCGGGCCGTACCGGGCCGACGAACCAGCCGTTCCAGCTGATTGTGAACGCGCTGAGCAGCGCGGCGCCCAGCCCGATCTTGGCCACGTCGGCAGCGGCAATCACAAGTACCAGCGCAATCCCGCCCAGCGCTGCAATGATGACGACGCCGAGTGTGTGGGCCCCCAGCGCGAACGCCTCGACAGCGACCATCATCGCCATCGTTGCTGCGACGGCGACTACGCCGCGGCGCCGTGCGAGCATGGGACTCCTCAGGTCGGGTCCAGGACTCAACGCTTGTGCCGCGGCCGAGGATACGCATCCGGACCGGGCGGCATTCGCGAGGGGACGCAAGAGGCTACGTATGTGTATCGACAGCGCAACCGTTGGTTCGGTCGCGCGTTGAGCCGATAACATCAACAAAACGGCGTTCCGGTCGTCGGTCACGTCGGCAGCACTGCCGGCCACGGAAGGGTTGTCCAGTGTCGCTTAGCGCCTACGCTCGGGTACTCCGCGAGCGCTGGTTCCTTCTGGCCTTGTTCATCCTGGTCTCGACCGGGGCGGCCGTCGTCATCACTCAGCTGACACCGAAGGTCTATCAAGCGAGCGCCCAGGTGCTGGTCGTGTCCAGCACACCTGCCGACGCCTCGATCCAGAACCAGGCGAATGCCGTGGTTACCGTTCAGGTGCCGACGTTTGCGAAGGTCATCGGGTCGCCTGAGGTGATCAAGTATGTCAACCAGGATCTGCATCTGGCACTGTCGTCGCGCGATCTGACGAACAAGCTCACCGCGTCCTCAACCGCTGGTGAGGCGATCATCGATGTCGGCGCCATGGACGGCTCGCCCAAGCGCGCGACCGATCTCGCAAACTCTGCCGCCCGCGGCCTGGTCAAGGCCGTCGAGGGGTACACGTCCTCGGTGAAGCTGTTCGTCACCGGTCCCGCTGAGCAGCCCTCGTCGCCGGCGAGCCCGACGCCTGTGCTCAACATCTTGCTGGGAGCGCTGCTCGGCCTGCTCATCGGTGCCGTCGCTGCCGTGGCCCGCGACCTTCTGGACAATCGGATCAAGGATGCCGACGGTTTCGGCAAGCTCGCAGATGCTCCGGTAATGGGGGCGATCGTCGACGACCCCACCACGAAGCGATACCCGGTCGCCAGCTCGGCGGGCCAAAACAATGTTCGGGCTGAGAACTTCCGCCAGCTGCGCGCGAACCTCCAGTTCGCGAACGTCGACGAACACCCGCGGGTTATCGCCGTCACCAGCTCGATCGCCGGGGAAGGCAAGACGACCGTTGCGATCAATCTCGCGTCGACGCTCGCCGACGCCGGTTTCACCGTCTGCCTTGTCGACACCGACCTGCGCCGGCCGACGGCGGCCGAAGCGCTGGGGCTGCTCAGTACGGTCGGGCTGACCACGGTCCTGATCCAGCAGATCGCCCTCGCCGACGCGCTGCAGGACGCCGGTGCCGGCCTGTACCTCCTTGCCGCCGGACCTATTCCGCCGAACCCCAGTGAGGTGCTGGCCTCCTCCGCCGTCCGGGAGGTCATCCGCTCGCTGCTGGACAAGCTCGACTACGTGGTGCTCGACACCGCTCCGCTGCTTCCGGTGGCGGACGGTTGCGAGGTGGCGGCGCTTGCCGACGGCACCCTGCTCGTGGCGCGGCACAGCCTGACCACGACCACCAATGTCGAACGGGCCATTCGGGCCCTACGTCGAGTGGATTCCACCCTGCTCGGCGTCGTATTGAACCGAACACCGCGGGGCCGAGGGAACCGCGGGTACGACTACGCGTACTACCACGAGGATGCCGGGCGCGGTGCGCGCGCTGGAAACAGCGGGCGCCGCGGCCGTCGACGAGCTGCCGACGCAGACCGGGCGCGCGGCGGCCCCGATGCGGGTGCCACCTTAGTCAACGACCGGCGGCGCAATTCCGCGGCCACAGAGGATGCCGGCACCGCTCGGGGCACGACGAAAGGGATCAACACGTGAAGTCGGTGGACGCAGTCGTCACCGGAGCCGGCGGCTTCATCGGTGGCCACCTGGTCAAGGCTCTGCTCGGTGGAGGTAAGTCTGTCCGAGCCATCGACGTCAAGCCGGTCGACGAGTGGCACCAGGTCCACGCTGACTCGGAAAGTATTCAAGGCGACGTTTCACTGCTTGAGCAGGCCCGCTCGGCCGTAGCCGGCGCGTCCGTCGTCTACAACCTCGCCGCCGACATGGGTGGCATGGGGTTCATCGAGAACAATAAGGCCGCCTGCATGTTGTCGGTCCTGACGAGCACGCACGTGCTGCAGGCCGCGAAGGAAACGGCCGTCGACCGATACTTCTACTCGTCCTCGGCGTGCGTCTACGCGGCCGAGCACCAGACCTCCCCCAACGTCGCGGCCCTGCGTGAAGGCGACGCTTACCCCGCGATGCCGGAAGACGGCTACGGATGGGAGAAGCTGTTCAGCGAGCGGATGTGTCGACACTTTCTCGAGGACTACGGTGTGCAGACGCGAGTCGCCCGCTACCACAATGTGTACGGTCCCGATGGCACCTGGGAAGGCGGTCGGGAGAAGGCACCCGCAGCGATCTGCCGCAAGATCGCCACCGCTGCGATCACCGGCAAGCACGAGATCGACATCTGGGGCGACGGTGAGCAGACCCGTACCTTCATGTACATCGACGACTGCGTGCGGGGCACCCGCATCATCACCGACAGCGACGACCCGAACCCGGTCAACCTGGGCAGCGACGAGCTCGTCACGATCAATCAACTGGTCGACATCGTCGAGAAGATCGCGGGCATCAGGGTCGAACGCTCGCATGACCTCAGCGCCCCGCAGGGCGTGCGCGGGCGCAGCAGCGACAACACCGAGATCAAGCGGCGGTTCGACTGGGAGCCCACGATCACCCTCGCGGACGGTCTCGAGCGCACCTACGCTTGGATCTTCGACGAGGTCAAGCCGGCCCTGGTCTGACCATGACGGCGTGTCGTCGGAGTGGTTGCGTATCGAGGCCGCGCGCACGTCGTTAGTCTGCTGTGAGCTCCCCGATCGCGTGCGAAAGCCGAAATGCGGATGGACGATATGCATCGCGAACCACGTCGGCGGCGAACCCTTGTTCGTGAGGTCTGGTCGCCGACGCCGTACCTCGCGCGCCTGAGCCCGGCCTTGGTCTCACTTCGTGCCTTATAAGCGCCGACGGCGGCGGCATGTGGTGCCGCGCCGCGTTCGGCGCAGCCGCGCCTACCAGCGTATTCGGACCGCGTCACGGTATGCCGACGGCAAGGTACGTCGGCGCATCCTTTACGGCGTCGGGGGCCTGGTCGTGCTCGGCGCGGTCTGGATCGTCATCACCGGTCTGATCGCCGCACAGCGAATCCGGACGCTGGAATCCCAGCTGCAGCAGGTCAAGTACCTGGTGGCTCAGGGCAGGATCCCCGACGCGCAGCGAGCTTCTGTCGCAGTCCCCGACCTGGCCCGCAGCGCGCACCGGCTGACCACCGGTCCGGCCTGGTGGCTAGCCGCCCAGGTGCCGTACTTCGGCGATCCTCTCGATGTCGTGCGCGGCGCGACGGCAGCCGGTGATCAGATCGGGTCGCGCGGGGTACCGACTCTGCTCGACGTGGCGACCTCGCTCGAACCCCCGAAGCTGCGACGAGCCGGGAACACCATCGCGCTCGGCCCGCTGGCCGCCGCACAACCCCGTCTTCGCAGCGCGTCCGCGCTGCTCGATCGGGCCGTCCGCCATATGGACGGGCTGCCCACCAGCACCTGGTTCAGCCAGGTCGACAGCACGCGCAGCAGGTTGTCCGTCCAGCTTCACTCGATCAGCGGCTACGTCGCTGCTGCCTCCCGCGCCGCCGACATCATGCCCACGATGCTCGGCACCGATGCACCCAAGCGATACTTCATCGGTCTGCAGAACGAGGCCGAGGTCCGCGGCACGGGTGGTTTGGCGGGCGCATTCGCGATCGCGGTCGCCAACCGCGGCAAGATCACTTTCACCCACTTCGAGAGCGACGCGGCGTTGCTGCCGGCAGCGACCGGTCAGCGGATCGTCACCGGCCTGGACTTCGGCCCGGGCTACAAAGCCGCGTACGCCGCCTCGGACCCCACGAACTCGATCCTCGACTCCAACGTGAGCCCGGACTTCCCGTACACGGCGCAGATCTGGGCGAAGATGTGGCAGCAGGTGAGCGGGGAACACGTGGACGGCGCGATGGCGCTCGATCCGCAGGTGCTGAGCTACTTCCTGACCGCTACAGGCCCGGTGACGTTGCCGGGCGGACGCGTGCTCACGGCGCAAGACGTCGTGCCGCTCACCGAGCGTGACGAGTACGCGCTGTTCACGGACAACACAGTGCGCAAGGCCTTCCTGGTGTCGATCCTCAAGGGCGCGTCCAAACAACTGATCAGCGGACGCGGAAACACGCCCCTCCTCGCGCAGGCGCTCGTACAGTCTTCGAAGGAGCAGCGGCTGCAGGTATGGAGCTCGGATCCGGCGGTCGAGGCCCGGCTCGCGGAGACGTCCTACGGTGGCGTCATCCCGCAGGACAACCGCCCGCTCGTCGCTCCGATCCTCAACAACGCAGCGGCCGGCAAGCTGGACTACTACCTGACCCGGACGCTGACCTATCACCGCAGCGGGTGCGACGCGCAGCGCGACGTCCTGGTCACGATGACGCTGACCAACGATGCGCCTGCCTCGGGGCTGTCGACCTACGTCACCGGGCGGATAGACAAGAACAAGCCGCCGAACGTCCGGCCCGGCGACAACCGGACCTTGCTCGACTACTACGCGACGAGCGGCGCGCAACTGCTCAGCGCCACTCTCAACGGGGCGCCGACGACGGCCAACGTCCAGCGGGATCTCGGCCACCCGATCTTCCGGATGGATCTCGAACTGCCGCGTGGCACCACCCAGACGATCGTCCTGCATCTGCAGGAGCCGGCCGGGGCAGGCTCGCCGGTCATCTGGCGGCAGCCGGGCGTCAACCCGATGGCCGTCACGGCCGACAGCCAGCCTTGTTCATAGCGGTCATCCGGCTGGCGTTTCCCGATCGTGATCGACGCGATCCAGCGGGGCGGAAACCGCTGGTCCGCGTGATCACGTCCGCCGTCGCCGGGACCCAGCACCGGGCCAGTACGCACTCACTGGTTCGTCGGACTTCCTCACTGCGCCCTCTCGCGGCAAGGTCATCCAGTGTGCAGGCATCAACGATCGCGACTTGATCCAGTTGTCGCAGATCCAACGCGGCCGAGAATTGCACGCGTTGATCGGGCTGTCGGCGGCGCGTTCGCGTCTGTTGCTGGTGCTGAGTCAGCTGGCCGCCGGACGCCGGTTGACGCCGTTACCCCTACCTGGAACTCGCCGATATGCTGGCAGCGCTCGACTACGCGGCCGCGATCGTGAACGAGCGCGAGGTGCCGATCGCTCGTCCGGCATGACCTTTCCTGCTGGACGCGAACTTGCTGTCGGGTGCGTTGGGTAGCGTGGCGCGCACACCGAAGAGGAGCCGGCATTGACCACCGACGCGATGAGGTTCGAGGGCGCGCTCGCCCGGGCCGAGAACGACATCCAGGCCGCCACGCGGACGGCCGCCGCTGTGACCCGGGAGCTCAAGCGCGCTCGCAGCTCCGCAGCGTCCGGGCAGGTGCGCGACCTTCGTCGCGCATTCGACGCGGCGACCGACGCCGTTCGCGAGCTGCAACAGGCAGTTGCCGACACGACCGAGTCTTACGACGTGGACGAGAGCGAGCTGTTGTCCTCAGGTGCGTACGCCAAGGAGTTGCTCGCGTCCGCGGCGGAGGCCGGCGTCGCCATGTTCGAAGAGGACGATCGGCTGCTGTGCTACCCGTCGATCGTGCGGATCCTGCCCGGCGAGCTGGCCTTGGACGTCGATCGTCGGCGAGTTCGCGGGCTGCGCCCTTCGGCAGTCGTGGCTCAACTGCAACGGGCCCAGAACGCCGGTCCGCGATTCAAGACGGGGCCGTTCCTGGCCAGCCTGCTCGCGGGCTACGAACTCGTGGTGGCTCAACAGGGCAAGGCGCGGGGCGCCGTCGTGCGGCTGCAGGACGTCTACGCGGTGCTGACGTTGCTGCCCGGGCAGGCGCGTGAGTACTCCAAGCCGGAGTTCACACGAGATCTGTACCTACTCGACCAGAGCGGGGAGACCGAGGTCGGTTCGACCGGGCGCACGCTGCGCTGGGCGGCCAGCACCGGCACCCGGACGTCGGGCGTGCTGAGCACGGTCGCGAAGAGCGGCCAGCAGCAGCAGTACTGGGGTATCGCGTTCGACCCGGCCGCGCCGTGAGCGACGCTTGCGGAGCGAATAGCGGGCTGCCGTTGGGTGGCACCGGACTGTCTGCGCAGACCTACGCGCAGTTCATCGCCACGCACTACCTGAGCGACTACGTGCGCGGCGGCGGTGCCGCGGTCCGGTTCGTCGTCACCGGCAGCGACGACGTCGCCACGCGCTGGCACCAGCAGCTGGCTGTCGCGGCGGCGGACCAGGGGTATCTCTACGTCGCGGTGGATGCCGGCGAGGTGCGTGTGCATATGATCGATCAGCTGTACGCCACCGTTGCGCGGCAGCTGGACTGGGCTGAGCTCGCGCGGCGTGAGGTGGCGGACGCGTGGGACGAGCTCGGCCTGGCCGCGCCCCGCCCGGATGTGCTGTCCGTCGCGACCGTCGCCGAGCATCACGACGTCGATCCGCGGGAGGCCGCCCGCAGCATGCGGCGCCAACTCGAAGGGACCGTGCTGCGCGACCCGTCGCTGGCCCGGGAGTTCCGGCTGGCCGTTCTCCGGCTGTGCCAGGCCGAGCTCGGCACCGGTGAGGTCGTGGCGTCCGAGCGCGACGCGGTGCTGGCGTGGTTGCGGGTAGAGCCGGTCGCGTTACGCGACCTGCGCTCGGCCTCGCTGTACGCGCGGATCGGGCGGCACAACGCCCGCTCGATGCTCGTCTCACTGGCCGCGTGGCGGTCGCGGGTGACTGGCGCTGGGCTGGTGCTGGACCTCGACCTTGCGCGCATCGCGGTTTCGCGCCGGCCACCTGTCGACGAACGGACCGGGTTCTACTACAGCAAGGCCGCCGTCCTGGACGCCTATGAACTGCTGCGGCAGCTGGTGGACGCCACCGACAACCTGCGCGCGGTGTTCGTCGCGGCGGCGCTGCCACCCGAGCTCGCATCCGACGACGCCCGAGGGCTGCCCGCCTACCGCGCCCTGCAGCTTCGCGTCGTCGACGAGGTCCGCGACCGGCGTCGGGCCAACCCGTTCGCCGCCCTGGTGCGGCTGGAAACACGTCTCGAGGCGACAGCGTGAGCGACGCAAGCGGTGCGAACAGAAGGTATGGGGCCTTCGGCGGCCCGAACGGAGTGAGGGCGTGAGTACGGCAGACCGACTCGCCGCCCGTCGGGCGGTGGAGGCATTGCGCTCCGGAGTGCCCAGCCGCGACGGTGTCGCCGCCCTCGGTACCGGTCAGGGCGAGATCGAGGACCGCTTCACCGAACTGCTCGGCGCAGTGGGCACCGTCCGGCCGTCGGAACATCGGGGCCTGCTGCTCGGCGGCGGCTTCGGGTCGGGCAAGAGTCACCTACTCGAACACCTGACGCACGTTGCGCTCAATCGCGGCTTCGCCGTCAGCCGCGTGGTGATCAGCAAGGAGACACCGCTGCACGACCCGGCGAAGGTACTGCGCGCCGCGGTCGAATCCGCGATCAGCCCGAACGGCGCCGTCGGCGCGGTGGCCGAGGCTGCGGCCGGGCTCGAGCCGAGCAGTCCCCGTTACGCCGAGCTATTGCGCTGGGCCAGCGGGGGGCCGGTCGACGAACGCTTCGCGCTGACCGTGAGCCTCTTCCCACGCGCGCAGGCGGCGGGCGACGACTTCGCCGACGCAATCATCCGGTTCTGGTCCGGCGACCGGCTCGCCGTGGCCGACCTGCGGCGCGAGGCCAAGCTCGCAGGCGAGGGCCGCAGGGCCTTGACCGCCGTCCCGGTGCGGGAGCTCGCGGTCCAACGATTCCGGTTCCTCGCCCGGCTGTTCGTCGCGGCCGGCTGCGAGGGCTGGGTGATCCTCTTCGACGAGGTGGAGCTCATCGGCCGGTACACCCTGCTGCAGCGCGGACGTTCGTACGCGCAGCTCGCCGACTGGCTGCTGCGCGACTCGGACGATCCGGGCGGCCCGTTGGCGACCCTCCTGGCGATGACAGACGACTTCGACGCCGCCGTGCTGACCGAGAAGAAAGACAAGCAGCTTGTTCCGGGCAAGCTGCGGGACAAACAACAACCGCAATGGGACGAGATCGCCGCGCGCGCCGAGACCGGGATGCGGCTGATCGAGCGTGACACGGTGCTGCTCCAGCCGCCCGATTCCGCCGAATTGGAACGGACCTACCGCCAGCTCAAGGCGCTGCACAGCCAGGCCTTCGGGTGGGACGCCCCGGACGTCGCCGGGCTCGAGCGGCTCGGCGCCACTCGGATGCGTCAGTACGTTCGGGCCTGGATCAACGAGTGGGACCTCGTCCGACTCGATCCGGCTTACCGTCCGCGGAGCGAGGTGGCTGCGCTGTCGATCGGGTACGACGAGCAGCCCGAGCTGGACCTGGACGACGGTGGGGCGGCGTCGTATGAATGATCGCAGAGAGACCGTCTTGCCCACACCTTCACCGGCCTCTGCCCGAAACGGAATAGCCCCACGAGGAGCGCATTGGGTGTGGCGGACGCAAGTCTCCTGCGCGATTTAGGACTGTTTACGTGAGTGTGGAAGGCGATGAATTGGTTCGGCTGGCCGGGCAGGTCCCCGACGGGAGCTTGCCGTTGCAGTCGCGGACTTTCGGCGCCGGCTTCATAGATCTGGGTCCGCGCCCGAAGGCAGAAACCTGGAGGGCACGCAAACAATGGTCGGGGTGACAGGATTTGAACCTGCGGCCTCTTCGTCCCGAACGCGCTCAGGCATTTCCGGCATTGCGGATTGCGTTGCAGCACAATGCAATCCGTTAAACGGTTGCTGGTCCAAATGGGTGGGTTCGAGGCAGGGCCAGTTCAAAGTCGCTGTAACGGCGTGGCGCCGGGCTGACACGCCGTGGGGAGGTACAAGCAGGGCGGGCACGACAGGTGCCGGGATCGTTGTGGGTGTCTAAGGTCCATGACGATCGGCTCGGAGGCCTGCCGTGCCCGCACCCGTATCTTTCCTCATCCCTGCTGTGGAAGCACTCCCGCCGGGACGTTTGCGCCCTGCTGTTGGGTTGCCGGTAGCGGCGTGGCAGGTGTTGTCGACCCTGCCTGACCCGCGGGGTCGCCGTGGCCGACGCCACGAGCTGGCCACGGTCTTGGTGGTGGCGTTGGCCGCTGTGCTGGCCGGCGCCAAGAGCCTGGCCGGGATCACCGGCTGGGCAGCCGACCAGCCCGCGTGGGTGCTGGCCCGGGTCGGGGTCCGCCGTCGCCCGCCGAGCGTGTCGACGATCCGGCGAGTGTTGCTGCTGGTCGACCCCGACATCATCGACGCCGTCCTGCACGCATGGCTGGCCGCGATGGCCCCACCCCCGCCGGTGCCGGCCGCTTTCCGCGCGGTGGCGGTGGACGGCAAAACTTGCCGCGGCGCACTCGGGCCGGACGGGTCTCGGGTGCACCTGTTCTCCATCGTGGACCATGTCAGCGGGGTCCCGCTCGGGCAGGTCCTGGCGCCGTCCAAAGGGTTCGAGATCGCTGCTTTCGCAACGGTGTTGGACCGCCTCGACCTGGCCAACGTGGTCGTCACCGCGGACGCACTGCACACCCAGCGGGCGCACGCCGCCTACCTGCACCGCCACCACGGCCGTTACCTTTTTGTCGTCAAGGGCAACCAACCCACCCTGCACGCCCAGCTGCGCAGCCTGCCCTGGGCGCAGGTTCCGATCGTCCACGACGAGCACGGAAAGGGCCACGGCCGGCGCGAACACCGCACCCTGCAAGTGGTCTCCGTCGCGGCCGGGATCGGCTTCCCCCACGCCCGCCTCGCGGTCCGGGTGATCCGCACCCGAAGCCACGTCCGGACCGGGAAGACCAGCCGGGAGGTCGTGTACGCGGTGACCAGCCTGGGCTGGGACGACATCACCGCCTCCGCGCTGGCGCAGCTGATCCGTGGCCACTGGGCCATCGAGAACCAGATCCATCACGTCCGCGACACCACCTTCGCTGAAGACGCCTCTCAGGTCCGCACCGGCAACGCCCCGCGGGTGATGGCCACGCTGAGGAACATCTCGATCGGCCTGATCAGGACCCACCAACTCGGCCCGAACATCGCCGCCGCGACCCGATCCTTGGGTCGACGCACAGGCCGCCTCCTGCTCATCTTGGACAACACTCACGCCACATCAGTCACAGGAGCATCGACTT